>JBGGNG010000081.1:0-13710 GCA_041287635.1 Actinomycetota bacterium | reverse complement strand
GCCGGTGTTCATCGCCTGCAGCATGTCGAGTGCCTCGGGACCGCGGACCTCACCGACGACGATGCGGTCGGGCCGCATGCGCAACGACTTGCGCACGAGGTCACGGATCACGACGGCGCCCTTGCCTTCGATGTTCGGCGGACGCGACTCGAGGCGCACCACATGAGGCTGCTGGAGCCGCAGCTCAGCCGCGTCTTCGATCGTGATGATGCGCTCGTCGTCGGGGATGAACGACGACAGGACGTTCAGCGTCGTCGTCTTCCCGGCGCCGGTCCCACCGGAGACCATGATGTTCGTTCGGCCTCGCACGCACGCCTCGAGGAACTTCGCGACGGCGGAGCTCATCGTCCCGAACTCCACGAGGTCGTCTGCCTGATACGGGTCGGCGGCGAACTTCCGGATCGTCAGCGCCGGACCGTCCAGGGCCAGCGGGGGGATCACGGCGTTCACGCGCGAACCGTCGGGCAGGCGGGCGTCGACGTACGGCGACGCCTCATCCACGCGGCGGCCGACCTTGCCGACGATCTTGTCGATCGTGCGGCGCAACTGCTGCTCGTCGTGGAACTTCGTGCCGGTCCAGAAGAGCTTGCCCGCCCGTTCCACGTAGATCGTGTCCCAGTTGTTCACCATGACCTCCGTGACCTCGGGGTCACGGATGCACGGCTCGAGGGAGCCAAGGCCGAGCACGCTGTCGCCGATCTGACGAACGATCAGCAGCTTCTCCTGGGCGGAGAGGCTGTTCTCTTCCTCGTCGAGCAGCTCGCGCAGGCGCTGATGCACCAGGCCTTCGAGCTCGGTGTCGGACAACGTCGAGTCGTAGAGCCGCGGACCGAGGACCTCGACCAGGCGCTCTTGCACCTTGGTCCGGACCTCGGCGATCCGGTCCGTCTGCTGGGCTTTGGCCAGCCTGTCTGCCAGCGACATCTGGGGTGCTCCTCTCCTCGTTCCCTGCCTAGGTTCGGGCGAAGCGCCGCTTCTTCTTGCGGCCTTCCCCGTTGGTCGACGCGACGCTCTCGCTCACGCCCGTCCCGTCGACGAACTTGCCAGCCAGCTGCCGGACGGCAACGGCCACCTCGGACGACGGCTCGTCCAACACGACCGGGCGGCCCTTGTTCAGGGACGTCGGCACGAGCCGGCTCGAGGGGATCATCGCGTCCACCTGGACCTTCATGACCCGCTCGACGTCGCTCGCATCGAGTCCGACCTTGGAGTCGGCCCGGTTCAGGACGACGCGCAGGCGGTCGCGTGGAAGTCCGATCTGCAGGAGGGTGTCGAGCGCCTTGCCGAGGTGCTTCACGCCCACGACGTCGAGGCTCGTGATCAGGCAGATCAACTCCGACAGGTCGAAGCACACGAGCGCCGAGTCGGAGTAGTCGACCGACGCGTCGACGATCACGTACGGGAAGTCGTTGCGCATCGCGCGGAGGAACTTCCCGATCGCCTCGCCCGCCGGCGCCTCGGCCGTGGGGTCCGCCGGTGCGCCGTACGCCCAGAGGTGGTCGGTGACCTGAAGGCCGACCGTGCGCATGCGCTCGTGGTCGGCGCCCTCACCGAGAGCCATCAGGTCCGGGATGTTCGACGGTGGCTCGCTGCCGAAGTAGGTGAAGACGTCGCCCATGTCGAAGTCGAGGTCGACGACGGCCGTGTCCTGGCCGGTGACCTCCGAGATCGCACACGCGAGGTTGCTGGTCAGGAACGTCTTCCCGGCCCCGCCCTTCGAGGAGAAGATCGAGATGATCTTCCCTCGCTGGCCGCCCCCTGGGCTCTCCGACCGCGTGACGGCGACCGAGCGCAGGTTCGATGCCCACACCACGGCTCGCTCGACGGCATCCCGCAGCTCCTCGGTCCCCTGAGTCATGTCGACCACGTCGCGGATGCCCGCCCGCATCGCGGCGGGCAGCAGCCCGTTCCACGTGTGGTCGCGCACCATCACGATCGCGGTGCCCGGGGCTTGGCGCCCCACGAACTCAGCGAGTCCGAGGGCGTCAGGCTCCTTGACCTCGGGCGACAGCACGAGCACATCGATCGGGCCGAAGGCGTGGATCAGGAGCTCTTCTGCCGCGGTCGCGGACTGGACCCAGCCCACCTCGTCTGGTTCGATCTCGAGGGATCGCGCCAGCTGCTGGCGGAAGGACTGCGGCGTCCCGACGGCGACGACGCTGGCTTCGGTCATGCCCCCTTCGCCCCCACGATGTCGTCGTAGGAAGCACCCAGGCTGGCCTCGACCGAGTAGCCATCCTCGTTCTCCGGCGGCAGCAGGCCGAGGTTCACGAGGTCGGCGTTCACGAGTGCGTAGGTGACCGCCCCCGCATCCTCAGGCGTCAGGTCCAACGTGACCGGGATGTCCGTCTCGCTGAACTTGGTTCCCTCGACGACCGCCGGGTTCTCGATGTTCAACACCCGAGCCGAAGGCACCACCGCGACGGTGAACTGGAACGGGATCAGCACGACGGGGCCGGTGCTCCCGGTGCTTTGGAGCACCTTCGCGAGCTGCGCAGGCGAGAGGATCTGACGGAGCGCGCCCTTCTGCACGAACTGGCCCGCCTTGAAGGTGGCGTAGACGACCACGTTGTCGCCACGCTGGATGTTGCCGTAGCCGGCGGGACCGCCCTCGAGCACCATCGGGAGCCCGACGTTGCCTTCGGAGATGCCGAGCGCACCACCCTTGGGGGCTTCGCCGCTGGACAGTCGCGCGATCGCGATCTGCTCGTTCGCGAGCACGGGAGCGGTGGTCGTCTGACCACGGAGTTCGGCGACGCTGGTGACCGCACCCCCGACGACTGCGTCGGTCGGCACCTTCAGCTCGCTGAACACGCCCTCGTCGATCAGCGGATTCAGGTTCGTGTTCGCCGCGATGTCCTGCTTGGACACCACGACGACGGAGAGCGCTCCTCCGGTCACTGCGTCGCTCTTGACGCCGTTCGTGTAGAGGATGACCGCTGCCGCCGCCACGATGGCGAGGACCACGGCGATGGCGACCACCAGACCGCGTGACCTCATCTTCTTGCTCCTTTCATGGACATCTGCGATGTCGAACGATGTCTATCCATCGGCCGCGTTCCGTCGGCCTTGACCCTGTGGATGCGGATCCGTGCCTGCGTTCTTTCGATCCCGCAGTCCGCCGGTCCCTCGCTCGTTCGGGCCACCATCGCGTCCCGGACGAGCGAGCGGCCGGCGGAACCGGCCGCTCGAGCAGGTGCTTCTTAGGTGCCGGCAACCTCGTTGCCAACCTCCGTGAACGTGTCACTCGCGCTGGTCCCGATGAAGGCCACAGCACCGATGATCACGACCGCGATCAGCGCCACCATCAGCGCGTACTCGACCGCCGTTGCACCACCCTCCTCGGCGACACGACCCTTGAGGTCGGCCCAGTAGGTGGTGACTCCCGTGTAGAGACGAAGCATGTATTGCACCCCCTTCCTCCAAACTCGATCCCGTCCTATCGAAGGGGTTTTCGACCCTTCGGCGCGAAAGCTTGAGCGCAACGACACGGTAGGCCGACCCCTCTGACCAGGGAATTCCTTCTTTCCCGGAGGGTGGCTACGTAGGCTTACGTACTCGATACGAGGTAGTTCGATGGTCCGGTGGGACTACTCGGGAACACCCACCGTCACGAGCCCGGCCCTGGCGGCTAGACGGATCGCCGCGAGTCGGCTGCCGACACCGAGCTTCCCGTAGATGCGCGCGAGGTGCGTGGTGACGGTTCGTTCGCGCACCCCGAGGCGAGCCGCGATCTCCCGAGCGGTGAGCCCCTCGGCGGCGACGGTCAGCACCTGTCGCTCACGCGGGGTCAGTCGCACGTCGAGATCGCGCCGACGCTCGAGGCCCTCCGCGATCTGTCCGACCGCGACCGATTGCGGCCCCGCCAGCACCATCTCCCGGTCGGCGGCGCGCCGGAGCGACTGCAGGAACTCGACCGGATCGATGTTCTTGTCGACGAACCCGTCGGCTCCCATGAAGAGCGCTCGCGAGACCGTCGTGGCATCGGCGTTCGCGCCGCAACCGAGGATGGCGTGGGTGGGGAACCGCTCACGCAGCGTGCGGATCAGCCAGAACGCGTCATGCTCCCCCGCGAGCCCGAGGCCCACCAGGATCACGACGCGGGAGCGGCGCACCCGGCTCACGATCTCGAGGCCCTCATCGGCCGTCCCCGTCTCAGCGATCACGTCCATGTCGGGCCGGTCGTCGATCAGCATCGTGAGGCCGGCGCGAACCACCGGCAACGGATCGACGACGATCACGCCGAGCCGGCGAGCGCGTGACGGTGATGTCGTGGTCGGTCGTTGACCCATGGTGCCTTCCGCAGGGACATCGGGACGTTGTGGCCGCCTGTTCAGAGGCCCCTGTCCCTATCGGCGTGGGTGGGTCGAGGACTGAGCATCGCACGCAGGCGTGAGGCGAGCACGGGACCACATCAGGGTTCGATGAGACCGAGATGGACCGCTCTGGCGACCGCCTGAACACGGGTGCGCACGCCCAGCTTGCGATAGAGCTTCGCGACGTGGGTCTCGACCGTGCGCGGCGAGATGCCGAGACGGCGGGCAGCCTGCTGCATCGTGAGCCCTTGGCTCACCAACATGAGGATCTCGTGCTCGCGGGCCGTGAGAGAGGCCTCGACCTCGGAGCCTTCCCGTGCCTGCTGGGCGAACCGCCCCAGTGCCAAGATGGCTGCCTGCTCGGATTCCGGCTCGATCGCCCGACCGCCGTCGGCCACGGTCCGGACGGCGGATCCCACCGCAGCGAGCCCGGCCGCCTTGCGAACGTACCCGCGGGCGCCGAGTCGGAGCGCGTAGAGCACCGATGCGCCGTCGGACCGATCGGTCAGGACCACAGCGGCGACGGCCACGCCTTCCTCGCGGAGCGATCGGAGTGCGCGCAGCTCCCGTCCGCCGCCGTCGAGACCCTCGTCGAGCACGATGACGTCGGGCCGAAGCGACCGACACGCCTCGAGCAGAGCCGTCCCGTCGCGAACCTCGCCGACGACCACCACGCCCCGCTCCGCCTCACACGCACGCCGCACGACCTCTCCCACCACGCCATGACCGGCCGCGATCACGACCGACACGGTCTGAGGGTCCATGAACGAGCTATCCCGCGCTCGTGGCCGCACCCGCAGGTGTCCGAGAAGTCGTGGCCAGACCGTGCCGCCATGCGATGCGCACGGCCTCGACCTTCGAGTGAACCCCGAGCTTGGCCAGGATGCTCTTCACGTGGCTCTGCACGGTGAGCGGGCTGATACCGAACGCCTCGGCGACGTCCACGGTGGACGCGCCCGCCGCGAGCGTCTGGAGGATCTCACGCTCGCGGGGCGTGAGCGTCCCCAGGCCGTTCGCGCTCCCTGGATCGCCGCGCCCCGGCGAGGTGATCCGGTCGACCAACAGGGAGAGATCTTCCGCGGGCAGCACCAACTCGCCGGCGAGGGCGCGGTGGAACACCTCGACCAGGGATCCGTCGCGATCCGGCGGCAGCACGCCGCAGGCCCCGGCGGACAGCGCGTCGGCCGCGACCTCGGCCCCACCGCGTTCGCTCGCGGCGAGCACCCGCCCGACGCCGCCGGCGCGAGCGATCGCCGCGATCACCTCGGTGCCGCGCCCGTCGGCCCGATCGAGATCCACGACCACGAGATCGACCGCACCACGGGAGAGCGCATCCAGCGCGCCCAGCTCGTCGGCGACGACATCCACCACCGACACCGGGCCTCGTGTCGGGAGCGACTCGACGAGGAGGCGCCTCAGGCGCGGCTCGAGGCTCACGACCATGACGCGGATGCGGACGGGCATACGCTTCCATCGGCAGGAGCACGGGCCGTCTGAATCGCCTGCGCCCCGCCGAGTGACACACTGGACGGACCATGCCCGATCGACCACAACTCCGATCGAACCGACTCGCGAAGGAGTCGAGTCCCTACCTGCTGCAACACGCGCGCAACCCCGTCGACTGGTACCCGTGGGGCGACGAGGCGCTCGAGAAGGCGGCGATCGACGACAAGCCGATCTTCCTGTCGATCGGGTATGCGGCGTGCCATTGGTGTCACGTCATGGAACGCGAGTCCTTCGAGGACGAGACGACGGCGGCGCTCATGAACGAGCATTTCGTCTCGATCAAGGTCGACCGCGAGGAGCGACCGGATCTGGACGCGATCTATATGGATGCCGTCCAGGCGATGACGGGCCAGGGTGGCTGGCCGCTGACCGCCTTCCTCACCCCGTCGGGAGAACCGTTCTACGCAGGCACCTACTTCCCCCCGGAGCCCCGACACGGGATGCCGGCGTTCCGGGATCTGCTTCGGGGCGTCGCGGAGGCGTGGCGCGATCGGCGAGCCGAGGTCGTCAGCCAGGGTCAACGGGTCACGCAGGCGATCGCGCGGGCGGCATCCGCGCCCTCGACACGGGGTCCTCTGGACCGGACGTTGGCCGACGCGGCCTTCGCCGGCCTGCGGCACGCGTTCGACCCGACCTGGGGTGGGTTCGGTGGCGCCCCCAAGTTCCCGCAGCCGATGACGCTCGAATTCCTGCTGCGGCGGGCGGTGCGCGGCGTGGACGGCGCCCTCGACATGGTCACGATCACGCTCGACCGGATGGCCGACGGCGGGATCTACGACCAGCTCGGGGGCGGCTTCGCCCGCTACTCGACCGATGAGCGGTGGCACGTGCCCCACTTCGAGAAGATGCTCTACGACAACGCCCTGCTGCTGCAGCTGTACACGCGGGCGTGGCAGGTGACCGGAGCTCAGCGCTACCGGACGGTCGCGACCGAGACCGCCGAATACTTGCTCCGCGAGATGCAGCACCCCGAAGGGGGCTTCTACTCCTCGCAGGATGCCGACTCCGAGGGCGTCGAAGGCGCGTTCTTCACGTGGTCGTGGGCTGAGCTCGTGGATCTCGTCGGCGAACCGCTCGCGATGGCGTTCGGGGCGACGCCCGAGGGCAACTGGATCGGGGAACACGAACCCACGAACGTACTGCGGCACCCGGGCCTCGGGTTGGACGACGCAGCCACCGTCGTTCTCGACCCGGTCGATCTCTCCGCCGAGGTCGACGACGCCCGGCGGGTGCTGTTCGAGGCCCGTGAGGGGCGCGTGCGACCGGCGACCGACGACAAGGTCCTCGCCGCGTGGAACGGCATGGCGATCGCCGCACTCGCTGAGGCGGGTCGTGCACTCGGCGAGCCGGCGTATGCGGCGGCGGCATCGCGGGGAGCGACGTTCGTGCTGGAGCATCTCCGGGGATCAGACGGCCGGCTCCTACGGGCCTGGCGCAACGGGGTCGCGGGGGGGCCGGGGTTCGCCGACGATCATGCCCTCATGGCGTCGGCCTGCCTCACCCTGTACGAGACCACGTTCGAGCTCGCATGGTTCGAGCGTGCACGGGAGCTCACCGACGACCTGCGACGTCTCTTCGCCGACCGCGAGCGGGGTGGCTTCTTCCAGACCGGATCGGACGCCGAGACCCTGGTCGTTCGCCCGAAGGAGCTCTACGACAACGCCACCCCGAGCGGGAACTCGGCCGCGGCAGATGTGTTCCTTCGGCTCGCGGCGTTCACCGCTGATGGCGACCTGGAGGCCGACGCCGACGCCGCGCTCCGGGCCGTGGGTGACGCCTTCGATCGCGCGCCCACGGCATTCGGCCATGCCCTCTGCGCCCTCGACCGGCTGATCGGCCCCGGACGCCAGGTCGCGATCGTCGGTGATCCTACCGACGCCGACACGATCGCGATGGTTGCTGAAGCGAACGCGCGACGGTTCCGCCCGAACGTGGTGCTCGCCGTCGCGCGACCAGGCGACGCCGAACCCCAGCGGACCATCCCCCTGTTGCGAGGGCGCTCCTCGAAGGCAGGGGTCACGACCGCCTACGTGTGCGAGGGCTTCTCGTGTCGCCTCCCCGTCACCGATCCGGCGGCCCTCTCATCGCAGCTCGACGAGGCGCTCGAGGCGGAACCCTGGTCAGCGGGACCGGATGCGTGACACCGAGGACCTCGGCATCGCGGCGAGCCTGCCGATCGGGCCGTAGCGGCGGTTCCTGTCCACGAACGCATCCAGGACGTCGGCGAACCCCTCCGCGTTCACCACGTTCCGCTGGAATCGCTCGCTCGCCCACTCGTAGAGCTCGATGTCGTAACCGTTGTGCGCGCGCACCAGCTCGAGCTCTGTGTCGGCCAGGGGGGGGCGTTCGGAACGACGGGGATCGACGTTGGTCGTGACGTAGAGCACCCGTCGCCAGCCGAACGCCCTGATCATCGCGACGATCGACTCGTCGAAGCGCTCGGTGAGACCGGCGACCGCGAACGACTCGAGGTTCGCCTTCGCGCGGTCGAGCATCTCGGTCGTGCACGCTCCGAACGGTGCGGTCGTGTCGCCGGCGAACGCACGCGTCTGCGAATTGTCCATCTCGAGCGACAGCCCGCTCTCGATGTACGACGCGAGATCGGGGTAAGCCTTCGCCTGTTCATGCAGCACGTGTCCCTCGTGGCGTCGAACGTGGTGGAACTGCGATCGCACCAACGCGATCGGTTCCCGCAGCAACGTCACGTACTCGCTGGCCCTCGGCACGAACTCGTGCAGCCCGTACGTCATGTGTCCCATGATCAGCCGCGGCCTGCCGCGCTCCTCCTCGGGCAACGAGGCGAACCAGTCCACGGCGCCGTCCCGCCGAAGACGACCGGGCGTCACGGTCGGCGCCCGAACCTCCATCACTTCGCCCCGGCGGAACTGCCGGCGAAGGGCGCGTCGCATCGTCGCGCCGGCGGTCTTGCCGACATGCAGGAAGATCACGGTTGAATGTTCGGCGATCGACATGGCGTGCATGCAGGATTCGGGTCCCGCTCGAGCGGATGCTAGCACCGGCGCCCCGGACCGAAGGTCGGCTGCTGCGCGCCGTTCGACGGTATCGCCCGTCGCCTTTCGGCCGAGGCCCGCCCTGACGCCTACCGGTATCCTCGGAGGCTCCGCCCCCGATCGCATCGGAGATGCTTCCTCGGTGACCGACATCGCAGCCAACCTCGCGCTCCCCACCGTCGTGATCGTTGGGGTGGGCAAGGCCGGCACGACCTCGCTGTTCTGGTACCTGTCGCAACACCCCGACGTGTGCGCAAGCGATGTGAAGGAGATCCGCTACTTCACTGCGCTCAGCGAGGGCGACAGGGCCCTCGCTCCGATCGAGGAGTACGCGGCGCACTTCGATCGGTGTGGCGCCGAGCTTCATCGCCTCGAGGCGAGCCCTCAGTACTTCCACGGCGGAGCCGCGGTGGCCTCGACGATGGGCGAGACGCTGCCGGGCGTCAAGGTGATCGTGTTACTGCGCGACCCGGTCGATCGGCTCTGGTCGACGTTCCGGTTCATGCGCACCCGCTTGGCGGATCTGCCGGCCGACATGACATTCGAGGGCTACGTCGAGGCGTGCCGCGTGGTGCGGGAACGGCGCGAGGCGCCATCCAGCGAGAACCTCCGCTACTGGACGCTCCAGGGGGGGTTCTACGACGAGTACCTCGACCCCTGGCTCGAGACGTTCACGGATCGCTTCCGCGTGGTCTTCTTCGAGCGCATGACCGCCGACCCGGTCGCGACGGTCCGGGATCTGAGCGGGTGGCTGGGCATCGACCCGGCCGCCGCCGACTCCATCACCTACAGCGTCGAGAACAAGACGGTGCCCGTGCGCAGCGCCGCACTGCAGCGCCTCGCGCTGGCCCTGAACAGCGAGCGCGTGCTGGGAAGCCGGCGAAAGCTGAAGGATCCACTCAGGAAGATGTACTACGCGTTGAACCGCCGGCCGGAGCCCGAGCACATGGCGCCCGAGACCCGGTTCGCGCTGCAGGATCTGTTCGCGCCAGGCAACGCAGCGCTCGCGAGGCGCCTGCGGGCCATCGGGTACGCCGACCTTCCGGGGTGGCTGCCGGCCGGGGCGACCGATGGGCGTCAGGAGGTTGCGCGATGATGGGCGAGGCGACACACGAGCATCCGGCGGCGTCGACTCCCGTCGCCGAGGCTCCGCTCCCCACCGTCGTGTGCAGCTCGGTCGTGCGCTCCGTGCACCAGGGCGAGAGCCACGGCGGCCTCTACCTCGTTGACCTCGAGCGGGGCGACACGACCCAGGTGCTCGACTGGTCCGAGGCCGGCATCGACTGGGAAGGTCGCGGCGGCGATCGGGGGCTCCGCGGCATCGCGTTCCACGACGGCATGACCTACCTCGCAGCGAGCGACGAGATCTTCATCTACGACCGAGACTTCGTGCGACGAGGGTCGATCCGCAACCCCTACCTGAAGCATTGTCACGAGATCACGGTGCACGAAGGCCATCTGTTCATGGCGTCGACCGGGTTCGACTCGGTGCTCGAGATGGACCTGGTCTCGCAGCGCTTCACGAGGGCGTGGTGCCTTCGCTACTCTGACGCGTGGAAGCTGCGACGCACCCTGCGCCTGCGCGTGAGGCCCTCGTTCCGCGCCTACGACCCCTCGGCGCCCGGAGGCCCTGAGCCGGCCGACACCAGCCACGTGAACAACGTGTTCGTGCGCGACAGCGAGATCTACACCTGCGGCACGAAGCTCTCGGCTCTCTGGCGCATCGACGCACCGCGCCTGCAGAAGTACGCCGCCACTCCGTTCGGCACCCACAACACACGCCCGTTCCGCGACGGCGTGCTGTTCAACCACACGAAGACCGACCGCATCGCCTATGCGACCCGCGACGGTCGGGTGCTGCGGTCGGTCCAACTGCCTACCTACCAGGGCGAGAGCCTCGAGCACGCCGATCTGCCCAGCGACCTCGCTCGGCCGACGTTCGGGCGAGGCCTCACCGTGCTCGACGACGGACGCCTCGTCGGTGGCTCGTCGCCGGCGACGGTGACGGTCTACGACATCGACGCCGAGGAGACGGTGCGATCGGTGAACATCACGATGGACGTGCGCAACGCGGTACACGGCCTCGAGATCTGGCCCTACGGGGACTCCTCACCGGGCTCCGTCTCGGACTGAGCGCCGCCCGCTCCCGGCGGCACAGCGTCGTCGTCAGGAGCCTGCACGAGCACCTCCGCCACCTGCTCGGCGGCGTCTTCCGCCGCCTCGCCGCTGCGGCCGTGCGGGCGCAGATATCGATAGAGCTCGCCCGGCGACAGGTGGATCATCGTCCACACGCCCAGGCGCCGGTGCACGATCACGAGCTGCATCGTGTTCTGCAGGATCTGCGCGGACGCGGTCGCCACCGCCACGCCGATCGCCCCGAAGGCCGCCGCGCCAACGATGCCTGCGCCCACGCTCAGGGCGGCCGAAAGGAGCGTGGTGACCATCATCGCCCGCTGATACCCGGTCATCATGAGCGTGACCCCCGCGGAGCCGGCCCACACCGCGATGAGTCTGCCCAGCGAGAGCACGATCAAGATCGGAGCGGCCTCTCGGTAGATCGGCTTGGACCACACGGCCTCGAGCACCCAAGGCCCGAAGAGCAGGAAGACGAGTAGGACCGCGAACGAAGGGATGCCGGCCAGCGTTGCTCCCGCGCGCAGAGCCCGCTCGAGCTGCCGCATCTTCCCCTGCGCGTGCAGCTCCGCGATGATCGGCGGGATCACCCCCGAGAAGACGACGAACGGCGTCACGACGAACACGACCAGGCGTGAGGCCGCTGCGTACAAGCCGACCTCGCTCTGGGGCTCGAACGCACCGAGGATCAACAGGTCGACACCGCTCCCGAGAAAGAGGATCGCGAGGTTCGTGAACATCAATGGCCAGCCGACGTGCAGCATCTCTCGGGGCGCAACGCCGCCCGGCCCTTCGAGCGAACGCATGCGCCGGAAGAGCAGGGTCATGCCGATGCCGGCCGCGAGCGCTGTGGCAGCGGCGCTGACTGCGATCACACCCCTGGCACCGACCTCGATGCCGGCCACCCATATCGCGGCGAACGTGGCGGCCGACACCGAGTCCACGATCAACGCGTCGAAGATGGTGGCGAAGCTGAACGCCGACAGCCCGCGGAAGCTCTCCACCGTGAGCGACTGGATCGCGATCGCGATCAGCCAGCCGGCCGCCAGAGGGATCGCCGCGGCGAGCGCCGGGGAGTGGAACACCTCCCGCGCTAGCGCCTGACCTGGACCAGCGGCCATGAACACGCCCAGCGCGACCGCCCCCGCGCTGCCTAGGCCAACCGCGATGCGGATCGCCGACCGTGCACGCCCGGGTTCCCCGGTGCCCAAAGCACCCGCGACGAACCGGACCACCGCTCGGTCCAGACCGAGCTTGGCGAGGGCCGAGCCGATCAACGCCAGCGTGAACGAGCTGGCGTAGACGCCCAGCTCCTCGGTGGTCAGCAACCGGCCAAGCAGCGACGCGATGACCACGCCGAGCACGAGGCTCGCAGCCCGGGCGCCGAAGACCCACGCCGAGCCTTCCAGCAGCCGCCGACGGACGGAGCGCACGGTGAACGGGTTTGCGTCGGCCGACGCCCCTTCCGGCGCCGCCGATCCCTCGGTCCGGTGATCGCTCACCAGTCGTCCTCGGAGTAGAACTCCCTCCACACGGGAGCGGTGCGCTCCTTGATCGTCGCCTGCTCCTCGGGCGTCAGCCGCTCCTTCCATGCGGTGGCGGCCGCCTTGCTGTCGCGCCGGCGGCTGGACGCCTGGGTGGTGACGGCAGGATTGCCCTCGCTCGAACTGTCGACGACGGCTCGCTGGACCGCGTCGCTCCACTCGAGGCCGAGCCAGTCGAACAGTTCGTGGAAGCACCGGACCGGCTCCCGCGACACATCCTCGAGGCGAACGAACCGCCATTGGGGTCGCCGCGCCCGCATGCGTGCGATGTGCTCGTGGATCAGCACCCAGAGCAGGATCGCCTGATCCAGCAGCGGTCTCGGCGACCTCGCGAAGCGTTCGATCTCGTCGGTTCGCTCAGCGAACAGGTCGCGCATCATCGCCGGTTGCGCCGTGAAGTGGTCGAACGGATGCCACCAGCCCTGCTTCACGATGCTGAACGCGAACGCAGCCGGATGTCGGATCAGCACGAGGGTGTCCATGGCGAAGGTGTCGGCCATCCAGTCCGTCGAGAACACCGCGATCGGATCCTTGCTGAGGGGTATAACCCCTGAACGACGGTTCGAGGCGAAGACCCTCCGATCGCGGACCATGCGCCCCACGTCCTTCGGCGAGCGGAGGGTCGGAAGTTCGGCCGCCACGGAGTAGCGCCACTCGAGCATGCGCTCGAGCGGGTCGCGGAACGCCGCCTCGTTCTGCTCGGTCACGTAGGTGAACCAGTAGCGGAAGGGCGCCTGCCGCACCCCGCGACGCGCCTGCAGGTTGAACGGTTCCCAGATCGTGGATACCGCTGGATCGGGTGTCGACGCGAGCATGTCGCTCACCCACCCCGTGCCCGAACGATGCGAGCCGGTCACGAGGATCGGGGGCCGTGGCATCGAGGCCAGAGGTTACCCGACGTCGTGAACAACCCGTCGGTACAACGACGCGCCGGGATCCCGCCGGCGAAGCCGGCGGGATCCCGGTCGCACCAGATGCGCTTCCTACTGCTTGTGGAAGTACGGGTCCGACCCCATCGCCTTGAACGCTTCGAGCGACGATGAGGACGACGTCAGGTAGTAGTTGCAGTCGGTGTTCTCGTGGTTGTACGAGAACCCCTTGATCTCAGGCCAGGACTTGATCGTCTGCCGCGCCTCACGGATCCAGCGCGCCTTGTCGCCGGGGCCCCGCTCGACGCAACCCGACTCGATCACGTAGAGG
>JBGGNG010000080.1:0-9595 GCA_041287635.1 Actinomycetota bacterium | reverse complement strand
GACCGAGCGCTCGTTGATCGCCTTGAGCAGGCTCGGCGGCCCCGCGGCGGACGTGTGGTCGGCCGTGCCGCCCCCTCGAGTTCCGGAAAGAGTTTGGAAACTTTCCTAACTATTCGGCAGGATGCTACGCTCGGCCGGGCTCCCCAGTCAAGACAAGCGAGGGCACGTGTCCCCGTTCGAAGACGACCGAGTGCTCGCGATCGTCCGCTACAGGGAGCCCTGCGACCTGGGAGCCGTCGTCGACGCGCTGCGGGCCGGCGGGATCGGCGCGATCGAGATCACTGCCGACACGCCCGGAGCGCTGGAGGCCGTCGCCGCGGCTCGCGAGGCGGGAGCGCCGGTCGCGGCGGGGACGATCCGGACCGTGGAGGAGGCGCGAGCGTTCACGGCCGCCGGCGCCGCCTTCCTGGTGAGCCCGGGGCTCGTCCCGCAGATCGTGCGCGAGGGAAAGGAGCTCGGCGTGCCGACGGTTCCCGGCGTGCTCAGCCCGACGGAGGTCCTGGGAGCGGTCACAGCGGGCGCGAGCACCGTGAAGCTGTTCCCCGCGAGCCTGGGAGGGGTTCGGTATCTCGGTGCCTTGCGGGGACCGTTCCCCGACGTCCGCTTCATCCCGACGGGCGGGATCGCCATCGAGGACGTGCCTCGCTGGTTGGAGGCGGGCGCCGCGTGTGTCGGCCTCGGGAGCGCGCTCGCCGGCGACGCGCCTCCGCGGACGCGATCCGATCTCGAACGGATCACGGACGAGGCCCTGCGGGCCGTCGACCTCTCGGGAGCAGACGCGTGACGCCCGTCCCTGATGTGATCGCGCTCGGCGAGACGATGCGCTCGATCATCACGGTGCCCGGGCCGACCGGGGAACGCCCGGCCCAGTTCGTCACCCACGGCGGGGCCGAGAGCAATGCGTGCGTCGCGCTCGTACGGCTCGGCTTGCGCGCCGCGTGGGTGAGCCGCCTCGGCACGGATGCCGCCGGCAACCTCGTGATGGAGGAGCTGCGCGGGCACGCCGTCGACCTCCGCTGGGTCCGCCGCGACCCCGAGCGTCCGACCGGATCGATGTTCCGCGAGACGATGGGCGGCCCGCCGGTCTACGAGCGGGCGGGTTCGGCGGCGAGCGCGCTCGAGCCGGCGGACCTGGACGGTGTGCCGGTGGGACAAGCCTCGGCCGTACTCGTCACCGGCATCACGGCCATGCTGGGCGAGGGACCGCAGCGCGCGGCGGTCGCTCTGCTCGAACGCGCCCGCGGCCTGCGGGTGGTCGACCCGAACCTCCGCCGGGGCCTGTGGGGATCCGACCGCGCGTGGGAGCTCATCCGACCGCTCGTGGAACGGGCCGACGTCCTGATCGGCGGCGAGGCCGAGCTCGCCGAGCTGGTCGGCGGACCCGGTGGCCGTACTCTCGCCGAACGATGCCGGGATCTGGGTCCGCGTGAGGTGGTGCTCAAGCGCGGCGTCGACGGGGCCGCGGCGCTCACGACCGTTTGGGTCGAGCATCGGCCCCCTCCCCGTCGGGACCTCGACCCCGTCGGCGCGGGGGACGCGTTCAACGCCGGGTACCTCGCCGCGCGGCTCTCGGGAGGATCGGTCGAGCATGCGCTCGAGCAGGGGGGACGCTGCGGAGCCGACGTGGCCTCGATGATCGGCGACACCGGACCGCCCGGACCGATACCGAACGAACGTGGGAACGAAAGGAGGTCTCCGTGACCAGGGATGCACGACAGCCGCCCGACGTTGCCGAGCCGAAGGCGCCGTACAGTCCGATCGTCGTCGGCGGTCCCTTCGCGTACACGGCGGGGCAGGTGGCGTTCGGGCTCGATGGCACACTCGTGGCGGGTGGGGTCAAGGAGCAGACCCGTCAGGTCCTCGACAACGTCGAACGATGCCTGGCGTCGGCCGGCTGTTCGATGGACGACGTCGTGAAGGTCACCGCGTTCCTCAGCGACCTCGAGGACTTCGACGCGTACAACCGCGTCTACGAGCAGCGGTTCGCGGCGCCGTACCCCGCGCGTTCCACCGTGGGAGCGCGGCTCGCCGACGGGCTCCTCGTCGAGATCGAGGCCGTCGCGCTCCTGCCGCAGGTTCGCTGAGACGTTCGGGCTGTCGGCGGCTCAGAAGAACGTGGCCACGACCTCCACCACGGCGTCAGAGTCGTCCACCATGGGGAGGAACCGCCACCGGTCCAGCATCGAGCACGGGTGCGAGATGCCGCAGGCGACGAGATCGCCGGCCCTCAGCCGCGTGTCGGCTCGGACGCGGCAGTACAAATGCTGGTCGTCGAGCGCGATCGCCTCCACGGCGCCGTCGATCCGGTCCACGCCGCCGTCCACTCGCCTGGCCACCAGCACCCGCGGCAACCCCTGGTCGAACGACACATCGCGGCGTCCGAGACCGACGATCGCGAGCCCGTCCTCCGGGGTGGAGAGCACGGCCCCCCACACCTCGATCGCGTTGCGGAAGCGGCCCTCGACCGCTCGGTGCGCGAACGGCGACGAGCGCTCGTACATCCCGGCGTCGTGCACGACGTACGCCCCCGCACGCAGCACCACAGGCGTCGCGACATCCGATCGACCCGCGGCGAGCTCGTCGACCACGAGATCGAAGAAGACGCTGCCGCCGATGCTCACCAACGACCCCGAGGACAGGAGATCGAGCTCCCGGAGCCGCGTCCCCAGCACGCGCAGGTCGGCGAGGTACCGCCGGACCTCCTCGAGCGCGGCGGGCTCTCGATCGCGTGCGATCGTCCCCTCGTAGCCCGCGACACCGGCGAGCAGCAGGTTCGGGGAGGTCGCGACGCGTTGGGCGACGGCGAGGGCCTCCCCGGCACCCCGGCACCCGGTGCGACCTCCCGCGTGGCCGAGCTCGAGCAGCACCGGCAAGGGACGCGGGGGCGCCTCCTCCCGCAGGACAGCCTCGAGCAGCTCGACCCCCTGTTCCGAATCCACGTAGCACGCGAGCTCGTTCGCGTCATCGCGGAGGTCGTGTGCCGCCCACCGGATTGCGGCGGCGTCGGTGAGCGGGTTCGCGACGAGGATCCGCGGGACGCCGGCCGCCCGCATCACGCGGGCCTGCGCCGCCGTCGCCGCCGAGATCCCCCACGCTCCCGCGTCGAGCTGTCGCCGCCAGAGCTGCGGCGCCATCGTCGTCTTGCCGTGCGGGGCGATCGACACCCGGTGCTCGTCGCAGTACGCGGCCATCAGCGACACGTTGTGTTCGAGCGCCGAACGCCGGATCACGACGAACGGCGGCTCGAGGTCGTCCAGCGTCCAGCCCTGGGTGCCCGCCTCGAGCAACGGCACCGGGTCGGAGATCCGGGGCATCCCCTTGCTCGTCCCGTCGATCCGGACGTCGCGAAGGAGCCCAGGCGCGGGGGCGTTCATCGCGCGAAGCGCGGCAGATACTCGCGGTTCGCGTCCAGGATCGCGTCGAGCAGACGGGTCGCCACGTCGGCATCGGGACCCAGCGGATTCGCGAGCAGCGCCCTGAGCGCGAGCGATCGGTCACCGGTCACCGCGGCCTCGATCGTCAACCGCTCGTACGCCTTCGCGTGCTGGACGAGCCCGAGCATGTCCTGATCGAGCGGCGCGACGGGGATCGGGTGTGCGCCCTCGGCGTCGATCCTCGCTCCAACCTCCACCACGTCGTCGTCGGCCAGATTCGGGACCGCTCCTGTGTTGCGGACGTTCACGACCTGCGGGTCGCCGGTCCCGGACGCGAGCGACGCGACGAGCTGCGCCGCCGCTTCGCTGTAGAACGCCCCGCCACGGCGTTCGAGGAGCCGGGGCTTCTCCGCGAGCCCGGGGTCGCGATACAGCTCGAGCAGTTCGCGCTCGATCCGCATGACCTCCTCGGCACGCGTGGTCCCACGCGCCTGACGATCGAGCATCTCACGGGTGCGGTAGTAGTAGCGGAGGTAGTAGGAGGGGACGGCCCCGAGCGCCTGCATCAGCTCGGGGGGGATCTCCGCGTCCGAGCTCAACGCCTCGAGGTCGGTCTGCAGGAGCTCGCGCAGACGGTCGACCCCATCCACCTTCACCGCCCGAATCCAGGACAGGTGGTTCAGCCCGACGTGTTCCAGCTCCACCCGCTCCGGGTCGACCCCGAATCGCTCGGCGAAACGGCGCTGGGAGCCGATCGCCACGTTGCACAGGCCGACCGCGCGGACGTCACGATCCAGCAGCGCCTGGGTCACCAGGCCGGTGGGGTTCGTGAAGTCGACGAACCAGCACCCCGGCGCGCCCCGGCGCGAGGTGAGCTCGGCGAGCTCGAGCACGACCGGGACGGTCCGAAGCGCCTTCGCGAACCCGCCCGCGCCGGTGGTCTCCTGCCCGATGCACCCGAAGCGCGGCGGGATCGTCTCGTCGAGCAGCCGAGCCGCCTGGCCGCCGACCCGCAGCTGCACGATCACGAACTCGGCTCCGTCGATCGCCTCGTCGCGATCGTCGGTCAGGACCGTGCGCCCGCCGAACCCCGCCCGGTCGAGCATCCTGCGCGCGAGGCCACCCACGACCTCCAGCCGCGAGGGATCGACGTCCAGCAGCGCGAGCTCGTCGACGGGGAACCGGTCGGCGCGCCGGATGAAGCCCTCGACCAGTTCGGGCGTGTAGGTGCTCCCGGCCCCCACGATCGCCACCTTCACACCCATCGTTCGGCATCGTACACTCCGGGCGATGAAATGGTTAGGAAAGTTTCCTGACTCATTCCTCGCCGAGATCGCGGGTCAGCCCGACGCCCTGCGGCGGGCCTCACGGGCGCTCGACGAGCAGCTGGGCACGCTCGAAGCCGTGCGTGAGGCCGGCCGCCGGATCGGGGGCGGGGTCGTCTTCACCGGCATGGGGGCCTCGTACAACGCCTGCTACCCCGTGGTGAACGAGCTCGCGGTCCACGGGATCCTCGCGCTGCAGATCGATGCGGCGGAGCTCCTGCATTTCCGGACCCACGTCCTGTCCGCCGCAACCGTCCTGGTGATCGTGAGCCAGTCGGGCCGGAGCGCGGAGGTGGTTCGCTTGCTCGACGCCTTCGATGATCGATCCGAGCGGCCCGTGGTGCTGTCCGTGACGAACGGGCTCGCGAACGCGCTCGCCGAGCGAGCCGACCTGCGACTGGACACCCGGGCGGGGACGGAGCAGGGTCCCTCCACCATGACGTTCGCGGCCTCGCTCGTGCAGCTGGCGGCGGTCGCCGGCGCGTTGTCCGGGCGGTCGGACGTTGATCCGGTCGCGCGTGCGAGGACGGCGGCCCGCGAGTCCTCCGACGCCGTGGAGACCGTGCTGGAGGACGAGACCCTCGGCACCCGGATCGCCGGCGTCGCGGACCGCGGCACGCTCGTCGTGTTGGCGAGGGGTCCGGCTCGCGCGGCGGCCGAGATGGGTGCGCTCACGCTGAAGGAATGCGGCGTCACGGCCGAGTCCTACGAGACCGCCGCGTTCCGACACGGCCCGTTCGAGCTCGCCGGTCCCGCGCTGGGCGCAATCGTCGTGGCGACCGAACCCGAGACCCGGGCGCTCGACCTTGGGCTCGCCGCCGACCTCGTCGAGGCGGGTGCCTCGGTCGTGGTGCTGTCGTCGGAGGGCGATGTCCCCGATGGGGCGCTCGGGGTGCGGATCCCGTCGGTGGACCGCCTGCTCGCGTCCGCGGTCTCCATCGTGCCGATCCAGCTGCTCGCGTGGTGGCTCGCGAACGCGAGGGGGCGTGTCCCCGGCGCGTACACCAGGGCCTCGAAGGTGACGACCCATGAATGACGGTCCACGGGTGGCGCTGACGTTCGACGCGGAGCATCCGGATCGGCCGTCCGCCGCGCCGGGCGCCACCGAGCGCATCCTGGATTCGCTCGGCCGCTCGCAGGCCCGGGCGACGTTCTTCGTGCAGGCCCGGTGGGCGATGGCGAACCCGAGCCTCGTCCGCCGGATCTTCGATGAGGGACACGTGATCGGCAACCACTCCACGTACCACGCTCGCATGACGCTGCTGTCGGACGAGGGCCTGCGCGCCGACGTCCGCCAGGCGGGCGAGACCATCGCCGAGCTCGCGGGCGTCGATCCGACGCCGTGGTTCCGCTGCCCCTTCGGTGACGGGCACGACGACGACCGGGTGCTGCGCGCGCTCGAGGAGCTCGGCTACCGGAACGTCCACTGGCACGTCCAGACCGAGGACTGGGAACCCTGGCGGACGGCGGGTGAGATCGGCAGCGACACCGTCTCGGGCGCGATGCGGCATGGTGACGGCGCGGTGGTCCTCCTGCACACGTGGCCGCTCGCGACCGCCGACGCCGTGCCGATCGCGCTCACGGGCTTCGAGCGAGCAGGTGTCCGCTTCGCGGCGATCGACGAGCTGGAGGCGCTCCCGTGAGCCGGGCGGCCCTGGTGGCGGTCGACGGGGGTGGCTCGAAGGTGGACGCCGTCGTCGTGACCCGGGACGGCGCGCTGCTCGGCACCGCCCGAGTGGGGCCGTCGGACGGTGCGCGCGCGAAGGGTGAGCTCGCACCCGTCGTGTCGGCCGTCGAGGCGGCCTCTCGGAGCGCGGGCGCCGATCCCGGGCGGCAGCCCGTCGCCTCACTCGGCGTCTTCTGCCTCGCCGGAGCGGACCTGCCCTCGGACGAACGCTCGATCCTGCGGCGGGTCCAACAGCACGGTTGGACCAGCGAGACGGTGCTCCGAAACGACACGTTCGCCGTCCTGCGCGCGGGGACCGACCGGACCTGGGGTGTCGGTGTCGTGTGCGGCTTCGGCACCAACTGCTCGGCCGTCGCGCCGGACGGCAAGACCTATCGCTTCCCGGCTCTCGGGTGGATCGCCGGCGACTGGGGCGGCGGTTCCGACATCGGCGAGGCAGCCCTGTGGCACGCGGTCAGGTCCGAGGACGGACGGGGGCGCCGCACGGCTCTGGGGTCGCGCGTGGCCGCCCACTTCGGGTTCCGACGACCCCGGCAGGTGATGCAGGCTATGTACTTCGGCCGGTTGGCCGAGAGCCGGGTCGCCGAGCTGCCGCCGCTCGTGTTCGCTGCCGCGGCCGAGGGGGATGCAGTCGCGACGTCGATCGTCGACCGTCAGGCGGACGAGATCGTCGCGATGGCGGGGACGGCCATCCGCCGGCTCCGGATGACCAAGCTCGACGTCCACGTCGTCCTGGGTGGCGGGATCTTCCGCAATCGGTTCGCGCCGTTCTTCGACCGGATCGACGACGGGATCCGGGAGATCGCACCGACCGCCTCCCTGAACGTCCTCGAGGCGCCCCCCGTGCTGGGCGCGGCGCTGCTGGGGCTCGACCGACTGGGGGCGAACGGCCGAGCGAAGGCTCGCCTGCAGTCCGCCTTGACCGACGCTTCCCTCGACCACAGACTCGAACAGCGGGGGTAGCCATGGCCAGGATCGTGCTCGATGGGGTCACCAAGGTGTTCGGCGCCGACGTCGTGGCCGTCGACGACGTGTCGCTCGAGATCGGGGACGGCGAGTTCATGGTCCTGGTCGGTCCGTCGGGGTGCGGCAAGTCCACGATCCTGCGGATCCTCGCCGGTCTCGAGGAGGTGACGGCCGGCGAGGTGTTCATCGACGATCGGCAGGTCACGGACCTGGCACCGAAAGCCCGCGACATCGCGATGGTGTTCCAGAACTACGCGCTCTATCCACACATGACCGTCGAGCAGAACATCGGGTTCGGTCTCAAGCTGAGGAAGACGCCGGCGGACGAACGCGGGCGTCGCGTGGAGGACGTCGCGCACATCCTCGGTCTCGACGGCCTGTTGCAACGCAAACCGGCCGAACTCTCCGGGGGTCAGCGGCAGCGCGTGGCGATGGGCCGCGCGATGGTTCGGGAGCCGGTGGCGTTCCTGATGGACGAACCGTTGTCGAACCTCGACGCCAAGCTCCGGGTCCAGATGCGTGGACAGTTCGCGAAGCTGCACGAACGCCTCCGAACGACCACGGTGTACGTGACGCACGATCAGGTGGAGGCGATGACGCTCGGGGAACGCGTCGCCGTCCTGCGCGACGGCATCCTGCAGCAGGTCGACACGCCGCAACGCCTCTACCAGCACCCCGCGAACCTGTTCGTCGCCGCGTTCATCGGCTCGCCGCCCATGAACCTGGTGGGCGCGACGGTCGGCGGCGGCACCGTCAGGTTCGCGGGGTTCGAGATCCCGATCCCCGGCGACGTGGATCTGACCGGCATCGAGGGACGGGACGTGATCCTCGGGATCCGACCGGCGGACCTCGAGGACGCGGCCGTCTGGTCCGGGTCGAGCCTGCCGACCATCACGGTGATGGCGGACGTCACCGAGGATCTCGGGTCGGAGGTCAACGTCCTGTTCGCGATCGACGCGCCACCGGTGGAGACCGATGAGACGCTCGCCGCCTCGGAGCAGGAGGGCGAGGGTGAGATCCCGCTCCTCGCCGAGGAGCGCGCCGTCTTCTGCGCGCGCGTAGATCCCCGGACATCGTGCGGTCCGGGCACGCCGATCCGGCTGTCGATCGACCCTCGCAGGTTCCACTTCTTCGACCCACCCACGGGGCTCGCGCTCTCCACGGCCTCGGTCTCGGCCGCGGCCGTAGACTCGAGGTCATGAGATCGCTCGAAGGCCTGTCCGATCGCTTCCTCGGCGAGATCGCCGGTCAGCCCGACGCGATGCGCCGGGCGGCCGCGTCGCTCGTGGACCAACGCGACGAGCTCGAACGGATTCGGGAGGCGAGCGAGGCGGTCCTGACGATCGTGTTCACCGGCATGGGCGGCTCCTACGACGCCTGCTACCCGGCCGTGAACGACCTGGCCGCCCGCGGCGTCGCGGCGCTGTTGGTCGACGCCGCAGAGGTTCTGCACTTCCGCCGGCCGATCCTGAACGCGAGGACCCTCGCCGTCGTCGTCAGCCAGTCCGGCGAGAGCGCCGAAGTCGTGCGCCTCGTGAACGAGCTCGCCAAGCAACGCACCCGGCCCTTCGTCGTCGCGCTCACCAACGGCACCAACAACGACCTCGCGCGCCGGGCGGACATCGAGCTCGACACGTGGGCGGGGCCCGAGTCGGGGCCCTCGTCGATGACGTTCGCGGCCTCGATGACCACGCTCTCGGGGCTCGCGCGGCTGCTCGCGGGCGACAGCGTCGACACCGCGGTCGATCGGACCCGGACGGCGGCGGAGGGTGCGGCGCGATCCGCCGAGCGGCTCCTCGACGACCCCGAGGCCCTCGCGGCCGAGCTCGAGGCGTGGCACGACGGTCGGGACGTGATCGTGCTGCTCGGCCGTGGTCCGGCCCGAGCCGCGACCGAGCTCGGCGCACTCGTGCTCAAGGAGTCCGGCGTGATGGCCGAGTCGGTCGAGGCCGGTCTGTTCCGCCACGGGCCACTCGAGCTCGCCGGCCCGGGCATGAGCGCGATCGTGATGGCCACCGAACCCGAGACCCGGCGCCTCGATCTCGGCCTCGCGGCCGATCTGGTCGACGCGGGCGCCGCCGTCATGGTTGTCACGCCGGACGGCGAGGCGCCCAAGGGCGCCCGCGCGGTCGCGACCGGCTACCTCGACCGAGCGCTGATGTCGGCCGTGGGCGTGATCCCGACGCAGCTCCTGGCGTGGCGGCTCGCCGGCCCGCGCGGTCGCACACCGGGCGCGTACCTGC
>JBGGNG010000079.1:0-11862 GCA_041287635.1 Actinomycetota bacterium | reverse complement strand
TCATGCGCTCCAACCTGGAGTTCCTGCGCGAGGCCGAGGCCGCCGAGAGGTGGGATCCTCCCTCGTTGTTCACGCACGTGCGGGCCGACGTCGTCGAGATGGCCCAGGATCACATCCGTCGGTTCGGGAGCGAGGGCAAGGCCTGGTGACCGCCCTGATCTTCGACTGCGACGGCGTGCTCGCCGACACGGAGCGCTACGGCCATCTGCCGGCGTTCAACCAGATGTTCGAGGAGTTCGGCCTGCCGGTGCGTTGGTCCGAGGAGGAGTACGGCGAGAAGCTCGCGATCGCCGGCGGCAAGGAACGCATGATGAGTCTCCTCACCGACGACTTCGTCCGCGACGCCGGCCTGCCCACCGATCCCGACGGCCAGAGGGCGGCGGTGGCCGACTGGCACCGTCGCAAGACGGAGATCTACACGGAGATGGTCGCGGCCGGCCGCCTCCCCGGACGGCCGGGCGTGGCCCGGATCGTCGCGGCGGCGCTCGACGCGGCGTGGGACCTGGGGGTTGCGTCGACCTCGTCGGAGGCGTCGGTCCGGGCCGTGCTCGAGCACGTCGTGGGTGCGGAGCACGCGGCGCGGTTCGCATTGATGCTGGCCGGCGACGTGGTCGCCCGGAAGAAGCCGGCCCCCGACATCTACGAGCTTGCGGTGGAGAGGCTCGGGGTGGCAGGCGAAGAGGCGCTCGTGATCGAGGACTCCCGCAACGGACTCCTCGCGGCAGCCGGCGCCGGCTTGATCTGCGTCGTCACGGCGAGCAGCTACACGGAACGCGAGGACTTCTCCGAAGCGGTCCTCGTCGTGTCCTCCCTCGGTGAGCCGGACGGGGAGCGCACGAAGGTGTTGTCCAACCGGGGGGGCATCCCCGAGCCGGAGGGCTACGTCGCCCTCGGAGACCTGCAGGCGTGTCTGGCGGCCGGGAGCATGTCCGGCGAATGAGCGATCGAGGAGGTGTGGATGGCGGACTCGAGCTTTGAGGGTGTCGAGCTGGTCGTGCGGACGATCGCGCAGACCGCGGTCGACAACGAGAAGTACTTCGGGGATCTGGACGCGGTCGTGGGTGACGGCGACTTCGGGTACTCGATGGCGCGCGGCTTCGAGCTGGTGCTGGCAGACTTCGATGCCTTCGATCGCGACGACATCGGGACGTTCCTGAAGAAGATCGCGGTCGTGATCACCAGCCGCGTCGGCGGGACCTCCGGGCCGCTGTGGGGCACGGGGTTCCTGCGTGCCGGGGCCGTGGCCGCCGACAAGACCGAGCTCACTGCCGACGACGTGATCGCGATGCTCCGCGCGGCGATCGAGGGCATCAAGAAGCGGGGGAACTCGGACCTGGGTGACAAGACCCTGCTCGATGCGCTCCAGCCGGCCGTCGACGAGCTGGAGAAGGGGCTCGCCGACGGGGACACCGCGGGGTACGCGATCCGGAAGGCGGCCACCACGGCTCGTGAACGGGCGGACGCCACCACCGAGATGATCGCCAAGCGCGGCCGGGCCGCGTACACCGGCGAACGCAGCATCGGAACGCTGGACGCGGGGGCGGTCGCCGTCGCGCTCATGTTCGAGCAGGTCGCCGACGCCTGGGCGGCCGACGAGTCGAAGGAGGGAACGTCGTGAAGAAGTTCGTCAACGATCCGAAGGAGTTCGTCCCCGAGATGCTGAAGGGGATCGCGCTCGCCAACCCGGACACGCTGAAGTACGTGCCTGAGTACAACCTGATCATGCGGACCGACGCGCCGAGCGACGCGAAGGTCTCGATCGTCCAGGGCTCGGGATCGGGGCACGAGCCCGCCCACGTGATGATCGTGGGAAAGGGCATGCTCGACGCCGCGTGTCCGGGCGACGTCTTCGCGGCCCCGCCGATGGATTACGTGCTCGAGACCACCAAGCTGCTCAACTCCGCGAAGGGCGTGCTCCACCTGATCAACAACTACACCGGTGACCGCATGGCGTTCGAGATGGGCGCCGAGATGGCCGACGCCGAGGGCATCCGGATCGGGACGGTGATCGTCGACGACGACGTCGCCGTGAAGGATTCCACCTGGACGGTCGGGCGGCGTGGGGTCGCCGGGAATTTCTTCGTCATCAAGGCCGTGGGGGCGGCGTCCGAGCAGGGGGCGGAGCTCGACGACCTGGTCGCGCTGGGTGATCGGGTGAACTCGGTCACTCGCACGATGGGCATGGCGCTCACGTCGTGCACGCCGCCCGCCAAGGGGTCGCCGCTCTTCGACCTCGGCGAGGACGAGATGGAGATGGGCGTCGGCATCCACGGGGAGCCGGGCCGCCGCCGCGAGAAGCTCGCCGACGCCAACGCGATCGTCGACGAGCTCGTCGAGGCGACCGCGTCGGACCTTCCGTTCAACAAGGGCGACGACGTCGCGCTGATGATCAACGGGCTCGGTGGCACGCCGATCAGCGAACTGTACCTGCTCTACGGCCGTGCCCACGACCAACTCGCCTCGCGAGGGATCAACGTGGGACGCAGCTACGTCGGCGAGTACTGCACGTCGCTCGACATGGCGGGCTGCTCGGTGACGCTCGTGAAGCTGGACGACGAGCTCGTGTCGCTGTTCGCTGCTCCGGCCGAGGTCGCTTCACGGGTCTTCTAGCCACCGCCGGGCTCTGAGACGAACGAGGGCGGGCCTCCACAGGCCCGCCCTCGGTCCTCACATTCCGTCCCGACTGCTGTCCGGGCGATCGACCGGCTCAGACGTCGTAGTAGAGCCCGAACTCGTAGGGGTGCGGTCGCAGCGCGACCGCGTCGTGCTCTTCGAGCCGCTTGTACTCGATCCAGGTGTCGATCACGTCCTGGGTGAAGACGCCGCCCTCCAGCAGCCACTGGTGGTCGGCCTCCAGCTCGCCCAGCACCTCGAGCAGCGACCCCGGTACCTGCTTCACGGCCGCGTGCTCCTCGGGCGGCAGGTCGTACAGGTCCTTGTCGATCGGGTCGGGCGGCTCGATCTTGTTCTTGATGCCGTCGATGCCGGCCATCAGCATCGCGCTGAACGCCAGGTAGGGGTTGCAGGAGGGGTCCGGCGTGCGGAACTCCAGGCGCTTGGCCCCTGGTCCCTTGCCCCCGAGTGGGATGCGCACGCAGGCGCTCCGGTTGCGCTGGCTGTACACGAGCTTGATCGGGGCCTCGTAGCCCGGCACGAGCCGGCGGTAGGAGTTCGTCGTCGGGTTCGTGAACGCGAGCAGAGCCGGCGCGTGCGCGATCAGGCCGCCGATGTAGTAGCGGGCCGCGTCGCTGATGCCGCCGTAGCCGACCTCGTCCCAGAACAGGTTGTCGTCGCCCATCCACAGCGACTGGTGCGTGTGCATGCCCGAGCCGTTGTCCATGAACAGCGGCTTCGGCATGAACGTCACCGTCTTGCCGGCCTGGTAGGCGGTGTTCTTGACGACGTACTTGTACTTCATGACGTTGTCGGCCGTGGTAAGCAGCGTGTCGTAGCGCATGTCGATCTCGGCCTGACCGGCGGTGCCGACCTCGTGGTGGTGCACCTCGATCGTCAGTCCGACCTTCTCGAGGTTCAGCACCATGTCGGTGCGCAGGTCCTGGTACGTGTCCATCGGGGGAAGGGCGAAGTACCCGCCCTTATAGCGCGGCTTGTAGCCGAGGTTGCCGCCTTCCTCGACGCGGCCGGTCTGCCAGGCGCCGGCCACCGAGTCGACGTGGTAGTAGCCCTCGAACTCGTTCTGGTCGTAGCGGATCGAGTCGAAGATGTAGAACTCGGCCTCGGGGCCCCAGTACGAGCGGTCGGCGATGCCGGTCTGCTTCAGGTACAGCTCGGCCTTCTTCGCGATGTTGCGCGGGTCGCGCGAGTAGTCCTCGCCGGTGACCGGGTCCTTCACGAAGCACGTGATGTTCAGCGTCGGGTGCTTCGTGAACGGGTCCATGTAGGCGGAATCGGGGTCGGGCATCAGCAGCATGTCCGACTCTTGGATCTCCTGGAACCCGCGGACCGACGAGCCGTCGAACGGTTGCCCGTCGCTGAGCTTGGCCTCGGTCAGCTCGTGGGCAGGCACCGAGAGGTGCTGCACCTGACCCGGCAGGTCGGTGAATCGGAAATCGACGATCTCGGCTCCCTGCTCCTTGGCCATCGCGATGACGTCTTTCGGTGTTGCCACGCGCGCTCTCCCCCTTGTCCGCTCGGCACTCGGTCCCACCGAGCCTAGAGGCGACCGCGGGCCGCGCTGTTACCTGGCCGTTAACTCTGGGTTACGCGAGCCCTTCCGTCGGTCGGTGGGTCCCTCGCGAAGGTGGCTCTATTGCTCGGCCGCGCAACGCGAGCCTGGAGGATCCACCCGCAGGCCGGTAGTATCGCGGGGTGCATGGACGGGGACTCGCGGATCTCGCGAACGCGCTCTTCATCGCCGCCGGCTTGGGGTTGGCGTTCGCCTGCGCGTACCTCGTGCGCAGGCCGGGGCCTCGAACGCCGCGGGTCTGGGTGGGCGCGATGCTCGTCGCGGTGCCAGGGCTGCTGATCGGACTGGTGGCGTCGGACTCCGATCTCGGCGTGCGCGCCGCCTACCGCAACCTGACCGAGGTTCTGCAGGACCCGCTCGTGATCGAGGCGGAGATCGTCGTCGTCCCACGGCCCCAGGTCGCCGACCCCGATCCGCCGGTCGTCGGCGGGAGCGAGGAAACGCCGACCCCGGCGCCCAGCGTCGGGTCGTCCGACGCGGAGTCGGCTGAGACGGCGGAGGACGAGGGGCAGCCGGAACCGGTCCCATCACCAGCGCCGACGACCGATGCGGAGACGCCGCCTCCCAGCCCATCGGAGACCCCGCCCCCGAGCCCGTCGGAGACCCCACCCCCGAGCCCGTCGGACACGCCTCCTCCCACGCCGTCGGAAACCCCGCCACCCCCGCCGCCGCCTCCGCCGACCCCGAGCCCGGATCCCGGCCTCTAGGGTCCGGCCGGTCCGCAACGGCTCAGACGCCGGTCTCCGCGGGCAGGACCCCGTCATCGACGGCGGCGACGAGCGCCGCGTGGTCGCGTTCGACCTGGTCGGCATACGCCCTCGCGAACGTGACCATGGCCCGATCGATCCCGTCGTTCGCGCCGCAGTAGCTCGCGATCACGGTCGGGTAGCCGGTGCGCGCGTGCGCCTTGGCGAGGATCGAGCCGCACAGCTCCGCGTAGTCGACGAGCGTGCGGCCCTGCAGCTGCTCGGGGTGCACGCCTCCCTTCATGTCGCGGAGCTGACGGACGTAGTAGGGCCTCACGCCCACGTTCGTCCACCCCAGGAACGGATCGCTCACCGACTGGATGCGTCGCTGACCATCGACGACGTGCCGACCGTGATGGTCGTGCGACGAGAGCGCCGGGTCGCGGACGACCGAGGGCAGCGCCTCCTTGACCTGCAGGAAGAGGTGGTCGCCCTCGTGGTTCCCCTGCAGCAGCACGATGTAGTCGCGGGTGCCGACGCTCCCGACGCCCACCACTTTGTGGGCGACGTCGAGCACGCCGTAGTCCTTCAGCAGCTCGTGGATGTCGGGGGAGACCGTCGTGAGGTACGTCTCCAGCGCGTTCAGTACCGCGGCGCGGACCCGGCTGTTCGCGGCGGTCAGGACCGGTGGATCGAGATGGAAACGTCCCCCGCCTTCCTCGGTCAGGCGCAGGCCGAGCTGCTCGTGTGTCCTTCGGTGCGCGCGCTTGCGCTCGCGTTCCATGAGCTTCAGGGTCGCGGGGCTCCAGTGATCGGGCGTGCCGTCTCCCTCGCCGAACGCGAGGTAGTGCACGTCGAGCCGGGGGAGCGGTCCGGTCCTGGCGAGCAGCGTGCGGTAGGCGCGGGTCGCACTCGCGACCGCCTCCGTCCGCAGGTCCTCGTCGAGCCCGTTGTCCCGTCCGCAGAGCTCGACACTGGCGACCAGTCGCTTCAGATCCCACTCCCAGCGCCCGCGTGCGGTCTCGTCGAAGTCGTTGATGTCCATCATGAGTCGGCGCTCGGGGGAGGCGTAGAGGCCGAAGTTGGACAGGTGGGCGTCGCCGCAGAGCTGCACGACGAGTCCGGTCGTCGGCGATGGCCGGAGATCGATCGCCATGAGGTCCGCCGAGCCCCGGTAGAACGCGAACGGCGATGCGATCATGCGCCCGATGCGGATCGGCACGAGTCGTTGCTGACGTCCACGGTTGCGGGCCCGGATCACGTCCACCGGATCCGGCCGGTCCCGCGCCGCACGCCAACTCCCATGAACCGAGCGCGGCACGCGCTGGCGCATCTCCTTGCCCAACGCCTCACGCTCGGCGCGCGGCGGGATCGTCCGGCGGATGTCGCCGGCACCGTCGATGGGGATGAGGGAGGGCTCGTTCATCGTCAGGTCACGTGAGGAAGGCAACCGCCTCGTCGGCGGTCGGGCTTTCTAACACGGAACCGTCCGCACCGGCCAATCCGGGCATGGAGCGAGGTCCCATCCGCGACGGGAGCGGAGAGGACCGGGGTGGACGGGGGGAAGCCGGCTCGCGTCGGCGCGGGCGCCCGAAGGTGCCGCGGCGGTCGCCGACGCGAGCCGGGGAACGGCGGCGGAGGCCGCGTGACCGAGGGGAGTTCGCCCGGGGGGACGAGTGGCGCGGCTCCCGTGTCGCCGTTCACACCGAGGTCATCGGCGCTACAGCAGCGCTCGGCGCAGAGCCCATGTGAGTCATTTCCCGATGGCCCGAGTTGGGTAGTCCTCAGCCCTCGGGCGCGGCCGAACGGTAGCCGACACCCCGCACGGTCTCGATCAGGTGCTCGTGCTCGGGCCCGAGCTTCGCGCGCAGACGTCGCACGTGCACGTCGACGGTGCGTGTGCCGCCGTAGAAGTCGTATCCCCAGACCTCGCGCAGCAAGGCCGGGCGGGTGTAGACGCTCCCCGGGTTCGACGCGAGGAACCGCAGCAGCTCGAACTCCTTGTACGTGAGGTCGAGAGGGCGTCCGCTCGCCGTGACCCGGTACGTGTCGATGTCGAGCGCGAGCGGACCCAGCCTCGTGATGGAGCCGTCACCACTTCCCACCCTTCGTCTGAGCATCGCGAGGCGCACCCGAACCTCGGCCGCTGGGGCCCCCGGATAGAGGAACTCGTCGGCGACCTCGTGCCAGGGGTACCGCTCGATCGTGTCGCGTTCTACGACGAGCAACGCCGGCACCCGGGGATCCCGTTCGCGCAGCGTCTGCAGCACGGTCCACGCCTGGGCCGGATGCTCCGCCGCATCGACCATCACCGCCTCCGGCTCCAGGGCGAGCACGTGGCCGATCGAGACCACCGACAGCGGTTCCACCTTCAGGTCGGGGAGCACCTCGGCGAGCGCCGGCAGGGCCACCTGCGGCGAGCGATCCGAGAGCAGGACGAGGCGTCTCATGGCTGTGCTCACGATATCGGCTGCGATCCGGCGACGGAATACGGCGACGCCCCGGGCGGCGGCCGTTCGGCGGGGGGCCGAAGGTCCCACCGCCTTGGGGAGATGTCCCGAGCAGATGGTGCCGTCCGCCTCCGGTCGCGGCATCCCCGGAGGAGCACGCTGGGTCGAGATGTGGGCACCAGAAAGGGGTACGACATGAACAGGAAGACATGGGACCAGCTGATCAGCACCGCCGGCGTGGTTCTCGCCGTCGCGTTGATCGTGCTCGGAGCGCTCGCCGTGTACGGCGGGAACTTCGCGCAGTCCAACGTGACCGATCGGCTCGAGCCGCAGAACATCGTGTTCCCGCCCTACGACGCGATGACGCCCGAAGAGCAGGCAGACATCGGCGACTACGCCGAGCAGCAGGTCGTGAACGGGGACCAGGCCGAGGCGTACTCGCGCTACATCCAGGGCCACCTCGCGGAGGTCAACGAGGGGGCCACGTACTCGGAGACGAGCGCCGCTGCCCGTGAGGAAGGCCTCGACCCCGACACGGCAGCCGAGCTTCAGGGCAAGGCCGACACCCTGTTCAAGGGTGAGACGCTCAGGGCGATCCTGCTGAACGCGTACGGGTGGTGGACCGCAGCCACCATCGCGGTCTATGCGGGGTACCTGATGATCGTGACAGGCATCCTCTTCGCGGTGCTCGCGTTCCTCGGGTTCCGCCACGCGAAGCGCGCCGCAGCGGTCCCCGCGGCACCGATGGTCAAGGAAACCGCCACGGTCTAGGGCCGCTTCTCCACGAGCCGCCGGGGCCCCTGGCCCTGGCGGCTTCGTGCATCATGGGTACGCTGGCTCACGATGACGAGGCATCGGGGATCGCTCGAACGGCGATGACGACCTTCCAGGGCATCACGTCGCACCACTGGCGCGTGCCGGCCGAGCCGTTCGTCGTGACGACCGAGGACGGTGTGCACATCCACGGCTCGCGCCTCGGCGAGGCCCAACCCGGTCGCCCCGCCCTGCTGCTCGCCCACGGCATGATCGGTTGGCACCGCAAGCCGCGGTTCGCCGTCTTCGGCGAGCAGTTGACCCCCTGGTTCACGGTCTACGCGTTGGACATGCGCGGGCACGGTCATAGCGACGGCGTCTGCGACTTCGGTGGCGACGAGATCTACGACCTGGAGGCGGTCCATCGGCTCGCGCGCGACGAGGGACACGCGACGGTCATCTCCTGCGGCACGTCGATGGGTGCGATCGCCTCGATCCGCCACGGGGCGCTGCTCGGCGGCACCGACGCGGTGGTCGGTATCTCCTCCCTCGCGTACTGGGATTGGCACGACGACGCGCACCCACGGGCCCGACGCAACGTGCACGCGAGCATCGGCACGCCGGCAGGGCGTGCCGCGCTGAGGGCGTTCGGCGTGCGCATGCCCGATCGCTGGGACCCGCCCGAGTCGCCGGAGGACGTGATCGGCAAGATCGCGCCGACCCCGGTGGTGATCGTGCATGGCGCCGACGACCGGCTGTTCCCGCCGTCGCACGCCCACCGGCTCTATGAGGCCGCGGGCGAACCGAAGCGGCTGCTGATCGGGGGGGGGTTCGGTCACGCGGAGGACGGGCTGACGCCGGCGTTCGCACACAAGCTCGTCGACGTGCTGGGCGAGATGGTGGACCTCACGTGAACGTGCGTCTGTTCGCTGCGCTCCGCGAGATCGCCGGTGACTCGCACGTCGAGGCGACGGGCCACACGGTGGGTGACGTGGTCGAGGACCTCTCTGCGCGCTACGGGGAGCGGTTCGCGCAGATCGCGGAGGTGGGGTCGTTCGTCGTGAACGGGGAGCGTGCCTCCCGTGACACCCCGATCGCCGAGGGTGACGAGGTGGCGTTGCTGCCGCCGGTCAGCGGCGGCTCCTCGGCGGGATCCTGCAGCGCCGGTCGTTAGCTCCAGAGCGCCGGCTTCCACACCATCAGCACGACGATCACGAGGGTGAGCCCGGTGACGACCACGCCCCATGTGGTCGCCTTCGACGCGGCGGCGGCGTACTCGGACTCGTCGGCGTTGCCCTCGGCGATGGCCTCCGCGATCTCGCGCTGCGTCCGGAACGACGGTGCGTAGACCGTCACAGCGAGCACCGTGAGTAGCACGTAGATGCCGAGCGACAGCTCCAGCCACGCCTGCCGCAGCAGGTCCCAGTCGATCGTCGCGACCAGCAAGAGTCCCGTGATCAGCTGCGCGATGAAGGCCGGTGTCGTGATGCGCCGGTCGATCCACGAGACGGTGCGCAACGCGAAAGCCCGACCCTGGGGGCCGTCGGCCTCACCGCGACGTACCCACAACCCGTAGCTGAGCGAGAAGCCGAGGGCGACCACCGCGCCGAGCACGTGTAGCACGAGGAGGAAAGTTCCCACGACCGAAGGCTATCGGCCGACGCGCTCGCGTGCACTCCCTGCGATACTGACCTCGCGCATGCGATTCCAACGAGTCCTCCTCATCGTCAACCCCGTGGCCCGCACGGTGTCCCAGCCCACGCTCGCCGTGATCGAGAAGGCGATGTCGGCCGACTTCCGTCTCGAGGTCACCGAGACGAAGGAACGTGGCCACGCGAGCGAGATCGCGACCCAGGCCGTCGACGAGGGCGTCGACCTCGTCGTGGTCTTCTCGGGCGACGGCACGATCAACGAGGTCGTGAACTCGCTGGCCGGCACCGAGACGGCGTTGGGGGTGCTGCCCGGCGGAGCGACCAACATCCTGGTGCGAGCGCTGGGGCTGCCGACCGAGCCGGTCGATGCCACCGGCGTGCTGATCGGCAAGGCGCTCGACGACGAATCGTTCAAGCTGCACCTCGGCCGGGCCGACGGCCGGTACTTCGCGGTGAACTGCGGGGCGGGCGTCGACGCCGCGGCGATGGCCCGCATGGACGCAAAGTTCCCGAAGACGAAGGCGAAGTTCGATCGCGTGGCGTTCCGCAGCGTCGCGTGGGAGCTGATGGTGGGCTACGCGGGCAAACTCCCCGATCTCGGAGTCTCGATCGACGGCGGTGCGGTGGAACCCTCGCTCTCGGTGATGGTGGGACGCACCGATCCGTACACGTACTACAAGGACCGGGGGTTGCGCATGACGCCGCAGGCATCGCTCGAGACCGGGCTCGACGTGTTGAGCATGCGCAAGCTCGCCCGGCGCAACGTGCCGCGCATCGCCGCGCAGGTGTTCGGCTCGGCGCGCCACGTGCAGAGCCGTGACATCGACTACCGCCACGATGCCTCGCATGTGGTGGTGACGTCCGACCGGCCGTTCCCGGTGCAGGTCGACGGCGATTCGCTCGGCGAGCATCAACGGCTCGAGATCGAGCTCGCCCGCGAGGCCCTCTGGGTCGTGGCTTAGGGCCCCTGCGGCCAGTCGCCCATCGTCAGGAGCTGGTCAGGCCCCACCGGACTCAGGGGCTGTCCCTGTCCGCCGCCGTTCATGACCACGAACTCGATCGCGCCGTCCCGGTCGAAGTCGAGGGTCGCTGCCACGTCGCCACATCCCGGCACGTCACCGGGCGTGGAGTGCTGCTGCCAGATCCGGGCGGTCCCGTCGTTCAGAAGAACGAGATCATCGACGTTGACGCCGTCGACGCACCCCTGCACGACCAGGAGGTCCGCGCCCGCGCGACCGTCGATGTCGGCGATCTCGACGGCGTGGCCCATCTCGAGCGGGAGTCGGAGCGACGGGCGGTCGAACCGGCCGGCCCGGACGCGCAGTCGAACAGTGAGTCGCCGCTCGGTGATCGTCACGAGATCGAGCGCACCGTCACGATCGAGGTCGTGCGATCGCGCCCATGCGACGGCTCGCTCCGGTATCCCGAATGCCCCAGTCGCATCGACGAACCCGCCCTGGCGTCGGAGGTAGAGTCTCAGCCCCCGTTTCTCGCAGATCAAGAGATCGTCGCTCCCGTCATCGTCGAAGTCCCCGACGTCGACGCAGGAGGCACCGGCCTCACGGGTCAGCCCCATGTCAGCACGCCGGAAGCGCTCGCCCTGCACGTTCAGGAACGTCCTGTTGGGCGTCGGGCGGCCGTCTCGCCGGGGGAACGCGTTCCCCACGAAGAGGTCGGGGAAGGCGTCGCCGTTCAGATCGAGGAATTCTGTACGACGTCCTCGCCCCCATCGATCCACGACCCGGAACGCGCCCGCGCGATCGACGAAGGTACCGTCGGGTTGCTGCATCCAGAGTTCGTTGTGCTTCTCGGCGGTTCCGACCCTCGCTCCCTTCACGCAGTACAGATCGAGTCGGCCGTCGAGATCCACGTCTCCCCACGCGCAGTCGTGGCGGTCGTTCTCACCGTGGGTCTCGTCGACGAAGGTCGCCTGGAGCTCGAAGCCCGACGACGTGCTCCTGAAGAGCTCTGTGGGCCCGGTGTGGTGTACGAACAGGAGATCCCTGCGGCCGTCGCCGTCGACGTCGCGGGCACGCACGGCGTAGCTTCGCTGTTCGACGCGCAGCCCTGACTGCACGCCGATGTCGCGGATCGGCTCGCGAGCAGGCGTCGCG
>JBGGNG010000078.1:0-7465 GCA_041287635.1 Actinomycetota bacterium | reverse complement strand
CGGCACCGGCGGCTGTCCCGACTCCGGCGGCGGCCGAAGCGACACCCGCTCCGGCCCCAGCCGCTCCCGCTCCGGCGGTGGCAGAGGCTCCTACGGCAGCGCCCCCGGCTCCCGCGCCGGCGCCCGCCGCGCCCGCCGTTCCCGAGGAGCGGCCCGAGGTCACGATGGACCAGGAGGCGTACGAGGCGGCCTTGAAGGATCTGCTCGATGCCGGCACCGACCGACGCATCGCCGAAGGCAAGGCCCGCAGGGCCGGCATGATCGCCGCCCGCAAGAAGGCCACCGGCGACGCCTGAGCCCGGCGCGTCGCTGCCGTGAGGCGGCGGGTCGAAGGAGGATCACCCGTGCGAGCCACCGAGGTGGACTGGTCTATGGGATCGGCGGCGGGTCGACTCGCCGACTGGGAGACCGCTCTCTCGCTCGGTCGCCGTATCGCCGGCCCGGGCATCTCCGTGCCGGCAGTGCAGCGTGCTCGCATGCGCGAGGACTTCGGTGAGCTGGTTCCCATGGCGGAGTCGCTGATCACCGACCACACGGGCATGGTCGTGGCCGGGTTCCGGTCGAGGGCCTGGGTCATGGCCCGCAGCGAGTGGATCCGCGCGAACCTCACCGGCATGCAGCGGTTGCTCGAGCCGCTCGCCGAGCGCGTGTTCGCCGTGAAACCGGGTCGCGCCGAGATCCGCCGAAAAGCGATGGGCGCGCAAGCCGGTGCGCTGTTCGGGTACGTCGCTCGCCGCGTGCTCGGCCAGTACGACGTGTTCCTGCCACCCGACGACGAGGGGTTGCTGTACTTCGTCGGGCCCAACGTGGCGGAGGTGGAGCACCGCTACGGCCTGCCCACTCGCGACTTCCGCCTCTGGGTCGCGATCCACGAGGTCACCCACCGCGTGCAGTTCGGGGCGGCGCCGTGGCTCCGCGGTCATCTCCGCGGGCTCGTCGATTCCTACCTCGGCGGCGTCTCGCTCGACGGCAAGGAGCTGATCGCGCAGTTGCGCCGGGCGGTCGAGGATGCGCGCGGCGGCGCCGATGCCCGCATGGGCGGCGTGTTCCTACTGCTCACCCCCGAACAGCGCGAGCTCTTCACGAAGGTGCAGGGCATGATGTCGCTGCTCGAGGGCCACGCCTCGTACGTGATGAACGAGGTCTCGCGCGATCACGTGGCCGATGTCGATCGAATGCGCCGGGCGCTCGCTGCCCGGCGCAAGGGCTCGGGCGTCGAGCGCAGCGTGCAGAAGGCGATCGGCTTCGAGCAGAAGATCAGGCAGTACGACCGAGGCGAGACGTTCGTGCGGGCGGTGATCGCCCAGGCGGGCATGGACGGCTTCAACCGGGTCTGGCTCGCACCCGAGCACCTGCCGTCGCTCGACGAGATCGGCGCTCCCGCCGCCTGGGTCGAACGCGTCATCGGGTAAGGGGTATGGCCTCGCGTCGCCCACCGGCGGTCGCGAGGGTGCTCGAACGCGTCATGGCCACCGTCCGCGAACACGGGCTGGTGCGGCCCGACGAGATCGTGCTCGTCTGCGTCTCGGGTGGTCCCGACTCCGTCTGCCTGCTCGAGTCGCTGGTGCGCCTCCGGCGGCTGTTCCGGATGCGGCTCGAGGTCTTCCACTTCGACCATCGGCTGCGTCTCGACTCGTCGGCCGACGTGGCGTACGTGCGCCGACTCGCCGCGCGGCATCGACTCCCGTTCCACCTGCGCATGGCGGACGACGTGCCGGGGGCCGGCGCCTCGGTCGAGGCATGGGCGACCGCCCGGCGCACGAGCGCTGCGAACGAGGTCAGGCGCGAGGTCGGGTCGCCTGTGATCGCCGAGGGGCATACCCTCGACGACCAGGCAGAGACGGTGCTGCTGAACCTGATCAGAGGCACCGGGCTCGACGGGCTCGCCGGCATCTGGCCGGGGGAGGGCGACCGGCCCGGCTCGTCGGTCGTCCAGCCGCTGCTCGACGTCACGCGCGCCGAGATCGAGGCTTTCTGCCGGTCGCTCGGTCTGCGCCCCCGGCGCGACCCGATGAACGACGACCGGCAGCTGCTGCGGGCCGCGATCCGCCACGAGGCGATCCCGATGCTCGAGCGCATCACCGGCCGCGAGGTCAGGGCGACGCTCGCTCGCACGGCCTCGGTGCTGCACGAGGACCGCCTGGAACTGCTGCGTCAGGCCGCGGAGCACGAGGCCGCGATCGTCGAGCACGACGGTGGCGAGGTCCGCTTCCGGGCGGCCGACCTCGCCGCGCTCCCGCGTTCCCTCGCCGCCCGCATCGTGCGCATGGCGCTCTGGCGGCTGGCCGCCGTCGACGACGAGGTGGCGCCCTGGACCAGGGATTCGGTCGACGCCGTGCTCGACCTCGCCGGTGGCCGGCCCGGCCGGCGGCGCGACCTGCCCGGGAACCGAGCGGCCAGGCGAGACCGGGTGTATGTTCGCGTGACATCCCCGGTCGATCCGATCGAGACGAGCATCGAGGGGGAGCACGCGTGAGCCTCACGCACGACGCGACGGACGCTACACTCCGGGTTCCCGTGAGCGCCTACGAGCCCGACATCGAGAAGGTCCTGATCTCCACCGAAGAGATCGAGGCGGCCCTCGCGGCGATGGGCGAGCGGATCACGAAGGACTACACGGGCAAGTCGCTGCTGCTCGTCGGGGTCCTCAAAGGCGCGTTCGTCGTGATGGCGGATCTCGCGCGCCATATCGCGCTGCCGCTCGAGTTCGACTTCATGGCGGTCTCGTCGTACGGGGCCGCGACGAAGACCAGCGGCGTCGTGCGCATCCTGAAGGACCTCGACCACGACCTCGACGGGCTCGACGTGCTGCTCGTCGAGGACATCGTGGACTCCGGCCTCACCTTGAAGTACCTGCTGAAGAACCTCGCGGCCCGCAAGCCCGCGTCCCTCGAGGTGGCGGCGCTCCTGCGGAAGACGGGGCTGCAGAAGGTGCCGCTCGACCTCCGCTACGTGGGCTTCGAGATCCCGCCGGAGTTCGTGGTCGGCTACGGCCTCGACTACGCCGAGCGCTACCGGAACCTTCCGTACGTCGCGACCCTGCGACCGGGGGCCTACGGCGGCGAGTAAGGCACCGGGAACCTCGTGGCCCCCTCCTCGCGTCTCAGGGACATGCGACGACTGCTCGTTCCGACGCTCCTGGTCGTGGCGCTCGCCGGCTGTTCGGGTGTCTCGGGCGGGGACGATCCGTCGGCGCGGTCAGGGGTCCGTGGCGTCGTCACCGCCGGTCCGCAGTGCCCCGTCGTCGTGCAGGGCTCGCCGTGCCCCGATCGTCCGTGGAGCGGCATCGTCAGGGTGACGACGCCCGACGGCGACACGGTGGGCGAGGTCGAGACCGACGCCCACGGGGGGTTCACGATCGATCTCGAGCCCGGCTCGTACGAGGTGCTCCCGGTCACCGACCAGGGTCGACCACCGAACGCCTCGTCCGAGGAGGTCGTGGTCGATGCCGACACGTTCACCGAGGTCACGCTGGTCGTCGATACGGGTATCCGCTGACCACCGGATGCGGAGGTCCTCCTCGTCGGAAGCCGGTGCTACCATCGGCCGAACGGGCCCGAGCGCGCCGACGCGGGGCCCTGACGTGACTTCCCCCACAAGGAGCGCACGCTGAGCCAGCAACCCGAGCCGCCGCTGAGGAAGATCGCCCGCACGCCGACGCTCTGGATCGTTGTGGGCACGCTCGTCTTCCTCCTCGTCATCTCCTTCATGGGCCGCGGGCCCGCGGGCAACCAGATCGGTCTGACCCAGTTCGAGACCGAGGTCGAGCGCGGCCGGGTCGCCGACGCGGTGATCCATGACGGCGAGCAGTCGGTCACCGGCGAGCTCACCGACGGCACCGGATACCGCACCACGTACCCGACCGAGTACGCCGACGATCTCGCCGCGCTATTGAAGGAAGCCGGCGTCCCGACCGAGGTCGATCCGCAGAAGCCGAACGCGTTGCTGGGCACGCTGATCACCGTGATCCTCCCCGTGCTGCTGATCGGCGGCATCCTGCTGTTCGTGATGAACCGGTCTCAGGGGGGCGGCGGCCGGGTGATGCAGTTCGGGCGCAGCAAGCACAAGACCGTCGCCAAGGACCAGCCCAAGACCACGTTCGGCGACGTGGCCGGTGTCGACGAGGCGATCGAGGAGCTGCAGGAGGTCAAGGACTTTCTGCAGAACCCGGCGAAGTTCCAGGCGATGGGGGCGAAGATCCCGAGAGGGGTGCTGCTCTTCGGCCCGCCCGGCACCGGCAAGACGCTGTTGGCGCGCGCGGTCGCCGGCGAGGCCGGGGTACCGTTCTTCACGATCTCGGGCTCGGACTTCGTGGAGATGTTCGTGGGCGTCGGCGCGGCGCGCGTGCGGGACCTGTTCGAACAGGCGAAGGCGAGCGCCCCGGCGATCGTGTTCATCGACGAGATCGACGCCGTGGGGCGCCAGCGCGGTGCCGGCCTCGGCGGCCGGCACGACGAGCGCGAGCAGACGTTGAACCAGCTGCTGGTCGAGATGGACGGCTTCGATCAGCGGACCACCGTGATCCTGATGGCCGCCACGAACCGGCCCGACATCCTCGACCCGGCGCTGCTGCGGCCCGGACGGTTCGATCGTCAAGTCGTGATCGACCGCCCCGACCTCGAGGGCCGCAAGGCGATCCTGCGGGTGCACGCTCGAGGCAAGCCGTTCGACTCCACGGTCGATCTCGAGGTGCTCGCCCGTCGCACCCCCGGATTCACGGGCGCCGACCTCGCGAACGCCATCAACGAGGCCGCGCTGCTCGCGGCCCGTCGCAACTTGAAGGCGATCTCGATGAAGGAGATCGAGGAGGCCGTCGACCGCGTGATGGCCGGCCCCGAGCGCAAGAGCCGTGTCATGGACGAGGAGGAGCGTCGCCTGATCGCCTACCACGAGGGTGGGCACGCGATGGTTGCCCACGTCTTGCCCAACACCGACGAGGTGCACAAGATCACCGTGATCCCGCGGGGTCGCGCCCTCGGGTACACGCTCACGCTGCCCGAGCAGGACCGGTTCCTCATGACGCGCGAGCAGCTGCGCGACGAGCTCGCGATGCTGATGGGCGGGCGCGTCGCCGAGGAGATCGTCGCCGGCGACGTGACCACCGGCGCCGGCAACGACATCGAACGCGCGACGAAGATCGCCCGCCAGATGGTCACCGAGTACGGCATGAGCGACTCGATCGGGCCACGCACGCTCGGCCAGAAGCAGGGCGAGGTCTTCCTCGGCCGCGACTGGGGCTCGACGCCCGACTACTCCGACGCGGTCGCGTTCGAGATCGACCACGAGGTGCGCGAGCTGATCGACGAGGCCCACGACGTGGCGCTCGACATCTTGACCACGAACCGCGAGAAGCTCGACGCACTCGCCGCCCGCCTGCTCGAGATCGAGACGATGGATCGCGAGGACGTCGAGGCGTTCTTCGCCGATGTCGAGCGCCGCGAGCCCCGCGCGCATGAGGAGCGATCGGTCGGGCTCGCCGTCTCGCGCCAGGCCAAGCGCGAGCCCGACGACGCGCCTTCGACGCCGGGCACGCTCCGCCCGAAGCTGGGCGGGCCCGGCCTCTCGCCCGCCTGACCTCGCGCGTTGCGCGGGTGCGCGTCGCGGGCGGTCCGAACGCGTGCGTACACTGCCCCGCATGAGCGAGCGGTGGGCCACCTTCGACTGCTACGGAACCCTCGTGGACTGGCCGGGCGGCGTCCGCGAGACGTTGCAGCGCGTCTGGCCGGAGGCCGACGGCGACGCGCTCCTCTCGGAGTACATGCGCCTGGAGCCCGGCGTGCAGGAGGGCCGCGGCATCCCCTACCGAGAGGTCATGGCCGAAACGATGGGCCAGGTCGCCGAGGAGCTCGGTCTCACGGTGCCCGAGGGGGAGACGCATGCGCTCGCCGAGGCCTTGCCGTCGTGGCGAGTCTTCCCCGAGGTACCCAGTGCGCTCTCCGAGCTCCGTGATCGCGGGTGGAAGCTCGCGATCCTCTCGAACACCGACGCCGATCTGCTCGAGGCGTCGATCTCCTCGATCGGCGTCGAGATCGACGAGCGGGTCGTCGCGAGTGACATCGGCTCGTACAAGCCGGCGTTCGGCCACTGGGAGACGTTCTTCCGTCGCACCGACGCCGAGCGCACGCGCCACGTGCACGTCGCGGCGTCGTTGTTCCACGACATCGAGCCGTGCGCCAAGCTTGGTTTGCCCGCGGTGTGGATCGACCGACGCGGCGAGTCGAGCATGGTGCCGCGGTCGGCGACGCTTCCCGACCTCAGCGAACTGCCACAGACGCTCGACCGTCTCGTGCCCGACTGAGCAGCTTTCGCGGCTAGGTCGAGGGCGAACGTTCGACCACGCGGCCCGTCTCGGCGCCGAAGCCCCAGACGTCGATGACCGGCGGCTCGATGCCGAGCGACGTGAGCGCCGTGCAGATCTGGCTCCGATGGTCGGTGCCGTGATGCAGGGCCTGGGCGAGCCGGATGTCGAGCGCGGCGTCTCGCTCCCAACCACCATCGTCGACATCCGTCACCACGGCGTCGGCATCCAGATCGGCGGCGAGGAGCTCGATCCACGCCCGTTCGTCGGCCTCCATCACGGTTCTCAGTTCCTGGAGGTCGAGGCGCTCCGTGTCGATATCGCGAGCGGGATCGCCAGTCATGTGGGACAGGTAGTAGGAGTCGCCGCCAACGAGGTGACGCATCGTGTCCAGGATCGACCCGTACGTTCCGGGAACGGTCGTATCCAACTGGTCGGCGGTGAGCGTGATACATGCATCGATCAACCGCAGCGAGGCCCAGGCATGGTGCGCGAAGGCGGCGTCGAGAAGCGAACGACTCACGATGCACCGAGGATAGTGTCAGACCGGTCGCGACCCTCGCGTTCCCAGACGTCAGTGGCCGCGTCGGCGAGAAGGCCGTCGAGCGAGTCGTTGAACACCGTCGCTCTCAGCTTCCGCATGATCAGCACTCCATGGTCGACGAGGCTTGCACGGGATAACGCAGATGCGTGACACCGACTCCGGTGACGACCGTCGGGTCCCCGAGGACGATCGGTGTGTCCGCGAGGTGGTCGAACAGCCGCACTCCTGAGCCGAGCAACACGGCGGCCAGGTCGATGTGGATCTCGTCGAGCAGCCCGGCGTTCAGGCACTGCTGGATCGTGTCGGCACCGTGCACTCCCACGGACTTGTGTCCGGCAGCCAACCTCGCTTGAGCAACGGCGCTTTCGATGCCGTCGGTGACGAACTGGACGGTCGAGCCGGGCCGCGGCCAGCCGTCGGGCACGTGGTGGGTGACGATGAAGGCGGGCACATCCCAGGGGTGCTGGCCGCCCCATCCGTCGGCGCGCTCGAACGTGCGCCGACCGGTGAGCATGGCACCGACGTCAGCCATCAAGCCGGTCAGGTGGTCGGCGCTTGTCGCCGAGACGTGGAACGTCATGTCCGATCTCGTGCTTGGCATGGGGATCTCGACGTCGCCCGAG
>JBGGNG010000077.1:0-6434 GCA_041287635.1 Actinomycetota bacterium | reverse complement strand
AGAAACCGGCGAGCAACCTGGCCGAAACTGCTGGTCAGGCGGCTCTGTTGTGGTGGGCGCTAGAGGATTTGAACCTCTGACCTCTTCCGCGTCAAGGAAGCGCTCTCCCCCTGAGCTAATCGCCCGTGTGCCCCCAGATGCTACACGGGAGCGTCGAGGCGGGGACCGGAATCGAACCGGTGTACGAGGCTTTGCAGGCCTCTGCCTAACCACTCGGCCACCCCGCCGCTGCGTGCCGGCTCGCGGCGGTCAGTCTACGCGACGACGCACGAACGGCCGCCCGAAGGCGGCCGTTCATCGGAGCGGACGACGGGATTCGAACCCGCGACCCCCACCTTGGCAAGGTGGTGCTCTACCAACTGAGCCACGTCCGCGCGGTGTGCACCCATGCTAACCCCGGCCCTGGGGAGCTTCAACCGAAGGCAGGATGCCAGCGCACATCGCCTTCGAGCCGCGCCGCTCGTGCCCCATCGAGCACCGCGATCTGGAAGTCCTCCTCCGCGATGACGAAGTCCTTCTCCTGCATACCCGCGAACGGGTTCCGCAGCCCATAGCGCGACGCGGGCACGAATCCGAGTGGTCCGTATGTCGAGGGATCCCCGAGCAGGATCACGGCCGACTCCCCCCGGCGTCGCGCCTCGTCGAGCGCGGCCCGCACGAGCGACGATCCGATGCCACGCCGTTGACTTTCGGGGAGCACCCCGATCGGGCCGAGCGCCAGGACATCGGTCTCCCCCACCCGAGCCCGGCTCAACTGCACGTGGCCGACGATGTCGCCCTCGAACTCGGCCACGAGTGCGAACGAGCCGGCCTCGTCGCGGACGGCCTCGACGATCGTCGACTCCAGGGGCTGCCCGAACGCGGCCCGCTCGACCTCGACGGAGGCAAGCCGATCGGTCGGCGACTCGAGCCGAACGATCACGACGAGCCGGTCGAGCCGAAGCCGCCGTCGCCCCGCTCGGAATCGGGCAGCTCGTCGGCCCATCTCGGTTCGACCTCCGGGATCCTGACGACGACCAACTGCGCGATGCGATCGCCGCGCCCGATCTTCACGGCCTCGACGCGATCCAGGTTCACCGCCGACACGACCACCTCGCCCCGGTAGCCCGCATCGATCAGCCCCGGGGCGTTTGCGAGCGTCAGGCCGTGCGTCGACGCGAGGCCCGATCTCGGCAGCACGAGTCCCGCGTGGCCGTCGGGGATCGCGACGGCGATGCCGGTGGGGATCATCGCGCGTTCGCCGGGGAACACCTCGACGTCGACGTTGGCACGCAGGTCGAGCCCGGCGTCGCCGGGGTGCCGCGCCGACGGGAGGGCCGCCTCGTCATCGAGACGACGGAACGGCAGATCCATCACGCCTTCGGCTCCACCAGCTCGATGCGGTTACCGAACGGGTCGCGCACGTGGCACCGGTGGTAACCCTCGAGGGGCACGTCGTCGGTCACCCGATAGCCAGCCGCCTGGATCCGTTCGCGGAGCGTCTCGAGATCGCGCACGAGGAAGGCCGGATGCGCCTTCACGGCCGGGGTGAATGGTTCCTCGATGCCCAGGTGCACCTCGAGACCATCGTCGCGGAACCACACGCCGCCTCTGGGCGCGAGCTCGGGTGGCTTCGGCACCTGCGTGAGACCGAGGATCGCACCGTAGAAGCGAACGGCTGCCTCTTCCTCACCGGGAGGCATGGCGAGCTGCACGTGGTGCAGCCCCTGGAGCCTCGCCCCACCGCTTTCGGTCATGCGCACAGGCTACCGATGCATCGTCGCCGCGGCATCGCGCCCCCTCACCGTAGGCCGGGGATCATCCCGGCCACGGTTCGGGCGCCGGACCCTTAGGAGCAGCCGCTCGTGGAGCCGCAGCTCGAGCAGACGTAGCAGGAGCCCGCCGGCTGCATCTTGGAGCCGCAGCTATAGCAGAGAGGGGCGTCGTTCGCCTTGGCGGTCGGCCTCTCCGTCTCGTCGATCACGAACGCGACGCCGTCACCCGACTCCAGCTCGGGCTGCTCCGACTTCGCTGCCACCTCGGCTTGCACGGCCTCGGTGCGCTCGGCGATCGACTTGATGCCGAGCCCCTCACGCGTCTCGGCGGGCAGATAGTCGAGCGCCAGCCGCCGGAAGACGTAGTCGATCATCGATGTGGCGAATCGGATGTCGGGATCGTTGGTCATCCCGCTCGGCTCGAACTTCGTGTTGATGAACTTCGAGACGTACGTCTCCAGCGGCACCCCGTACTGCAGCCCGATCGAGACGGCGATCGCGAAGGCGTCCATCACACCGGCGAGGGTCGATCCCTGCTTCGAGGTCTTCAGGAAGATCTCGCCGAGGCCGTCGTCCGGGTAGGAGCCGGCCGTGATGTACCCCTCGGCGTCGCCCACCTGGAACGACGTCGTGGTCGAGGGACGCGACATCGGCAACCGCTTGCGGACGGGGTGCGCCAGGCCGGCAGGCTCCGGCGCCTCGGCACCCTTCTTCTTGTCCGCGGACAGCGGCTGGGCGACCTTGCAGTTGTCTCGGTAGATCGCGACGGCCTTCAGCCCGAGCTTCCAGCTCTCGATGAAGAGCTGCTCGACCTCCTCGACGGTGGCCTCCTCCGGCATGTTCACGGTCTTCGAGATCGCGCCGGAGATGAACGGCTGGGCCGCCGCCATCATGCGAACGTGCCCCATGTAGTGGATGGGTTGCGCTCCCATCGCCGTGTCGAAGACCGCGTGATGCTCGGGCTTGAGGTGCGGCGCGTCGGCCACCGAGTTGTGCTCGGCGATGAAGGAGACGACGTCCTCGATCTGGGCCGGCTCGTAGCCGAGCTTCTCGAGCGCCCGCGGCACGGTCTGGTTCACGAACTGCATCGTGCCCCCGCCGACCAGCTTCTTCGTCTTCACGAGCGCGAGCTCGGGCTCGATGCCGGTCGTATCGCAGTCCATCATCAGGCCGATCGTGCCGGTCGGAGCCAGCACCGATGCCTGCGCGTTGCGGTACCCAAACTGCTCGCCCAGCGACACGGCCTCGTCCCACGACTGCTTCGCAGCCGAGAGCACCCCTTCGGGGACCAGCTCGTCGTCGATCTCGTCGGCGGCGGCGCGGTGCTTGCGGGTCACCCGGAGCATCGCGTCGGCGTTTGGCTCGTAGCCCTCGAACGGCCCCATCACCTCTGCGATGCGGGCGCTCGTGCGGTACGCCTGGCCGGTCATGATCGCGGTGATCGCTCCCGCCCACGCTCGACCGGCATCGGAGTCGTACGGCAGGCCTCGCGCCATCAGCAGGGCGCCGAGGTTCGCGTAGCCGAGGCCGAGCTGGCGATAGGCGCGAGCGTTCTCGGCGATCTTCTCGGTCGGGTAGTCCGACTCGCCGACCACGATCTCCTGCGCCGTGAACACCACCTCGACCGCGTGCTTGAAGCTCGCCACGTCGAACGCCCCGTCGTCGTCGAGGAACTTCATGAGGTTCAGCGAGGCGAGGTTGCAGGCGGAGTTGTCGAGGTGCATGTACTCGCTACACGGGTTCGAGCCGTTGATCCGACCCGTCGCCGGGCAGGTGTGCCACTCGTTGATCGTCGTGTCGTACTGCATGCCAGGGTCGGCACACTCCCAGGCCGCCTTGGCGATCTGGCGCATGAGCTCACGGGCGCGGACGGTTCCGACCGTCTCGCCGCTGGTGACGGCCTTCAGTCGCCAGTCCTGGTCCTGCTCGTAGGCGCCCATGAACTCGTCGGTGACCCGCACCGAGTTGTTGGCGTTCTGGTACTGGATCGACGCGCTGTCCTTGCCGTCGAGGTCCATGTCGAACCCTGCGTCGCGCAGGGCGCGGGCCTTGTGCTCCTCGTTCGCCTTGCACCAGATGAAGTCCTCGACGTCTGGATGATCGACGTTCAGGATCACCATCTTCGCGGCGCGCCGCGTCTTGCCACCCGACTTGATGGTGCCTGCGCTGGCGTCGGCGCCACGCATGAAGCTCACCGGCCCCGAGGCCGTGCCGCCCCCGGCGAGCGACTCCTTCGACGAGCGGATCTTCGACAGGTTGATGCCCGAGCCCGACCCGCCCTTGAAGATCGTCCCTTCCTCGACGTACCAGTTGAGGATGGAGCTCATGTGGTCGTCGACGGCGAGGATGAAGCAGGCCGAGCACTGCTGGGGCGTGTCGGGCACCCCGACGTTGAACCAGACCGGCGAGTTGAACGCGGCCTTCTGGGTGACGATCAGGTGGGTCAACTCCTCCGCGAAGACCTGCGCGTCGTCGTCCGTGCCGAAGTAGCCGTTCTTCTGACCCCACCTAGTGATCGTGTCGACGACCCGACCGGCGAGCTGGCGAACGCTCGACTCACGCTGCGGGGTGCCGAGGGTGCCTCGGAAGTACTTCTGGGCGACGATGTTGGTGGCGTTCTGTGACCACGCGGCCGGGAACTCGACGTCGCGCTGCTCGAAGGCGTTGCCGCCCTCCTTGTAGTTCGGGATGACCGCGTCGCGAACCTCCCACTCCACGTCGTCGAACGGGTGCTTCCCCTCGGTCGTGAAGTACCGTGAGAAGGTCAATCCCTCCCGGATGACCTCGACGTCGCCCTCTCTTGTCGCCACCGGAACCCCTCCTTCTGCTCGGCGGTGTGGACCGCCTGTGGAACACGTGTGGATGGCCTGGGGAAAACCACACCCATGTGATTTACGGCTCGGTGATTCTGTACCCCCGAGGAGCGGTCGTCAACATGATGTGCCAAGAAATCTTGTCACACACAACATCTAGTATCTCATGCTCGACCCTCTTCGGCCAATGGAGGGCGCTCGGCAGGTGGGGATGAGGGGCGACGTCGCTCAGCGTGCGCGGCGACGCTTGGCTGGCTCCTTCTTCTGCAGTGACACGAGCTCGCGCTGGAAGTCCGCGACGCCCTCGAACTCCTTGTAGACCGAGGCGAAGCGAAGGTAGGCGACCTCGTCGGCGCGCCTGAGGGCGGACAGCACCTCTTGGCCGACCAGGCTCGAGGCGATCTCGGGTCCTCGCCGCCGCAGCCGTGCCAGGATGCGATCGACCATGATCTCCACCTCGGTCGCGGTCACCGGTCGACCGGCGAGGGCCTTTCGGATGCTTCCGGACAGCTTCTCCCGATCGAACGGCTCCTTCGAGCCGTCGCGCTTGACGACCACGAGACCGACCTCCTCGATGCGCTCGAAGGTCGTGTACCGGCGCCTGCACGCGCTGCACTCCCGCCGTCGACGGATGGCCACACCACCTTCGGCGGGCCGGGAGTCGACGACGCGGTCGTCATCCGCATCGCACCAAGGGCATCGCATCGTGTTCGCCGCCACAAGATGTTGTGGCCGCGCGAACGGTACCGGGGCCAACCAACTGCGTCAACGCACCAGGGACGACCGAGCCATGACGGGCGACTCACGATGGCGACGGGATCGCCAGGGTCTGCCCCGGCACCAGGCCGTCGGCCGCGGCCTCGTTCACGGCCTCGATCTCGAGGACGACCGCGCGTGGGTCATGATCAGGTGCGATCATCGAGGCGATCGACCAGAGCGTGTCGCCTGGCTCGACGACGTATGTCCGCGAGGGCACGGGTGTCGGGACGGCGACCAGCGCCCGCGCCATCTGGCCGCCGAGCACCATCGTGAGGCCGACAAGGGCCACGAGCACGGCCAGGCGACGCCGAACGTATGTTCGATGCATGAGCACACGGTGCCCGAACGAGCGTTCGAAGTCAAGCGTGATTCCGAACATATGTTTGCGCCCCTCCATGTCTGCTGCTACGGTCGCGCTCATCGAGAGGGAGGCTAATGACCATGTCTGACACGACGGCGATCAGCCAACGCCAGCAACGGATTCTCGACGTCATCGCGGAGACGGTTCGCGAGCGCGGATACCCTCCGACGGTCCGCGAGATCGGCGAGGCGGTCGGGCTCACCTCGTCATCCAGCGTGCACGCCCAGCTCGCGAACCTCGAGCGCAAAGGCCTCCTGCACAAGGATCCGACCAAGCCCCGGGCCATGGCCCTCTCCGAGCCTCGAGCCGGAGCCGTCACCGTGCCCTTGGTGGGTCGTGTCGCCGCCGGCGCGCCGATCTTGGCCGAGCAGAACGTCGAGGACCACATCGCGGTGCCCGAGGGCTACGCCGACGACCGCGACCACTTCGCCCTCACCGTGGTCGGTGACTCCATGATCGCGGCGGGCATCTTCGAGGGCGACGTCGTCGTCGTGAGGTCTCAGGACCACGCCCGCGACGGCGATATCGTCGCCGCGCTGCTCCCGGGCCCAGCCGAGGACGAGGCCACCGTGAAACGGCTCGGCCACGACGGCACCCGCGTGATGCTGATCCCGGAGAACCCGACCCTCGAGCCCTTCGAGATGCCGGACGGCCGCATCCTCGGCAAGGTCGTGGCCGTGCTCAGGAAGCTCTGAACGAAGCCCTCCCCGTTCACGCCTCGCAGGATTGGATCGTGTCGCCCGTATC
>JBGGNG010000076.1:0-24544 GCA_041287635.1 Actinomycetota bacterium | reverse complement strand
CGGGCAGGCCGATGCTGGGACGGGCGAGCGTGCGACCAGGGGCGGCGTTGGGTTCGATCGTGCGGAGGGTGGAGGGCACGCGCTTCCCCCCATAGCGGGCGTACGCGATCTCGCCGTTGGTGCCTGGGTAGGTGGCGCTCGCCGACGACCCGGTGATGAGCACCACGATTGCGACCAACAGTGCGGCGAACCTTCTCAGCGATGTGGTCACGGGATCCGCCCTTCGTCGGGGTTGCTGGAACGTTAGACCGAGCATCGTCTTGGCGCCATGGGAGGAACCGACTGGTGCGACTTGCACTGAGGATCGGCAGGTGCCGAAGCCGGGAGCCCTGGAGGGCTCTCCCAGCCCCGGCGGCACCACGGGCGCTACTTCGCCGGGATCAAGTCGGTAGTTTAGGGGTCGCCTATACGGCCTCCCTCTCCAAGCCTTTGACACAGCCGCCCTGCGGCGAGAGCCCTTCTGGCCTCCTGAACCACACCCCGACCGCCTCGGGAGCTCCCCCGTAGGTCGCCCCCCACTCGTCCCAAACGTGCCACCACGTCCCGGACGCATGGTCGAGCCCGTTCTTGACGTCGGGGTCGTCGGTTGCGCTTAGGGCAGTCCTGAGGCAGACCCAAAGCCCCGCTCGGCCGGCCATCCGGACACCTTCTCGCACGATCCAGTCATGGGTGCCGAACGAGTTCGGGCCGCCACGTCCGTTCGACCATGCGGATGCGGACTCAACGGGCGCCAGGGCGACAACGATCGTCGCGAGGATCGCGAGGCGTCTAACTCTCACAGGCTGTGCCGTCGCTGTCGCCATCGAAGCCGTGCTTGTCGTACCCGACGACCTGGAAGTAGCTGCCCACGTCTTCGCAGTTCAGGTCGTATGAAACTAGAGGCACGCCGTAGCCGGAGTAGTTCGGGTCGCACCCATCGGGTGGCGGATTGGGACCGCCGTCCTTCCTTTGTTGCTCCACCCGGTTCAGAGCTCGATCCGCGACACCAACTGCGGCCCGGATGGCTGTCGTCGCGTTGCCCGACATGGCGGCTAGGCACGGTTGAGCGTCGACTCCGACGGAGGGAAGCGTCGAGTCATTGGGGTTGGCGACTTGCTGCACGCCCGACGAGAGTTTGGCAACAGTGCCCCGCAGCGCACTTGCGCACTGCTCGGTGAAGAGACTTCGCTCCGCAGATCGTCTAGGTCGTCGCCCGCTGCCTCAAGCTTCTCAGCCTGCTCGTCAACCTGATCCTGCAGTGCGGCGAGTTCTGTGCGCAGTTCTGAGTTCTCCTCTCGCAGCATCTCTACGTCGTCGGAGGATGTGCAAGCCGTGATCGCGAGAACGACAGCGATGAGGAACGCGACGCCGATGCGTGGTTCTCCGCTGCCCGCCACGACACTCTCCGACGGGAACCTCGCTCTCGGTCTTGGGAAGCCGTCAGGCTCTCGTGGCGGTCGTATGGCTCTATCCACCACGGACGCGGAACTTCAGGGCTCCCCAGGGGTTCCCATCTGCCCACCAGCCGGCTCGATAGATGCCGCGGCCATCGAAGGGGTAGTTCTTGCGCCAGTCGACTGAGGACCCGAAGATTCCACCGGGGAGCCGGCGCGCTCGGTAGGTGTGGCAGGTCTGATCTCCTCGCTGCGGCTCGACTTTGCGGACGCAGACCTCGTGTCGGCGCACGTACCTGAATAGACAAGGCGCGGAAGGTCGAGCTCGACGTGCGCACTTTCGGTGTGCTCACTAAGATGCGGCAGCGACAGGACGCCGAGCCGGTGGCCGACATGGGCGGGCTCGTCTTCCGCCGGCCAACGTCTGCAGGGTTCCAGCCGTAGCGTCCGGACTCGACGACGCATGCCTTCCAGCGGCAGTCCAAGGCAGCAGGGGTTCGCGTGATCGCGTTCCATTACCTGCGCCACACCTGCGCGACGTGGCTGCTCGACGCGGGCATGCCAGTGACGGAGGTCTCCAAGCGTCTCGGCCATTGGGCGCCGTCGTTCACGCTGGATCGGTACTCCCACACCGTGGCGGGTCGTCAGCGCGAGCTGGCCAGTGTGGTGGGGGACAAGCTCTCGTAAGGTTGTTACCTGATTTGCACCTACTGTCTTCCTGCAGGAGCGTGCCGGGGCGTTCCTGCAGGTAGATGGGTACGGGGCGGTAGCTCAGTCGGTCAGAGCAGGGGACTCATAATCCCTCGGTCGCAGGTTCGAGTCCTGCCCGCCCCACCTGCAGCGCAACGCATCGCATGGTCGGCCGGTCAGCTCGCCGTGTCCATTCAACTCGCTCGTTCCTCCGCAAGGCGGGCGAGGTTGGCCAGCTGCTGCGTGTCACCCTTTCGGATCGCCATCCGCGTGAGTGGTCGCAACCACGGCTTCAGCCAGTAGGGGACGTAGTTCATCCGATGCGTGGTGTCCGTGTAGGTGATGCGTGAACCGTCTCCCTCCGGCGCGATGTCGTACCGGTGGATGAACCGCACCTCCCACGGCTTCCCTCGCTTCCGCTCCAGCCGTGCCTGCGTCTGGATCACGAAGACTCGGGGCGGCGCGGCCTCGGTGACGACCGATCGATCGTGGAACGTGCCGTTGAAGTTCGCTCCGGTCGAGCTGAACGAGGTGCCGACTTGGGCAACCCCGTCGGCTGCCTCGAGGCTGAGGAGTTTGAAGCCATCGTCGCTGGCGCGGTCCCCGGACCACACGAGGTGAAGCCGTAACTCCGACACCGTGTCGTAGACCACCTTCGGTGGTGCCGCTGTTGAGACCGACACGGAGGTCTGGAAACGGAGGATCTTCATCCCGGCCCGACCCTATCCCCTCCGCCACCCGCACAGGGCGACGATAGCGAGTTTGACCTCGATTCAACCCCTTCACTAGCGTGGTTTCCGACGTCGTCGGAGGGGGTGAAACATGACGCGACGCATCGTTTCCTGGATGGCAGTGGTGGTGCTGGCCATCGCCGTGGCAGCTCCGGCCTTCGCGCACCACGAGCCGGAGCTCGGCAACTTGAAGCAGAGGGTGGCCAACCAGAAGCAGCGGATCGTGGAGTTGGAGTCCTACGTCCTCGACCTCAGCGCCCGGATCTGTGAGCTCGAGCCCGTCCCAGATCCGAGTTGTCCCAGCTAAAGGGGTAGCCCTGGGTTCAGGATCGCCCCTCGCCTCCCTCGATGACCTTCCGCCACCGAGGGATGGCGGGGGGCCGGGGGGTCCTCACCGGTAGCTCGGGGCGGTCTTCAGGTGAGGCGACGAGCGCGGGAATACCGACCTTTGGTCGTATCGCGGGGCATCCGAACGACGTAGGCTGCGACGGTAGTCGGGAACGTCCGCTTGGCGGCGCACGCGCCGCCTCTTACCCCCGGGAGGTTGCGTTGCGCAAGAAGCTCTTGAGGAGCCTCGTCCTCGTTCCGGTCGCGCTCGTGTTGACGATGAGCGTCGCGATCGCTCTGGATCAAACGAACGGGTCGGGCCTCACGCACGAAGGTGCGAGCCTCGGGTTCAGCGCCAAGGCGAACCTGAACGGCAACATCACCTACACCTCGCACGACGGCACCATGTGGCAGGTCCAGTGCCGCGACGGGCTCACCTCGTACCGAAACTTGGCACCGACGGCGTCGGGTGGTTTGCGCACCAAGGTCACGGCGACGTGCCAGGACAAGGACGACGTCACGATCCACGTCGAGATCTACTTCATCGACAACGGTGAACCAGGCAACCGTGACGTCGAGCGGATCTTCTTCACTTACGACGACGCATACGCGCTCGACGCGAACGGCGACCCTGACGCATGGCTCACGACCTGCAACTCGGGAGTGGCGCCAACCGACGCCTGCAACGACAACGGCGTGATCACCGCCGGCAACGTGCAGATCCACCAGGGGTCCCCGTCCCAGGCGAGGCAGGTGACCCGGGTCATCGGCGAGGCCTGATCCAGATTCGCGAGGATGAAGGCCCCCGGGAAACTCCGGGGGCCTTCTCCATTCCTCTTCCCGTCCCCGTTCCTGAACCGCCGTCCGCTACCGCTACTCCATATGGGAGGAGTAGCAGCAGTAGCGCTAGCGGAGAGCGAGCGATGGCACCGCTACTGAGAGCAGGGAGCACCACCCCAGTAGCACGATGAGTAGCTCCCCACCCACGGTCTTAGTTCGGAGTGTGTGCTCCGATCCAGTCGACCGATACAAGAGCGCTGTCATCGGGCATCGGGCACCTGTCACGGAACGTGGGCTCAGTCTATGAGTCAGGCAACCTGACCGTGTCCATTCCGTGTCCCAACTGGAGTCAAGACGGATCCAAGATGAGTGGACAGGAGTAGACGAAACCGCAGCTAGACGCTATGACGTGCAGGGATGCAACAGGGGAGACGGGACTCATGATCCCTCGGTCGCAGGTTCGAGTCCTGCCCGCCCCACATCGCGCCGAAGGAGGCCCACATGGACCAGCCACGCTCGATCCGGAAGCTTCGCCGGCGAGTGTTCCTCGCCATGGTCGGTCTGGCAGTCGCGATGCTTCCTGTCCTGGCCCCGGCGGTGGCTGCGGCCCCGAACCGGTGCTGGGCCAAGAACCTCACCCAAGGAACCCCACCCCGCTCGCACCTTCAAGGGGTGATCGACACAGCCAGGGCCGGTGACCGGATCAAGGTGAAGCAGGTGTGCGTCGGACATTTCAGGATCGGGAAGCAGCTCGCCCTGATCGGAGAAGGGACCTCGGGGGTGCCGGTCCCCGTCCTGCGCACGAACGGCGCGGGCCGGGTCCTCCTCGTGAAGGCGCGCGTGACGCTGACCAACCTGAAGATCACCGGCGGCTCGGTCGAGCGGGGCGGTGGCATCTGGAACGCCTCGGGCACCCTGATCCTGAACCGGTCGACGGTGAGCGGGAACCAGGCGGCGATCTTCGGCGGCGGCATCGTCAACGACCGCGGCACACTCGTGCTGAACGGCTCGTCCTCGGTGACCGGGAACGAGACCGACGGGTTCGGCGGCGGCATCGTCAACGATCGTGGCACCGTCGTGCTGAATGGCTCGTCGAGGATCCGCCTCAACTCGGCCACCGACTACGGTGGCGGCATCTTCAACTTCGGCGGCACCGTCGTGCTGAACGGCTCGTCCTCGGTGGGTCAGAACGCCTCCGATCTCGGCGGCGGCATCTACAACGACGACGGCGGCGCCATCACGATGAACGGGTCGGCCGCGATCAGTGGGAACACGGCCGGCGAAGGCGGCGGCATCTACAACGACGACGCCATCGTCAGGTTGAAGAACGGCTCCTCGGTCACCGGCAACACGGCGACGACGGGAGGTGGGATCCGATTCGGCGGGGTCAGGGCGTGCGACGGCTCCAGCGCCGACGAGTGGACCGGCGCGATCAGCCCGAACGATCCGGACGACCCGCCCACCGTGTCCCCGATCGCCTGCACGTAGGATGAATCCGCAGGTCACCGACCGAAACCTGCAGGGACGGATCGGGTGAGCCGAGCCGCATGATCTCGGCTGCAGGTTCGAGTCCTGCCCGCCCCGCATGGCACGGATGACATCGACCGCTCCGCTCGACCTGAGCCGCTGGTGGCTCGCGCTCTCGATCGTCGGGCTCGCTGCGGGCGGCGTGCTCGCGCTGGTGTTCGACGAGGATCGTGCTGCCGGCTTCGTGTGGGCGGCGACCACGGTGGTCGGGGTCGTCCCGATCGCTCGCGACGTGGTGGGTGGACTCATCCGCCGCGAACCCGGCGTCGATCTGATCGCGTTGATCGCGATGGTGACCGCGCTGGCGCTGGAGGAATACCTGGCCGGCGCCGTCATCGCGCTCATGCTCGCGACCGGCCATGCCCTCGAGGCCTACGCGGATCGGCGGGCGCATGCAGAGCTCTCGTCACTGCTCGCCCGGGCCCCACGGGTGGTCACGAGGTACGAGCACGACGAACTCGTCACGGTGTCGATCGACGAGGTTCATCAGGGTGATCGGCTCCTCGTGAAGACGGGCGAGGTCGTGCCGGTCGACGGCGTCTTGATGGGCGACGTCGTGCTGGATGAATCGGCGCTGACGGGGGAGTCGCGTCCGGTCGACCGGCCTCACCACGACCTGGTCCGCTCGGGCGCCGTCAACGCCGGAGGGGGGTTCGACCTCCGGGCGACGGCGTCCGCGGAGGACAGCACGTACGCGGGCATCGTGCGACTCGTGCAGGCCGCCCAGGACGAGAAGGCCCCGGCGGTGCGCCTGGCCGATCGATACGCCGCGATCTTCATCCCGGTCACGCTGGTGATCGCGCTCGGGGCGTGGGTGGCCTCGGGCGACCCCTTGCGTTTCCTCACGGTCGTGATGGTCGCGACGCCGTGCCCCTTGATCCTCGCCGTCCCGATCGCGATCGTGGCGGGCATCTCTCGCTCCGCGAAGCGAGGCATCATCGTCAAAGGTGGTGGTGCCCTCGAAACCCTGGCTCGGGGTTCGGTGCTGATGTTCGACAAGACCGGCACCCTGACGTCGGGCGTCCCCACGGTGGCCGACGTGCAATCGTTCGGGGCGATCGACGGCGATGAACTGCTCCGCCTCGCGGCCTCGCTCGATCAGGTGTCGCCGCACGTGCTCGCGGGGGCCGTGGTCCGGTCGGCTCGCGAGCGCGCCATCGAACTCGAATTCCCCGACGCGGTGATCGAGAAGCATGGAGCAGGGATCGAGGGCGACGTCGGCCCGCACAGGGTCGCGCTCGGGAAGGCCTCGTTCGTCTCCGGTGGGGCACCGCTGCCGCGCGGGGCGCGCGACATACGGCGCCGGTCGATGCTCGACGGCTCCTCGTGCGTGTTCATCGCCGTCGACGGGGAGGTCACTGGCGCCCTGTTGATCGACGACCCGATCCGGCCCGACACACCTCGAGTGATCAGGTCGCTCCGGCGTGCCGGCATCCGGCGCGTCGTGATGGTGACCGGCGACCATCCGGACGTGGCTGAGTCGGTGGGGGCCGCCCTCGGTGTGGACCGGATCCTCTCCGAGCGAGCGCCCCGTGAGAAGGTCGAGTCCGTCGAGGCGGAGCGCGGCGAGGGCGGGGTCGTCGTCATGGTGGGGGACGGCCTGAACGACGCGCCCGCGCTGGCCGCCGCCGACGTCGGGGTCGCGATGGGTGCGCGCGGCGCGACCGCCTCATCGGAGGCAGCCGACGTCGTGCTCGTCGTCGACCGCCTCGACCGGCTGGTGGAAGCGATCGCGATCGCCAAACGCTCCCGCAGGATCGCCGTGCAGAGCGTGCTGATGGGCATGGGGTTGGCGTTCGGGTTCATGTTCCTCGGGGCGTTCGGGCTGTTCGGGCCGGTCGCGGCCGCGATCGTGCAGGAGGCGATCGATGTCGCGTCGATCCTCAACGCCCTGCGCGCCCTCGGCGCCGGAGGCGGCACGGTTCGGCGTCCACCGGCGACCGATGTGGCGGAGCGGTTCCGCGAGGAGCACCGCCACTTCGCGCCCGAGCTCCAGCGGATCCGCTCGGTGGCCGACCGACTCGAGACGCTCGCGCCCGACGAGGCTCGCGAGGATCTCGAGGCGATCCGCGCCTTCCTCGTCGACCGACTCCCGCAGCACGAGGAGGAAGAGGAGGCGGCCGTCTACCCGGTGGTGGCGAGGCTGATGGGCGGGGAAGATCCCATGGCGAGCATGGCCCGGGCCCATGTGGAGATCTCGCACCTCACCCGTGTCTACCGCTCGCTCGTGGACGACCTGCCCTCCGGCGTGCCGGGGCCCGAGGACCTGACGGACCTGCGGCGAGTGCTGTACGGCCTGCACGCGATCCTCCGCCTGCACTTCGCCCAGGAGGAGGAGGCTTACGCGTGGCTCGCCGCCGAGGGGGGTGCCGAGGCCGAGGCGAGGGAGCCCGCGCGCGTCTAGGAGTCGAGGTCCGTCCCCGTCGCGACCCGACGTTCAGGGTGCGGTGGACGGGGTGACGGCGTCGCCGATCCGCATCGGGCCCGCTTCCAGCACCCGGGCGTACATGCCGAACGGCAAGCCACCATCGCCCGCGATGCGCGGTCGGTACTTCGCGATCTGGGTGAGGGTGTCCCAGTCCTTCTCGCCCGTGACGGGATCCTTCGTGGTGAACACGCACCGAGGCACCTGACCGATCACCTCGATGGTGGCCTCGCCGACCTGCACGTGGCGGCCTTCCCACGAGTCCTCCTCGTAGGGATCGCAGCCCTCGAGCTCGAGGTTGAGCCGGAACCGGCGCGCGTCGAGCGTTCCCTCGTATCGCCCGCGTTCGGCGAGGTCGCGCACGGACTCGATGGAGACGACCGTGATCGGTTCGACGTCGGCCCCATCGCCCACTCGGTCGCATCGCAGGAGCTGGACCGGCCGCGCGCAGTACGACGAGATCGCATCGGCGAACGGTCCCTCGACGACGTGCGCCGCCACGGCCCGCCCGTAGAAGTTCGTCGTCTCCTCGGCACCGAGCGCGTCGGCGGACGCTTCGACCACCGTCCCGTCAGGGAAGCGGAGCGTCAGGAGTTCACTCGCGGCGTCGAAGTCGGCCACGATTGCGACCAGTGGCCCGAACGTGCTGCCGCTGAACAGCTCGCCCCACTCGTCGACGAGGTGGAAGAGGCGGTCCTGGGGGATCCCCACGGCGGTGAGCGTCGCCGATGCGGGGTGATGGAGAGCGGTCCCCTTCACCGGTGTCACGCTGAGGCGGGCGAGCGTCGGCATCGTCGACACGGTAGCCGAACGGGGTGCAACCCAGGGTTGAGCGCCCGACGTCCCGGCGATAGGCTCGGGCCGAGACATCTCGGGAGGGCACGTGACCACGATCGAACGACCGGCGCCGAACCAGGCGGTGCTCGAGCTCCAAGCTCGCGCGCGCGACCGGGCGCTCCTCGAGCGCGTCGAACGGCTCGAACGCAGCGCAGCACGCCTGGGTGCGCGCATCGACGGCGCGATGGTCACGCTCGTGCCCGCGGCCATGGCCGGCGCCGCGCCGGAGGCACCAGCGCAGCCCACTCGATGACCGAGCTCCACCCGGAGCTGGAGCCTCTGCGGTCCCTGCTGGGCTCGTGGGCCGGGGAGGGTCACGGCGGGTACCCGACGATCGACGCGTTCGACTACGGCGAATGGATGCGCTTCGAGCACGTCGGCGACAACTTCCTGCTGTCCTCACAGCGCAGCTGGCTCATCGCTGACGGGTCGCCGCTGCACTTCGAGCGCGGCTTCTGGCGGCCGGGTTCCTCGGCCGGCCGCGTGGAGCTGACCCTCGCGCATCCGCTCGGGCTCACCGAGGTCGCCGAGGGAACGTTGACGACGACGGGTCCGCTGACGACGATCGAGGTGGCGACAGGATCGATCGGTCGCACCACCACCGGCATGGATGTCGTCGGGCTCGTCAGGCGCTATCGGATCGAGGGTGACGTCCTGCGCTACGAGATCGACATGGCCACGGGCTCGACCGCGATGACGCGGCACCTTGCCGCCGAACTGCACCGCGAGCCCGACTGACGAGGGCTCCGTCAGGAGGCGAGGGCGCCGCCGTCGGCGCGAGGATCGCTCCCGGCCTCGAAGCCGCCCGGTACGGCGCGGATCATGTGCGCGTGTCCGACCGCTCCGTTTCGGGCCGGCACCGTCCGCACTCGATACCCGGATGCCGTGAGCGCGGCGACCGTCCGCGCAGGCACATCAGCCTCGGCGAGCACCTCGGGCGTCGCTCGCTCCGGCGCCATGCCGCCGACGAGCCAGCGCGGGGCCGCGACGGCGTCGGCGGGGCTCCTCCCCATGGCGAGAGCGCGTGCCAGCGTCATCGCGACGATCTGTGGCTGCGCCGAGCCGCCCATCGTGCCGGCCACGGCCTCGAGGCGTCCATCGCGTTGCACGACCACCGGCATCAGCGTGTGCGCGGGCCTCGCCCCCGGGGTGAGCAGGTTCGGATGGCCGGGCTCGAGGGTGAAGCATGCGCCGCGGTTCTGGGCGACGACGCCCGTGGTCGGCTCCAGCATCCCGGACCCGAACCCGTCGTAGAGGCTCTGGATCAGGGAGACGCCTCGCCCCTCGGCGTCGGCGGTCACGAGCGCGATCGTGTCGCCGGCGTGCCACGTGAGCCCCGGCGGTGGACCTGGCACGCCGACGCGGACCTCGTCGGCCACCGCGCCGAGGTGCCCGTCGTCGAGCAGCGTCGACGGATGCAGGCGCATGCGTTCGGGGTCGGCGAGGTGGCGATCGCGATCACGTGACGAGGCGCGGAGCACGTGGGCCAGCATGCCCGCATCGGGTCCGAGCGGGTCGGGATCGATCTCCAGACGCTCGACCAACGAGAGGGCCTCGAGCAGCACGAAACCCTGAGAGTTCGGCGGGTGCACGAGCACGTCGACGCCGGCGAAACGTGCCCGGAGCGGCGTTCCCAGGTCGGCGCGGTGTCCGGCCATGTCGGCCAGGTCGATCGGCACGCCGAGCGCCTGCAGACCACGCGTGAATCGCTCGCCGAGCTCGCCGCCGTACCAGACCTCCGTACCCCGCTCGGCGAGCGCCTGCAGGGTGGCGGCGAGGGCGGGTTGGCGGACCTGGTCGTGGACCTGCGCCGGACGCCCGTCGGGGAAGAACACCTCTGCTATGCCGGCGTCGGTCTGGAGGCGGCCGGCGTCCTCGGCGAGCGTCGCGGCGAGGTCAGGCGCCACGCTCACCCCACCGTGGGCGTAGGCGGTCGCGGCGGTGAACGCGTCGGCCCAGGTCAGATTCGCCCCCTGGCGATGCAGGGCCTCCCAGCCGCTCACAGCGCCGGGCACGGTGACGCTGGAAGGGCCGTGTTCGGGCATCGTCGTCCCGCCCTCGGCGCCCGCCACCGCGGGGTCGGCGCCCGCGGGAGCGCGGCCGCTGGCGTTGATCGCCACCACATCGCCCGCCGGATTCTGCACCAATGCGAACAGGTCGCCGCCGACGCCGCACATGTGCGGATAGACGACCGCAAGCGTGGTCGCCGCGGCGAGTGCTGCGTCGATCGCGTTTCCACCTCGCTCGAAGGCGATCGAGGCAGCCTCGGTGGCCAGGGTGTGGGGGGTCGCGGCGGCCCACGTGCGGCCGGAGGCGTGCATCTCCATGGCGCCAGTGTGACAGCCGCCTCGGGTCGACGACGGTCCCGCGGTGTCGGGCCGGTTCGCCGGTTACCGCTGGCAGCCGGGACACCACCACACGCTGCGCGCCTGCTCGCCCTGACGCCGCGTGACGATCGCACCCCCGCATCGCGGACACGCGCGCTCCGCGCGGTCGTAGACGGCGAGGCCGCCGGGGACCGTCGTCCGCCGTCGGGTCTCGAGGTTCGATCTCAGGAGCCGGCTAGCGGTGGCGTAGAGCGCACGCCGAGTTCGATCGTCGAGGCTCGCGACGGGGCGGAACGGGTCGACCCCGCACGCCCACGCGACCTCGGCCCGATACACGTTGCCGATGCCCGCCGCCACGGTCTGGTCGAGCAGCGCGACGCCCGTCTCGGTGAGCGGGTCGATCGCATCCAGTCTGCGGACGACCTCGTCCAGGTCCGGGCCTGCCTCACACAGGTCCGGTCCGAGCGCGGCGAGCACGGGATGGCGGGAGAGCTCGGCATCGGTGAGCAGCTCGACCACGGGCGCGGCGAAGCAGACAGCGTCGACGTCGGCCGTGCCGACCGTGACCACCATGCTCCCCGCGCTCCGGCGCCATCGTTCTCCGGGACGGTAGAGATGCCACGACCCACCCATGCGCATGTGGGTGTGCAGCGTGAGCCCGCCGGCGCACCTGATCAGCAGGTGCTTGCCACGCGCACGGACGCGATCGACGCGCTCTCCGGACCGCGGAACGGGGTGACTCCGCTTGCCCGTGCCTCGCAGACGCGGTGCCTCGAACCGCACGATCACCGCGCCATCGAGCACCCTCCCGAGCGAGGCAGCCGTGCGGTGGATCGTGTCGCCCTCGGGCACGACGGACGCCTCAGCCTCGGAGCGTGAGCCCGCGGTACCCGTCGACGAACCCGGCGAGGCGCAGCCGCTCGGCGTGGGGCGACGCCGCCGACGGCTCACCGTCGATGCGGACCAGCTCGACCCGCCTGAGCCGCCCGTCCTTCACGAGGGATGCCAGCGCGTCGGCCCACGGGTCGGCATCGACGCCGAAGGTGGTGAGGGAGCGTCCTCCCCGCTCGAGGAAGGCGGCGATGCCGCCGTCGACGAGCACGACGTAAGCCCCGGCCGCGCGGGAGGGTCGCCCGGCGCCGGCCGGCCAGGGGAGTGCGGCTCCGTACGGCTGCGCCGGGTCGGCCGCGGCGAGCACGAGCGCAGCTGGTTCGTCGTGCCCGGTCGGCGCCCTGGCCGCTCGGAGCCGGTCGACGGCCCCCGGCATCGCGAATTGCGCCGCCCCGAGCCCGGCGACGAAGTACCCGCGCCGTACCGTGCCCGCGTCCTCCATCGCCTTCAGCACCGGATAGACGCCTGCGTACCCGCCAGGGGTGCCCTCAGCCAGAGCCGCCTCACGCGTCACGACGCCGTGTCGGTCGAGGAGCTGCAGCGCACGGGCGTGCGCGGCCTCGGTTGGCGAGGCGAGTGGATCGAGGAGCGTGGCGGTCAGCGACCAGCGGCCGGCTCCTGCAGGCGGCCCGGCCCTGCGCAGGGCGCCTGGACGGGGTCGCCGGCCGGGCTGAGGCGCGCGGATCCTCGCCGACGCGCCGCGCACGAACGCGCGGAGCGGTGCGAGCGTGTCGTTCGTCACCTCGCCCGCCCACACCAGGTCCCAGAGGGCGGTCAGGAGCACACCCTCGTCGGCGGTGCCGGCCGCCTGCACGAGGTCGGTCCAGAACGACGCACCACGCCCAGCGAGGTGCGCGCGGATCGCACCGTGGAGGGCACCGTCGGGCCGCTCGCCGTCGAGACGATCGCGCAGGAGCGATCTCGCCTGCCCGCGGAAGCAGAGCAACACCCGCCCGTCGTCGGCTCCGAGGCCACCCGCCCCGGCCCAGACGAGGTCGCCGCTCGCGGCCAGAGCATCGAGGTCGGCGGGGCGGTACGCGCGCACGCGGGCCGGCAGCACGTCGGTCTCGAGGATCGACGCCGGGATCGTCGCCCCCTGCAGGTGTCCGACCGCGTCGACGAGTGCGTCCGATGCTCCGTTCGGGCGGTCGGCCCCTTGCCATGCGGGCAGGAACCGGGCGAACGCCGCGGCCTCGACCGGTTCGACCTCTCGCCGGAGCGCCGCGAGAGAGCGTTGACGCAGCCGCCGGAGCACGTCGGTATCGCACCACTCGTGCTCGACGCCCCCGGGTGAGAAGCCGCCCTGGGCCAGCGTGCCTTCGGTCTCGAGCTCGATCAGTGCGGCCTGGACCCTGTCGACGGCGACGCCGAAGCGTGCCGCGGGTTCGGCCGGCACGAACGGACCGTGCGTGCGTGCGTGGCGCGCGACGAGATCGCGCAGCGGTCGATCGGTCGGGCCGGTGAAGACCCCTGGTAGCCCACGGGGGAGGGAGACGCCCAGGGCGTCTCGCAGGTGCGCGGCGTCCTCGACCGCCGCGAGGCGTTCCTCGCCGGCGACCCGCACTAGGATCGCGCGTCCAACGTCGATCAGCGCGTGCATCCATGGGTCGGCCTCGCCGTCGACGCGTGCGCGCACCTCGTCCTCGTCGAGCGGCCCGAGGTCACGGAGCAGGTCGTGCACGCCGTCGATCCCCTTTGCTCGGCGATCTGCTGCGAGTCGCTGCAGCTCGAGCGTGACCTCGTCGATCGCGCGTGGGTCCAACAGGTCGCGGAGCTCCTCGGCCCCGAGGAGCTCGCGCAGCAGGTCGCGATCGAGGGCCAGGGCGGCGGCGCGGCGTTCGGCGAGGGGCGCGTCCCCCTCATACATGAAGACGGCGATCCACCGGAACAGCAGCGACTGCGCGAACGGCGACGCGTGCTCGGTCTCGACCGCCACGAGCTTCGTGCGCCGCGACCGCAGGTCGCCCATCACCTCGCGCAGGGCCGGAACGTCGAAGATGTCCCGCAGGCACTCGCGGGTCGTCTCGAGCAGCATCGGGAACGTGGGGTGTTTCGCGGCCTCCACGAGCAGATCGGCGCTGCGCTGCCGCTGCTGCCACAAGGGCGTGCGCGTGCCTGGCCGCTGCCGGGGGAGCAGGAGGGCCCGAGCGCTCGCCTCGCGGAAGACGCTCGCGAACATCGCCGTGCCCGGCAACGCTTCGACGACGGCGGCCTCCACGTGCTCGGGCTCGAAGAGCAGGTCCTCGACCGGGACGCGGTCGACGGCCTCGGGCAGCCGGATCACGATGCCGTCGTCGCCCCAGAGCACCTGCGCGCCGGGGCCGAACCGTTCCTCGAGCCTCGCCTCGATCGCGAGCCCCCACGGAGCGTGCACCTGGTTGCCGAAGGGCGACAGCACGCAGACGCGCCAGTCGCCGATCTCGTCGCGGAACCGCTCGACGACGATCGTGCGGTCGTCGGGGACGGCTCCGGTGGCCTCCACCTGCTCCTCGAGGTAGGCGACGAGGTTGTCGGCGGCCCACGCGTCGAGTCCGACCTCGTCGCGCAGCCGCGCGAGTGCCTCGCCGCGGCGCGCGCCCCGGAGCTCGCGCGTGAACGCTCCGATCGCCCGCCCGAGCTCGATGGGGCGGCCGGGCTTGTCCCCGTGCCAGAAGGGCATCTTGCCGGGCTCGCCCGGGGCAGGGGAGACCACCACGCGGTCCCGCGTGATGTCGTCGATGCGCCAGCTCGAGGCGCCGAGCAGGAAGACCTCGCCGCGCCGCGACTCGTAGACCATCTCTTCGTCGAGTTCGCCCACGCGGGTGCCGTCGGCGAGGAACACCCCGAACAGCCCACGGTCGGGGATCGTGCCGCCGCTCGTGATCGCGATCCGGCCGGCGCCGTCGCGTGCTCGGACGACGTCGGTCTGCCGGTCCCAGACCACGCGCGGTCGCAGCTCGGCGAACCCGTCGCTCGGGTATCGCCCCGCGAGCAGGTCGAGCACCGCGAGGAAGATCTCGCGCGACAGTGCGGAGAAGTTCTCGGCTCGGCGCACCGTCGCAAAGAGGTCGTCGACGCGCCACTCGTCGACCGCGCACATCGCGACGAGCTGCTGGGCGAGCACGTCGAGCGGGTCGCGAGGTACCTTCGTCTGCTCGATCGCGCCGGCCAGCATGCGCTCGGCCACGACGCTCGCCTCGAGCAGGTCACCGCGGAACTTCGGGAAGATCTTCCCCTTGCTCGGCTGGCCCACCTGGTGGCCCGCCCGGCCGATGCGCTGTAGCCCGCTGGCCACCGATCCCGGCGATTCGACCTGGACGACGAGATCGACCGCTCCCATGTCGATGCCGAGCTCGAGGCTGCTCGTGGCCACGATCGCGCGGAGCCGTCCGGACTTGAGGGCGTCCTCGACCTCGAGCCGCTGCTCGCGCGCGATCGACCCGTGGTGCGTGCGAACGAGGTCTTCCTCGGCGAGCTCGTTCAGCTGCGAGGCGAGCCGCTCGGCGAGCCGGCGGCCGTTCACGAAGACGATCGTCGATCGGTGCGTTCGGATCAGTTCGAGCAGCCGCGGATGGATCGACGGCCAGATCGATGTGCGTGAGGGCCCCGCCGCCGCAGGACCGCTGGCGGGCACATCCATCGGTTGGCCGAGAGAGCCCATGTCCTCGACCGACACGACGACCTCGAGCTCCATCGGCTTGCGATGTCCGGCGTCGACGATCGAGACCGGACGCGGCTCGCCGTCGTCGGCATGGCCGCCGAGGAACCGTGCGATCGTCTGGAGCGGGCGCTGCGTCGCCGACAGGCCGATGCGCTGAGGCGCCTCGTCCGCGAGCGCGTCCAGGCGCTCGAGGGAGAGGGCGAGGTGAGCGCCGCGTTTCGTGCCGGCGAGCGAATGGATCTCGTCGACGATCACGGTCGTGACCCCCCGCAGGGTCTCGCGTGCCGACGATGTGAGCATCAGGTAGAGCGACTCCGGCGTCGTGATCAGGATGTCGGGCGGGTGGGCGAGCAGGTGTCGCCGCTCCCGGGTCGGCGTGTCCCCGGTGCGCACCCCGACCGCGGGTTCGTGCGCGAGTCCGGAGCCGGAACGTTCCGCCACGTGGCGGATGCCGGTCAGTGGCGCTCGGAGGTTCTTCTCCACGTCGACCGCAAGCGCCCGCAGCGGCGAGATGTACACGACCCGGGTGCGCGCCGTGGGCTCAGCCGGTGGCCTCTCGGTCGCGAGCCGGTCGATCGCCCACAGGAACGCGGCGAGCGTCTTGCCCGACCCGGTCGGGGCGAGCACCAACGTGTGCTCGCCCCTCGCGATCGCCTTCCAGCCCTTCGACTGCGCAGGCGTGGGTGCGTCGAACGACGCTTCGAACCACTCGCGTACCGCGGGCGAGAAGGGGGCCAAGCTCACTCAGCAACGCTAGCGCGGAACTGTGACATGTGGGCCGCTCCGCCGTGATGGTCGGCGCCGGAGGCGACGATAGGATGCGGGCCATGCCGGTCCGGCCTTCCCTTCGCGTCGTCATCTGCGTCGCCGTCTTCGTGGCGGTCCTCGCCGGGGCGGGGGGCGCGACCGCGCAATCACCCTCGTCCACGCAGGATGCCTCGCCCACGCCCCGCCCGGGCGCCGACGTCGGCCGGGCCGAGGACCAGGTGATGCTCGCCGGCACCGTGACGGTCCCTCGCGGGCAGTCGGTGGGAGAGGTCGTCGTCTTCCACGGCCGGGCGATCGTCGCTGGCGTCGTCGTGGGGGACGTGGTCGTGCTGGACGGTCCCGTCGCGATCTCGGGGCAGGTCGGCGGCTCCGTCGTGGCGATGAACGGCCCGATCCGGCTCGCGTCGACGGCGTCGGTCGCCGGCGACGTGCTCGGCGCCCAGACGGTGCGCCTGGAGCCCGGCGCCCTCGTGGGTGGCGAGGTGCGCGATGACGTGGCCTTCACGCCTCGCGGCACCCTGGCCGCCCTCGGCGCTCTACTCGGCGCCGTCGCGATCGCGGTCTCGACCCTGCTGCTGCTCCTGTTCGTGCTCGGGCTCGCGCCTCGCGGACTGGATCGGGTCGCCACGGCGGCTCGCACGGCCCCCTTCGCATCGCTGGGATGGGGGGTCCTGGTGGCGATCGCCTGGCCAGTGGTGGCGGTCGCCGCGGCGGCGTCGATCCTCGGGTTGCCGCTAGGACTGTCCGTACTGCTCGGCTCCGGCCTGGTCGCGCTCGTCGGGTACGCACTCGCCGTCTACGCCGTGGGCCGGTTGATCGTCCAGGCGCCGCGCGGCCGCGCCGGGGCCGTGCTGGCGGGGTGGGGGGCCTCCGCGGCGATCGGCGTGGTGCCCTTCCTCAACGTGCTTGTGTGGGTCTTCGGGTCGATGTTCGGTCTTGGCGCGGCCGTCGTCGCGACCTGGAGGGCCCGCGCGGGTACGCCCTCACGCGGCCGCCACCGGGCGGGGTTGGCGCCGGCCCCTGTCACGACCGCCGCGCCGACGACGACGCCGCCGACATCGGTGGCGGCCTCGCACGAGCCGGCCGAGGGAGACGATCTGCCGAGCGAGACCTACCCCGCCACCTCCGACGACTAGTCCACGCTGGACGAGTTGCGAGCCTTCCGCAGCAGCTGGGTCGCCGTCAGGATCGCGGCGCTCACGACCGCGCCGAACGCCAGCGCCTGCCGGGTCGAGCAGAGGACCGTGGCGCCGGGCTCCACCGTGACCCTGGGCGAGAGCACGAACGCGACGAAGCTCCGTTCGCCGAGCGTCGCCCCACCTCCGGCGAGGATCGTCTGGGCGCCCCCGTTCGTGATCGACACGTTGCCGCCGATCGCCATCGGTCCGCCCCCTCCGTTCGTGATCGTGAGGTTGCCGGCGGCGGCGAGCAGCCCCGCGCCCCCGTTCGTGAGGAAGAGGTCCCTCGAGGAGGCCGCGGCGCCGACGCCGCTCTCGCGGATGTCGACCTCGTCGCCCGTCACCGTGCCCACCAGTCCCCGTTCCACCTGTGTGCTCTCCATGGCAACCTCCCTTCGCGTGCCTCCATGCTAGGGTCCGCGCCGTGTCGGATGCAGAGCGTCTTCCCGCCGACCTGATCATCGCCGACGCCGACGTGTGGTGCGGTGACGCCGCTCGCCGTCGAGCCCACGCGATCGCGATCCGGGGCGATCGCATCGTGGCCGTCGGGACCGACGACGACGTGCGGGCGTTCCGGGGGCCGGCGACCGAGGTGCTCACCATGGCTGGTCGCATGATCGTGCCGGGGTTCCAGGACGCGCACGTCCACCCGTCGGTGGCCGGCAGGAACCTGCTCAACGTGAACCTCGACGACCTGCATGCGAAGGACGACTACCTCGCACGCATCCGGCAGGTGGCCGAGGCCAACCCCGCCATCGAGTGGATCGTGGGAGGCGGGTGGGTCAACATGGTGTTCGCCGAGACCGACGGCCCCCGCAAGGAGGATCTCGACGCGGTGGTGCCGGACCGTCCGGTGTTCCTGCTGAACACCGACGTGCACGCGGCGTGGGTGAACTCGAGGGCGCTCGAGCTCGCCGGGCTGACGGCGAACTCACCCGATCCTTGGGACGGCTACCTCGTGCGTGACCCCGACGGCTCGCCGACCGGCACCCTGCAGGAGGGAGCCGCGTACGACGTGTGGCGCACGGTCGCCGCGCAGCCGAGCGTGGCTCAGTGGAAGACCTACCTGCTCCGCGCGCAGCAGGAGCTGCATGCGCTCGGCATCACGGGGTGGCAGGACGCCTGGGTCGAGCCCGACCTGCTGCGGGCCTACCGCGAGCTCGATGACGAAGGGGTCCTCACCGCGCGCGTCGTCGCCGCGATGTGGTGGGACCGCCACGCCGGCATGGAGCAGGTCGACCGCCTGGTCGAGCAGCGGGCGTGGGCGACCGGAGGCAGGCTCCACGCGACCACGATCAAGATCATGCTGGACGGGTGTCCTGAGAGCGGCACCGGCTCGATGCTCGAGCCGTACGAGGGCGAGTTCGGCCGCCGGCACGACCGCGGCATCCAGTTCATCGAGGCGGACGTGCTGAGCGAGGCGATGGTCGCGCTTGACGCTCGCGGGTTCCAGGTGCATCAGCATGCGCTCGGCGACCGGGCCTTCCGCGGCGCGCTCGACGCGGTCGAAGCCGCGCGCGCGGCCAACGGGTGGAACGACGCCCGGCACCACATCGCGCACATCCAGCTGCCCGACCCCGACGACCTGCCGCGTCTGCGCAGGCTCGGGGTCGCAGCGAACCTGCAGCCCTTCTGGGCACAGCCCGATCCGACGATCGCCGAGATCACGACGCCGCGGGTGGGTGAACGGGCATCCCGTCTCTACCCGCTCCGTTCGATCTTCGCGAGCGGCGCCGTGATGTGCATCGGCAGCGATTGGCCCGTGACCACGCCGAACCCCTGGCTCGAGCTCGAGGTCGGCGTGACGCGGCAGCCTCCCGGTCGGCCCGACGTCGAGCCGCTCGATGCGTGGCAGCGTCTCGACCTCGCGACGGCGATGGCCGCATTCGCGCGAGGCTCGGCGTACGTCAACCACGACGACGAGGCTGGCGCGCTCGTGGTCGGCATGCGCGCCGACCTCGCGGTCCTCGACCGCGACCCGTTCAACCGCTCGCTCGGGGCGATCGGCGAGACCGCGGTCGAGTTGACGATGGCCTCCGGTCGCATCGTTTTCGAGCGCTCCTAGCGGCGCAGGAGTCGCGATGAAACCTATGCACGACGCCCGGCATGTTCATCCGATCTGGTTGTGGGTACGCACCCTCCTAGAAGCTGCGCGGAGCTGAGGCAGGCCCGTCGGGTCGACTCCGCGTGGAAAGGGAGGGAAAGATGACGAAGCGGATCATCGGCCTCGCCGTCGCGCTCGCGACGACGATGGCGCTGTTCGGCGCCGCGCCCACGCAGGCGACGGGCGCTCAGAAGTTCACGCTGAACGTCGTGCATGGTATCCCCGGGCTCACGGTGGACGTGTGCGTCAACGGGGCGAAGGCGATCACCGACTTCGAGCCGGGCGACGTCGTGTCGGGCGTGAAGCTGCCCGGCGGCGAGTACCGGCTGAAGGTCACACCGGCCGGCGAGCCCTGCAGCGCCGCCGTGCTGTCTGCCGTCGCCGATCTGGCCGGCGGTGGCAATCGCAACTACACGGTGGTCGCGAACCTCGACGACCACGGCACGCCGAACCTGGCGCTGTTCCGCAACAACACCCGCAAGACCGAGGCCGGCGAGGCGCGTCTGGTCGTGCGCCACACGGCCGACGCTCCTGCGGTCAACGTGTGGGCCAACGGCTCGCCGCTGAACCGTGGTCGCCAGTTCGTCTGGGGCGCCCAGCGCCGATTCGACGTTCCCGAGGGCGATTACGAGGTCTTCGTGTCGCTGGCACGTCAGAGCGACCCGGTGATCGGACCCGCCGATCTGTCGCTGATGGCGGGAATCAGCTACCAGGTCTACGCCTGGGGCAACGGAGCGGCGGGCTACAGCCTGGCGCTCGTCCCGCTGGAGGTGGGCGAGAAGTCCTGATCGCCTGATGCGGACCGAAGGGGGCGGCGACCGCCGGTCGCCGCCCCCTTCTCCGCTCTATGCGAGGAGATAGCGGCGCGAGAGTGGCACCTCGTCGACCGGCTCGCAGGCGAGTACGCGCCCGGCGATCGTGACCCCGCCGTCATCGGGCGAGACGTCGACGTCGGGGACGGCGGTGTTGGCGAGGAGGTCGCCCCGGGTGAGCCCGCGCGTCCTACCGACGGCGACCACCGCTCGACGGGTGCCGAGGGCGTCGCCGATGCTCGCGTCGAACGCGGCGCGCGAGACGAAGGTCGTCGACAGCCTCGCCGCCGCCTCGCCCGTGCCTCCCCAGTCCGGGCCGTAGCGGGTCGGTTCGGCGCCGTGCACGCTGGCGTTCCCCTCTCCCATCGCGCTCCACGCCACGACGCCGCCCTTGATCACCATGAGGGGGCGGACGCCGAACGTCGCCGGTTCCCACAGCACGATGTCGGCCGAGCGGCCCGGGGCGAGGGATCCCACCACGTCGGCCATGCCGTGCACGATCGCGGGCTCAGCCGTGTGCTTGGCGAGGTAGGACAGCACCCGTTCGTTGTCGTCGATGCCGAGCCCGTCGTCGGTGAGCGAGTCCTGCGGGCGTGGCCGCAGGCGCCGCGCCGCCGGCGCGTCGGGCCATCCGGCGCCGAGCTCCGAGGCGCGCCACGCCTTCATCGCGTGGGCGAGCTGCCAGGTGCGCCGGATCGTCTCGCCGATGCGGCCCATGCCTTGTGAGTCGGAGTTCACGATCGAGATCGCACCCAGGTCGTGCAGGGGACCCTCGGCGGCCATCGTCGTCACGCGGACCCGCTCCCGCGCTCCGGCGACGTCGTCGGCCAGACCCGGGTTCCCCTCGTGCACGAGCAGGATCATGTCGGTGTGCTCGAGGTCGGCGGCACTTCCCCACGGCAGTCCGGGCGTGGTCGATGAGCAGAGCACGTTCGGCACCCGCACGAGGCCGAGCACGTCGGGCACGTGGCCGCCCCCGGCGCCCTCGACGTGGTATGCGTGGATCGTGCGCCCACCGATCGCGGCGATCGTGCCCTCGAGCTCGGTAGCTTCGTTGAGACCGTCGGTGTGCAGGCAGACCGCGACGTCGTGGGCGTCGGCGGTCGCGAGGGTCGCGTCGACGATCTCCGGATACGCGCCCCAATCCTCGTGGATCTTCAGACCCACCGAGCCGGCCTCGATCAGCGCCTCGAGCGGCTCTCGGCGGTCTGCGCGGGCGCTCGCCTGCAGCCCGAGGTTCACGGGCAGGAACTCGAACGCCTCGAGCGTTCGGCGCATGCGCCATGCGGGTTCCTCGAAGCCGGCCGTGATCAGGGTCGTGACGCCGGCGCTGAGCGCGACCGGCACGAGACGCGGACTCAGCAAGTGCACGTGGCTGTCGACGCCTCCGGGCGTCGCGATCAGGCCGTGACACGGGATCGGCCACGTGCCAGGCCCGACCGTGAGGTCGACGCCGTCGGTGATGTCGGGGTTGCCGGCGCGGCCGATACCCACGATGCGTCCGTCCTTGATGCCGAGGTCGGCCTTCACGACCCCGAGCATCGGATCGACCACGATCGCGCTGCCGATCACCGCGTCGAGCTCGCTCTCGCTCGTCGCGGTGTCGCGCTGGGTCATCCGCGATCGCATGGTCTTCGCGTAGCCCCAGAGCGCCTGGTCGGCCGGTTCGGTGAGGTCGTCCTCGATGCGGATCCAGAGGTCGGTGTCGCCGAGCCTGACCCGATCGCCGGTCGTCGGCCCGTGGCGCAGCGCGTGCTCGGGGCGAGAGATCGAGCGGGGCATCAGACGGTTCCCTCCGGAACGCCCGCTCCGCCGTAGGCGACGAGCTCGACCTCGCGCTCTTCGCCGGGTGCCCATCGCAGCGAGTCGCCCGCGGGCAGGTCGAGCCGGAAGCCGTGCGCCGCCTCGCGGTCGAACTCGAGCGATGGGTTCACCTGCCAGAACGGGTAGTGCGACGAGATCCGCACCGGTCGGCGCGACGTGTTGCGCACGGTGAGCCCCCGCCGCTCGCGCTCGGGCACGAGGTCGACGTCGCCCGGCGCGAACCGGATGGCGCCCGGCCCCTCGGCATCGATGGGGCCGAAGGGTTCCCGCAGCACGATCAGCCGGGACCCGTCCTCGAGCAGCACCTCGAGCCGGATCTCGGCGGCGATCGTCGCGACGCCGTCGAGCACCGGTGTGCGTCCGGCGATGGCGCGACCGGCATCGACGACCTGCTCGTACGCGCCGCCGGCGCGCGCAGCCAGGTGCATCTCGTCGCAGACGAGCGCGATCGCCTCGGACGCGTTCAGCGAGAGCCCGCGCGCCAGCGTCTCACGAGCGAGCTGCGCCGTGGCGAACACGAGCAGCCGGTCCTGTTCGGTCGGGTTCAGCTGCATCGCGCCGTCACTCCCGTCATCGTCAGCGCTCCGGAGCGGATGCCTCGCGTTCGGCCTCGAGCGCCCGGGGTTGGAGCCATACCGCGAGCGCCGGGAAGACCGCGACCGAGAGCACGCCGGCACCGACGAGCGCGGCTGCGTTCTCGGGCAGCATCGATCCGTTCTGCAGTCCGATCTCGGTGAGGGCGACCAACAGGGGGAGCGCGGTCGCGGTCAAGAGCATCATCTGCACGCGTCGCGGAGCCGGAAGATCCTTGCGATAGACGAACAGCGCCGGCACGCCCCGCACGAGCAGCAGCAGCACGAAGAACCCGAGCAGTCGCCCGGGCGACTCGACGATCGAGATCACGTCGAGCCCCATCCCCGACGACACGAAGAAGACCGGGATGAAAAACCCGTATCCAACCGCATCTAGCTTCCTCTCGAGCGACTCGATGTCGCCGGGCGCCCACCGACGGAGCACCATGCCGGCGAAGAACGCTCCGAGCACGATGTCGAGGCCGAACTCGGCGGAGAGGTAGAGCAGCGCGATCAGCAGGAGCACCGTGAGGCGTAACGTCGTCTGCGACGTCTCGTGCTGACCTTCCTCGAGGATGCGGCCGAATCGCGTGCCTCGGGTGAACCGCGGGATCACCGAGAGCGCGAACGCCACGCCCGCGACCGCGGCGACGCCGATGACCTCGACGATCGAGCTGTAGTGCCCGAGCAGCAGCGCGATGCAGAGCACGGGCCCCATCTCGCCGACGGCGCCCGCTGCGAACAGGGAGCGGCCGAAGCGTCCTTCGAGCATGTGGTGGTCACGCAGGATCGGGAGCAGCGTGCCGAGCGCGGTCGTCGTGAGGCCGATCGCGACCGGTACGAACGCCTTCACGAGGCCCGCCGCCTCCAGCGCTCCTACGGTCGCGATCGCGAGCACGATCGAGATCACCCACGCCACGATGGCGAGCTTCCCCGCGCGTTCCCTGAGCAGGGCCGGGTCGAGCTCGTAGCCCGCCAGCAGGAATAGGAACCCGAGCCCGAGGTTCGCGAACAGCGTGATGTCGTCGGGCTGCGCGAGGTCGAGCATCTCGGGGCCGATCACGATGCCTCCCGCGATCAGCAGCACGACCTGCGGCACCCGGCCGGGCAGGAACGCCACGACGATCGGCGCGGCGGCGACCACGACCATCGCCGCGAGCAGTGATCCGAGCCCCTCGACCATCGCCGAAGGCTATCCCCTCCGCGACCGATGCGGCGCGCATCGGTATCCTTGCGAACCGTGAGGCCGAAGGACGGTGCCCTCGTCACGGGCGACCGACCGGGGTGTTCCCTGTGCGGCCGTCCCACCTACGATCCCGACAAGCGGGAGACGCCGTGGGTGCGGGCGGTCTCGGGCGGACGGCAGGTGTTGATCTGCCCGGCGTGTCAGGTCGAGCGCGCGGACTGGGCCGAGGGCCTAGACCGGTGCCGATCCTGCGGGGGAACGCGCCTGTCGGCGCAGCTCGGCGGGGTGGTGTGCCGGGCGTGTGGCCACACGGAACTCGCGTGACGAGCGCGGGCGCTTAGCTCAGCTGGCAGAGCGTCGCCCTTACAAGGCGAAGGTCGGGGGTTCGAGACCCTCAGCGCCCACCATCAAGATGCCATCCGATCACCTTCGCCGGCTTCGGGAAGTCATCGCACCTGAACGCCGCCCTCGACGAGATCGCCGAGGTGCTCAGGGGCCGAAGGTGATCTGCATATCAGTGCTGGTGTTGGTATCGGTGAAGGTGCCCTCACC
>JBGGNG010000075.1:0-15647 GCA_041287635.1 Actinomycetota bacterium | reverse complement strand
AGCGGCTCCATCTCCATGTCGATCGCGAGCAGGTACAGGCATGCGTGCAGACCCTCCTCCCCGAGGATCTCGTGCAGGAAGAAGTCGGGCAGCACCCGCTTGCCCATGAACCGGCCCTGCAGGTCGGTGAACATGCACAGGACGGTGTCGATCTCGCCGGCGTTTGCGCGTCCCTCGAGCTCTTCCGCGTCGAGCAAGCCTTGCTGCTCCATCGCCCCTCCTCGCTGCCTACATGGACGCGGCGGCCGTTGCCGGCCGCCGCGTCCTCATCCAACCGCTCTGTTCGTCTAGCCGGACGGCGGCGGTGTCGTTGACCCGCCTTCACCTCCGCGCAGGATCGCCTCCTGCTCGGCCGCCGATGACGAGAACCCGGCCTCCTCTGGTACGCCCTGCTCTCCCTGCGTCAGGGCGAACTCCTCTTCGGGACTGAGCACCAGGCGGTGCCGGCCCACGATCGCGAAGTAGAGGATCCCGAGCACGAAGTACACGGCCACGCCGTACACGCCGGGCCGGTAGTCCTCGTTGAGGAAGATCGACACCAGCGCGACCAACGCGATCGTGCCGGCGATGTAGGCGCCGGCGACACCCCACTTGCTCACGTAGGGCCGGTCGATGTTCGGCAGGTTCTTCCGCAGCAGCACGAACGACAGGCACTGCAGCACATAGGCGAGCACCGCGGCGAACACGGCCATGTTCAGCACCGCGGCCACGACCTGCGCCCCGAGGTCCCCTTCCTGCCTGCCGAGGTACCACACGATCCACAGCACGGCGTACCCGACGATGGCGCCCGCGATCAGCGCGACGTGCGGCGTCTTCCGCGTCTTGTGGGTCTTCGAGAGGAACTGCGGGAAGTACCCGGCCCGTGAGAGCGAGTACGTGTTCCGACCGTAGGCGTACATGATGGTGAAGAAGCTCGCGATCAGGCCGACGAGCACCATCATGCCGAGCAGCACGGCGCCGGTGTTGTCGCCGAAGATCGCCTTGAAGCCGTCGAAAAGCGGCGTGCCGGACTCGCCGATCGCGAGCGCGCCGCCGCCGACGCCCGAGTTGAGCAGCAGGACGCCGATGCTGAGCAGCAGCAGCGTGTGCATGCCGCGGATCGTGCCCTTGGGCACGTCGCGGCGGGGGTCCATCGACTCCTCGGCCGCGAGCGGCACCTCTTCGATCGCCAGGTAGAACCAGATCGCGAACGGCAAGGCCTTGAAGATCCCGCTGACACCGAACGGCAGGAACGAGCCGTCCCCTGCGGGCGCCTCACCACCTCCGTCGGCGATGTTGAACCACAGATCCGGGTTGAACTCTCCGCTCACGAGCGCCGCGATGTAGAACACGATCAGGATGCCCATCGCGACGATCGTGATGCCGACGGTGAAGCGGAACGTGGCCTCGACGCCGCTGATGTTGATCGCGAGGAACACGATGTAGAAGACCGCCCACCAGAACGGCTCGCTGTTCCAGAACGGATCGCCGACGATGTTGAACAGGTCCGCGATCGTCGATTGCGCCAGCAGCGCGATCGCTCCGCCGACCACGGCGGTCGTGATCACGTACTCGGCGTTCTCGGCGAGTCCCGTGAGGAAACCGCCCCACGGACCCATGGCCGAACGCGCGAACGAGTAGGCGCCTCCGGTGTGCGGGAGCGCCGGGGACATCTCGGCGATGCTGTAGCAGAGCCCGTAGTACATGACGGCGATGATCGCCGTCGCGATCAACAGGCCCCCGAAGCCTCCGACGGATAGACCGAAGTTCCACCCGTAGTAGTCACCCGAGATGACGGCGCCGACCCCGAGTGCCCAGAGGGACCACACGCCGGCGTGGCGCCGGAGCCCTCGTTCCTCGAAGTAGCCCTCGCCGACCTCTCGGTACGTGACCGATCCGACCTTGCGCTCGGACATGCGTCACCCTCCCTCCCGGCGACCCCCCGTCGCGCGGACAGTCGGTATGGAGACACAAAAGGGGTTTGTCTGTCAAACGTCCGAGATGGGCTTGTGTCGCTTCCAACCGATCGCGATCGTGGCGATCACGATCGCCACGGCGGCGAGGGCGGCGGCCGAGACGACCCCCCACCAGGCCACCGCGTCGGCCGCGAGCAAGCCGACGAGGACCGATCCGACCACGACCCACGCACTGGCGCGGAGCCGCAGCCATCGCAGGGCGACGAGCAGGGCCAGCGGGATGCCGAGGATCGGCCAGAAGTTCCAGCCCTGGGCGGGACCCGTGACCACCGGCACGCCGACGCCGAGCACGTCCATCCGCCCATGCTACGGCGGTTCGCATTTTGACAGATATTTGTCAGACAAACTACTCTGACACCGCGGCGAGGGGGCAGACATGGCGAGGAAGCGGTTGTCGTTCCGGGTACGAGACGACCTCTTGTCGCGCATCGCGACCGGAAGGATCCCGCCCGGATCGAAGCTTCCTCCCGAGCCGGAGCTCGCCGAAGAGATGGGGGTCTCACGCCCGACGCTCCGCGAAGCGCTCCGATCGCTCGAGGAGGACGGGTTCGTCACGAGGACCCGCGGTGCGGGCACGTACGCGACCCACCGGCCGAGACTGCGGAACAACCTCGACGTGAACTTCGGGGTGACCGAGGCGATCCGCGCGGCCGGCATGGAGCCCGGGACGAGCCAGGGCGCAGTGCACACCGACGGCGCCACCGACGACGAAGCGGCGAGCCTCGACCTGCATCCCGGCGATCCGGTCGTGCGGCTGGAACGGGTGCGCACGGCGGACGGCGATCCGGTCGTGCTCTCCGTCGATGTGGTGTCGGCGGGGCGGGTCGCGGCCACCGAGCTCTCGTCGATGCCGCTCGATGGTTCGGTCTACGAACTGCTCGAGCGCCACGGCACACCGGTCGAGCACGGCGTCGTGACCGTCGAGCCGGCGCGAGCCGATCGCGGCCTGGCGAAGCGGCTCGGCGTGAAGAGCGGTGCCTCGTTGCTGTACCTGCGCCAGATCGACTACGGGCGCGAGGGCGAGCCGCTCCTGCTCTCCCACGAGCACCACCTCGCAGAGGCATTCGAGTTCACCGTGGTCCGACGCGGGCCGGGAAGGAGATCCTGATGATGACCGACGTCGGCAAGGCGATGCGGCTCAAGCGCGTGATCGACCCTGAGGGCGTTTCCGTGATCTGTGCTCTCGATCACGGGATGACGTCGCCGACGTTCCTCGAACCGCTGGCCGACATCACGCAACGCACCCGTGAGGCCGTCGCCGGGGGCTCGAACGTGATCATGATGAGCAAGGGCATGATCCGGATCGCGGCCGAGGGATTCTCTCCCACTACGTCGCTCGCGTTGCTCCTCTCGGCGAGCGCCTCGCCCGACGGCGACCGGCCCGAGATCGTGCAGATCGCCGAGGTCGAGGAGGCCCTGACGCTGGGCGCCGATGCCGTCGTGCTGTTCACCGCCCTGGGCGGCGACACCGAGGCAGGCATGATCGACATCCTGTCGGCGGTGGGTCGAGAGTGCGCGATCCTCGGCATGCCGTTCATCGCCGAGGCCGAGTTCCCGACGACCTACGCGACCGTCGAGGAGCTGAAGCAGCAGTACGGGTTCGACTACCTGCGGCGCAACGTGCGTCTGTGTGCCGAGCTCGGCGCCGACATCGTGAAGACGAATTGGCCCGGCGATCAGGCCTCGTTCGGCAAGTGCGTCGAGGCGGCCAACGGCATCCCGGTCGTGCTCGCCGGCGGCTCACGCCTCGAGGACGACGAGCTGCTCACCCGCATGGAACAGGCGATGGCCGCCGGCGCGATCGGCTGTTCGGTCGGGCGAAACATCTTCATGCACTCGAACCCCGAGACGATCACGCGGGCGCTCTCACGGGTGATCCGCGAGCGATGGACGGCAGAGAAGGCGCTGGACGCGCTGCGGCAGGAGATGTCGTAGATGCGCGCGGCGTTCATGACCGGCGTCAACACGGTCGAGGTGCGTGACGACGCGGCCGAGCCAGAGCTCGATCCCGCGGGGGCGCTCCTGCGGGTCGAGGCGTGCGGCATCTGCGGCACCGACGCCCGCACGTTCTTCAACGGGGATCCGAAGGCGCCCTCGCCCTGGCAGCTCGGCCACGAGCCCGTCGGGGTGTTGGAACAGGTCGGTCCCCGGGCCGATCTGCCTCCGGGCGTGGCGCAGGGCGACCGCGTATTCCTCGGGTCGATCCTCACGTGCGGGGAGTGCCGCTGGTGCCTCGAGGGATTCCAGAACCTGTGCGAGCACCACCTGCTGTATGGCTACGACCCGTATCCGGGGGCCTATGCCGAGGTGGCGGCCGTGCCGCCGATCGCGATGAAGAACCTGATCCCGTTGCCGCCCGAGTTGCCGAGCGACCTCGCGACGGTTGCCGACCCGTTCGCGTGCGCGCTGAACGGCATCGAGCAGCTCGACGTGCGACTGGGCGACACGGTCGTGATCCTCGGGACAGGCCCGATCGGGTGCTGGCAGGCCGTGATGGCTCGCGATCGCGGCGCCTCGCGGGTCTTCTTGACCGACGTCTCGGGCGATCGGCTGAAGATCGCGCTCGACGCCGTCGGGCACGTGGTCGACGACTCGTGGGTCGCCGGCGACGACAACGGCGTCGAAGATGTGCTCTCGCGAACGGGAGGACACGGCGCCGAGCGGGTGAGCGTGGCGGCGCCGGCCAAGCCGGCCCAGCAGGCGGCGCTCGAGATGGCCGCGAAACGCGCCAAGGTCGTCTACTTCGCCGGGCTGCCCAAGCACGATCCGGTCAGCCCCCTCGACATGAACCAGCTGCACTACAAGGAGCTCGATATCCGAGGGGCGTACGGCGCGACGCACCGTCAGTACCGCATCACGATGGACTACCTCGACCGCAAGCAGGAGCTGCTCGCCGCGGTCGTCACGCACCGGTGGCCCTTGGAGCAGATCGGCGAGGCGTTCGAGACGATCCGCTCGGGCAGCGGGCTGAAGATGGTGATCGTGCCGTGACCTCGTCCTACGTGATCGGTTGCGACGTCGGCAGCCAGGGGACGAACGCGGCCCTCTACCGCGACGACGGCGAGCTCGTCGCCAGCGCCTACGAGACCTATGACCTCTCGTACCCGTCGCCCGGATGGGCCGAGCAGGATCCCGACGACTGGAACGCCGCCGTCGAGCGCGCGTGCCGGCGCCTGGTCGCCGAGAGTCCTGACGGAGCCGGCGCGATCCGCGGGCTTTCCTTCGGCTCGCAACTCGACGGCATGGTCGTGGTCGACGGCTCCGGGGCGCCGCTGTACCCCGCCATGATCTGGATGGACCGGCGCGCCGAGGCGCAGGCCGCCGCCCTCGCCGGGGAGATCTCACCGGCGGACTTCTACGCGGCCGTGGGGGCGAACCTCGACTCGTCGCATGCCGTGTTCAAGGCGATGTGGGTCCGCGACGAGCGTCCCGATGCGTGGAGCCGAGCAACCCACATCATGCCGCCCGGCAGCTACGTGCTCCGGCATGCGACGGGGGCCCTGGCCGTCGACTACTCGAACGCGTCGTCACTGGCGCTCCTGAACCCGCGCACTCGGGCATGGTCCGATCGTGTGCTCGCTGCCACCGGGGTCGACGCGGCGATGTTGCCCGAGCTCGGCGCCGGGACGCAGGCGGTCGGTCCGATCACCGCCTCGTTCGCGGAGGCCAGCGGGCTCGATCCCGCGACCACCGTGGCGCTCGGCTGCGGCGACGAGATGGCCGCCACGCTCGGCGCCGGCGTCTACGCGCCCGGCGACGTGTGCGACGTCGTCGGCACCGCCGAGCCCGTCTGCGCGGCGAGCGACGAGCCGCGCGAGGACCCGACGATGTTGGTCGAGTGCCATCCGCACGCCGATCCCGACGCGTGGCTGCTCGAGAACCCCGGTTTCGTGTCGGGGGGCAACTTGCGGTGGTGGCGCGATCAGTTCGCGCAGGTCGAGCGCGACGCGGAAGCCGTCGGCCTCGGGGATGCGTACGACTTCCTGTCGGTGGAAGCGGGCCACGTCGATCCGGGCGCCGAGGGGCTCGTGTTCCTGCCGTGCATGCAGGGCGCGATGGCCCCGGAATGGAACGGCGCCGCCCGCGGCGTCTTCTACGGGCTCACGCTCGCACACACGCGCGACCATATGACCCGCGCCATCCTCGAGGGTAGCGCGTTCGCCCTGCGAGACATCCTCGACGCGATGCGCAACGCGGGCCTCGACGTGCGCCGGCTCGTGATCGTCGGCGGCGGCGCGAAGGGACCGTTGTGGCGACAGATCAAGGCCGACGTGACGGGGCTGCCGGTGCGCGTGCCCGAGTCGGTCGAGACGACGGCGACCGGAGCGGCGATCCTCGCCGCGGTCGGCGCCGGCGTGCACGCGAACGTGTCCGACGCGGTCGAGGCGTTCGTCCGGTTCCGTCCCGACGTGCACGAGCCCGACGACGCCAACCGCGAGGCGTACGACGATGCGTATGGGCGCTACCGGGCGGTGTACGGGGCGCTGCGTCCGGTCTTCGGCACCTAAGGGGGTTCAGTCCTCGGGGGTCACGTAGGCCGCGGTGATGCCGCCGTCGACGATTAGGCTTGAGCCCGTCATGTAGCTCGAGTCGTCGCTCGCGAGGAACAGCGCCGCCTTCGCGAGCTCCTCGGCGTGGCCGAGGCGTCCCATGGGGATGTGCACGAACCGGCGCTGCTTCTTCGCCTCGTCCGACAGCAGGGCGAGCAGCAGCGGCGTCTCGATCGGACCGGGGCAGAGCGCGTTGCACCGGATGCCCCTGCGCGCGTACTCGACCGCGATCTCGCGGGTCATCGCGAGCACGGCGCCCTTGGACGCGGTGTAGGCGGTCTGCGACGTCGCCGCGCCGAGCCACGCGACGAACGACGCCACGTTGATGATCGAGCCGCCGCCGGTCTCGAGCATCGCCGGGATGCCGAACTTGCAGCCGAACATCACGCCCTTCACGTTCACCGCGAGCACGGTGTCCCAGATCGACCCGTCGGCTTCGGTCACCGACCCGTCGTCGAGCGGCATGATGCCGGCGTTGTTGTAGAGCACGTCGAGCCGGCCGAACCGATCGATCGCCGCGGCGACCATCGTCTCGGCATCGGCTTCCTTCGAGACGTCGGCGTGCACGTAGAACGCCCGGTCGCCGATCGCCGACGCGGTGGCTTCACCGGCCTCGTCGTTCACGTCGGTGAGCACGACGTTCGCGCCCTCGCTCGCGAACAGCTCGGCCGCCACCTTGCCCATCCCGCTGCCGCCCCCCGTGATCAGGGCCACCTTGTCGTCGAGTCGCATCGCAGAGCCTCCCGTCGTTCCGAACGGCCGAAGGGTACGCCCTGGGTCTACGATGCGCGCGTCGAGCAGAGGGAGGCGACCCCATGACCGAGCTGATCGTGTTGGGCGGCGAGCGCGTGGAGGCCCTCGACGGAGCGACCGGCCACGTGGTCGAGCCGGCGAGCGGTGCCCCGATGGCCGAGGTGGCGACGGGGGCCGCGTGGGATGCGACGCGGGCCCTCGACGTCGCGACCCGGGCCTTCGAGGAGGGAGCGTGGCCCCGACTGTCGGCCCGTGAGCGCGGCCGGATGCTGACGAAGGCGTCATTCCTGGTCCGGGAGCGTCAGGAGCGGCTCGCGGAGCTCGAGGCCCGGAACGGTGGCAAGCCGATCTCGGCGGCGCGCGGAGAGATCGACATCGTCGCCAACGTCTTCGAGTACTGGGGCGGAGCCGCGAACAAGATCACCGGCGAGACGATCCCGATCGTGCCGCCCGGGCTCGACGTCACACTGCGGGAGCCCGTGGGCGTCTGTGCGCTCATCACCCCGTGGAACTTCCCGGCGGTGATCGCGAGCTGGAAGATCGCCCCGGCCCTCGCGTGCGGCAACACCGCGGTCGTGAAGCCCGCTTCGCAAACCCCGCTTTCGGCCCTGGCGCTTGCCGAGATCCTCTACGAGGCGGGACTTCCCGAGGGCACGCTGAGCGTGTTGCCCGGACCAGGATCCACCACGGCGAGCGCGTTGATCGCCGATCCGCGCGTCGCGAAGGTCTCGTTCACGGGATCCACCGAGGTCGGCACGTTGGTGATGCAGACGGCCGCGACGAACATCACACGCGTCTCGCTCGAGCTCGGCGGCAAGTCGGCCAACGTCGTGTTCGACGATGCCGACCTCGACGTCTGCATCGAGAAGTCCCTGTGGTCGGTCTTCGACAACGCGGGGCAGGACTGCTGCGCGCGGTCGCGCCAGTTCGTGCAGCGGGGCGTCTACGACGAGTACCTCGAGCGCTTCGCCGCTCGGACCGACGCGATCACCGTCGGTCAGCCGCTCGACGAGACCACCGAGATGGGGCCGCTGATCTCGTCGGGGCAACGGCAGACCTCGCTCGACTACCTCTCGATCGGCGTCGACGAGGGGGCGCGCCACGTCACCGGCGGCGACGTGCCCGACGGCGACGGGTTCTTCATGCGCCCGGCCGTGCTCGCCGACGTCGACAACGCCTGGCGGGTCGCCCAGGAGGAGATCTTCGGCCCGGTCGTGTGCGTGATCCCGTTCGACACCGAGGACGAGGCGATCCGCCTCGCGAACGACTCCCCGTTCGGCCTGTCGGGCACGATCTGGACGCGTGACCTCGGCCGGGCGATCAGGGTGGCCAAGGGCATCCGCACCGGGAACCTCAGCGTGAACTCGGCCTCGAGCGTGCACACCGAGGCCCCGTTCGGGGGGTTCAAGCGCAGCGGCATCGGTCGCGAGATGGGCATGGCGGCCGTGCAGCTCTACACCGAAGTGAAGAACATCTACTTCTCGCAGGATTGACCATCGGTACACTCGCGACATGCCTGAGCTGCCCGAGGAGCTGAAGAACCGTCCCGCCCGCGGGGCCGGACAGGAGCCCACCGCGACCCTCACCCTCGACGCGTACCTGCGCATCAAGGCCGAGCTCGAGGAGCTGACGACGCACGGCCGGGAGCGCATCACCGAGAAGATCAAGGTGGCTCGCGAGCACGGCGACCTCAAGGAGAACGCCGAGTACCACGCCGCGAAGGACGAGCAGGGCCTGATGGAGTCGAAGATCCGCAAGCTGCAGCACATGCTGCGCGACCCCGAGATCGTGGAGACCCCTGAGCATGCCGACGAGATCGGACCCGGCATGCTCGTCACGCTCCGGCCCGTGGACGACGACGACGACGAGGAGGAGACGTACCTGCTCGCCGAGCACGCCGAGGAGAAAGCCCCTGCGGCGCGCACCGTGACCACGACGTCACCGCTCGGGGCGGCGTTGGTGGGCGCCGCGGCGAAGCAGGAGGTCGCCTACGAGGCCCCGGCGGGGACCGTCCGGTACGTGGTCGTGAGCTTCGAGCCGTTCGCGGGGTGAACCCTGCGAACTAGTCTGGAATGGACTAGTGACGAACGAGCACGCGGACCGACCCGAGCGCGAAGCGCCTCGGGTGCGAGACCTGCCTCCGCCCCGCAAGAACGAGAGTGCCGCCGGCGGCGCGATGCAGCGCCTGCTCGCTTGGCCCTACCGGGCGATCCTCGCGTTCTTGATCTGGACGGGGGTGCGGCCGTGGCAGCTCACGCTGTTGTCCCCGGTCTTCATCGTGCTCACGGGGTGGCAGATCGTGGTCGGGAACTGGCTCGTGGCCGGCTTCCTGTTGATCGTCGGGAGCCTGCTCGACGTCTTCGACGGCTCGGTGGCTCGCCACCGAGGCGAGGAGAAGCGATCGGGCGCCTTCATGGACTCGGTGCTCGACCGCGTCTCGGACATGATCCTGTTCTCGTGCCTGTTCTGGAACCTGGCCGCGCAGGGCGAGATGGTGCAGGCGGGGCTCGCGCTGCTCACGCTGATCGTCAGCCTCGGGGTGAGTCAGATCCGAGCCGAGGCCGAGGCCGTCGGCATCAGCCTCAGCGAGGGTCTGTTCCAACGCCTCGAGCGGATGCTCGCGCTCATGATCGGGCTGCTGATCCCCGGCATGATGTTCCCCGCGCTGATCGTGCTCGCGACGCTGGGGGTGTTCACGGTGGTGCAGCGTGGATTCACCGCGCTGTCGCGGGCCTGACCTCGAAGGGGGCACGTCGATGGAGTACGTGAGGGTGGGGGCGCTCGGCGAGATCCCCGAGGGCGAGATGCGGGCGTACGACACGCCCGCCGGGCGAGTCACCGTGGCCCACATCGAGGCGAACCTGTACGCGTTCGGTGACGAGTGCACGCACCAGGGCTGCTCGCTCGCCGAAGGCGAGTTCGACGACCGCGCCGCGACGGTCGAGTGTCCGTGCCACGGCAGCGTCTTCGACGTGGAGAACGGCGAGCCGATCGGGGGCCCCGCCGCCGACCCGCTGCCTGTCTACAGGGCGCGCGAGGTCGAGGGCTGGGTCGAGGTGGCGACGCGTCCGGGCGAGGGGTAGGCTCGCGGCCCGACTCACACGCGCGCGAGGAGGCACCCACGATGAGCGACGTCCGGACCCGATTCGACCTGCAGCCCGATCAGATCCCGACGGCGTGGTTCAACATCATGCCCGACATCGTGAAGTCGGGCATCGAGCCCCTGCCCCCGCTGAGCCCGCAGACCAAGCAGCCGATCGGTCCCGACGACCTCGCGCCGCTGTTCCCGATGTCTCTGATCGGCCAGGAGGTATCCGCCGACGAGTGGATCGACATCCCGGGCGAGGTGATCGACGTCTACCGGCTCTGGAGGCCGTCGCCGTTGTTCCGCGCGACGCGGCTCGAGGCGGCGCTCGACACGCCCGCCCACATCTACTTCAAGTACGAGGGCGTCTCGCCGGCGGGCAGCCACAAGCCGAACACCGCCGTGCCGCAGGCGTACTTCAACAAGGAAGCCGGCATCCGGCGCATCGCGACCGAGACTGGCGCGGGGCAGTGGGGCTCGGCCATGGCGCTCGCCTGCCAGATGTTCGGCCTCGAGTGCGACGTGTACATGGTGAAGGCGTCGTACGACCAGAAGCCGTACCGGCGGGTGTTCATGGAGATGTTCGGTGCCAGCGTCGTGGCCTCGCCGAGCGACAAGACGAGCAGCGGTCGCGCGATCCGCGAGGCGCACCCCCACTCGACCGGTTCCCTCGGCATCGCGATCAGCGAGGCGGTCGAGGACGCCGCGACCCACGACGACACGAACTACGCGCTCGGCAGCGTCCTCGGCCACGTGCTGCTGCACCAGAGCGTGATCGGCCTCGAGGCCCAGCAGCAGATGGAGATGGCTGGAGAGCAGCCTGACGTCGTCGTGGGCTGCGTCGGCGGCGGCTCGAACTACGCCGGCATCTCCTACCCCTTCATGGCCGGGAAGCTGCGCGGCGAGACGCCCGACATGCGGTTCCTCGCGACCGAGCCCGCGGCGTGCCCCACACTGACGAAGGGTCGGTTCGCGTACGACTACGGCGACACGGCGCAGATCTCACCGATCGTGCCGATGTACACGCTCGGCCACGACTTCGTGCCGGCGCCTGTGCACGCCGGCGGGTTGCGCTACCACGGCGACTCGCCCTCGTTGTCGCTGCTGGTCAAGCACGGGCACATGGACGCCGTCGCCTACACGCAGAACGAGACGTTCGAGGCCGGGCTGCTGTTCGCGCGGACGCAAGGCATCCTGCCGGCGCCCGAGGCGAACCACGCGGTCAAGGGGGCGATCGACGAGGCCGTGGCAGCGAAGGAAGCCGGTGAGGCGCGCGTGATCCTGTTCAACCTCTGCGGTCACGGGCACTTCGACATGCAGGCCTACGACGACTACCTCGCCGGCAAGCTGCCCGACCTCGAGTTCGACGCCGCCGACGAGGAAGCCGCGCTCGCGAACCTGCCCGAGGTGCCGATCCAGGTCTGAGGCCGCGGACCGGCTCAGTCGTTGAGCGCGTTCGGCATCAGGCGGAAGGACTCGACCACGGCGTCGGTGACCGCCTGGGCGAGCAACTCGTAGCCGCGTGGGGTGAAGTGCAGCCCGTCGGGAGCGCGGACCAGCTCGGCCTTGCCACCTTCCCAGTAGAAGGGCGTGTACTGGCCGTCGCGGGTCGCGAACCGGTCCCACGTGTCGACGTAGATGGCGTTCGGGGTCGCATCGACCACCCGCTCGTAGATCGCGTTCTGGCGCTGCATCACGTCCCAGCGTTCTTTGCGCTGCACGATCGGCAGCCCGACCCACGCGACGTGGGCGCCGCCGTCGACCGCGATCCTCGTGAACTCCTCGACGCGCTTCTCGTAGCCCGCGGGCCACTCGAACGAACCGATCTCGGCGACCACCTGGCCCCCAGGGCTCTGCAGGCTCTGGTTGTCGTTGTCGCCGATCATCACGACGACGAGGTCGGGCGAGAAGCCGTTCTCGATCTGGCGCATCGCGGTCATCCAGTCGAAGTAGTCCAGGCGAGAGAGCCCCGTCGAGATGCGACCCTGGCGGGTCAGTCGCACGAGCGCCGGGCGGAACTCGCGCTCGAGGTAGACGCCGAGGCCCACCGCGAGCGAGTCCCCGACGACGGCGACCCGCAGCTCGTTCGTCGGGGTCGGCCGCCGGATCTTCGTGTCCTTCACCACGGGCTCGTCGGGCTTCGGCGAGACCGAGACGTCGGGATCGAGCGTGGGCAGAGGCACGTCGAGCGCGCCTCCCGGCGCCTCGTTCGGATCGCGACCGAGCGCCCGGATCGCGCCGTCGGTCAGCGCGGTGAGCTGCACGAAGTCGCTGATCGCCGCGACGGGGCGGAGCACCCACAGCGAGACCGTGCGCCTCGTGCCGAGCGGCTGTGCCTCGGAGGCACGCATCAGGCTCGGCGCGTACATCGCGCCCCACACGACCAGCGCGACGAGCAGCACGATCAGGACCCGTCCCGCGGGCATCGTGACGCGTCCGCGAGGGACCAGCGTGCGGGCATCCTCGCCGTAGCGGTCGAACCGCTCCAGCGTCGGCATCCTCTCGTGCGGGGTCTCGGGCATCCGGTCCTCAGAACTGGAAGTAGATGAAGGGTGCCACGCCCTGCGGCCCGAGCGTGGTGATCACGAACAAGGATGCGGCTCCGGCGAGCCCCATCGGCACCGGGCGCCAGCGCGAGATGCGCTCCTGCAGCAGGAGGCCCGGCTCCCTCGGCGCGTACTGCAACGCCAGCATCAGCGCGATCGTGCCGATCACGAGAGGGGTCACGAGCTCGGTCGGGGTCGTCCAGCCGGTGATGAGCCGGCCGAGGAGCGAGAACGCCGTGGCCATGGAGTCGGCTCGGAAGAAGACCCATCCCACGCAGACCAGCGCGAACGTGGACAGCCGCTGCCCCCACAGCAGCAACGGCGTCTCGGTCCGCTCGGGCAGATGGGTCCGCTTCCATGCGCCGATCGCCTGGCCGATGCCGTGGTAGAGCCCCCAGAAGACGAACGTCCAGGCGGCGCCGTGCCACAGGCCGCCGAGCACCATCGTGACCACGATGTTCACGTAGGTGCGGATCTCTCCCCGCTTCGACCCGCCGAGAGGGATGTAGAGGTAGTCGCGCAGCCAGCGCGACAGGGTCATGTGCCAGCGTCGCCAGAAGTCCTGCAGCGACCGAGCGGAGTACGGGCGATCGAAGTTCTGCGGGAACTGGAACCCGAGCAGCTTGGCCACGCCGATCGCGATGTCGGTGTACCCGCTGAAGTCGGCGTAGATCACGATCGCGTACGCGAGGATGCCGAAGAGCGCGTCGATCGCCGAGTGGCTCGCGGGATCGCCGAACACCGGGTCGACCATCGTGGTGGCGAGGAAGCTCGAGACGACGACCTTCTTGAAGAGCCCGCCGACGATCAGCCACGAGGCTCCCGCGACGTCGATGTGGCGGGGGTCGCGCCGCACGTCCAGCTGAGGGATGAGCTCGTCGGGGCGCACGATCGGCCCCGCCACAAGGTGCGGGAAGAACGACAGGTACAGGAACGCGTCGATCCAACTCGCGACGCGTGTGTGCCCGCGGTAGACATCGACGATGTAGCTGATCGCCATGAACGTGAAGAAGGAGATACCGACCGGCAGGATCAACTGCACGAGCGGGAGCCCGACGTTCAACCCGAGGGAGTTCGATGCGTTCGTGAGCTCGAGCGACGCCCACGAGTAGTACTTGAAGTACAGCAGCGGCAGCAGGGTGAGGGTGACGCCGGCGACCATCGCGATGCGCTTGCGTCGCTCGTCGGGTTGGCGGGCCACGGCGATCGCGCCCAGCTGCGAGATCGCCGACACGCCCGCGAGCAGCCAGATGAAGTGCACGTCCCACCAGGCGTAGAAGAAGTAGCTCGCCCCGATCATGAACAGCTTCCAGGGCAGCGGTTTCGGGTTCAGGAGCCAGTGCCCCAGGAACACCAGGGCGAAGAACACCGCGAAGTCGATCGTGGGGAAGAGCATCGACGCAGAACCCTAACGCACGCGGCCGGGTGCCTCGGTCCTCAGAGCTGTGTGAGTCGCCGTTGGAGGAACGAGCGCTCGGCGGGGTTCGTGGCCAGCTCGAGCGCGCGCCGGTACGCCACGGTCGCCTCGGGGCCCCTGTCCAGGCGCCGGAGCAGGTCGGCCCGGGCGGCATGGAACAGGTGGTAGCCGTCGAGCTCCGGGGCGAGGGCATCGAGCAGCGGGATGCCGGCCGCGGGACCGTCGGCCATCGCGACGGCAACAGCCCGGTTCAGCTCGACCACGGGGCTCGGTGTCGTCGACGCCAGCGCCCCGTAGAGCCCGGCGATCTGGGGCCAGTCGGTGTCGTCTGGGCGCGGCGCCTGCGCGTGCAGCGCCGCGATCGCCGCCTGCAGCTGGTACGGACCGGGCGCACGATGCGCGATCGCTCGGTCGAGCACGGCCACGCCTTCATCGATCATGTCGTGGTCCCACCGCGCCCGGTCCTGGTCCTCGAGCAGCACGAGATCGCCGGCCGCGTCGGTCCTGGCATCACGGCGAGAGTGCTGTAGCAACAGCAACGCCAGCAATCCCTGCACCTCGGGCCGGTCCGGGAGCAGCCGGTCGACCGTGCGGACGAGCCAGATCGCCTCGTCGCAGAGGTCGACCCGCACGAGGTCGCCACTCGTCGCGCTGTACCCCTCGTTGAAGACGAGGTACAGCACGGCGAGCACCCCGTCGAGGCGCTCCTCCAGCAGGTCCCGAGGCGGCACGCGGTAGGGGATGCCTGCTTCACGTATCTTCCGCTTCGCCCGGACGAGCCGTTGCGCGACGGTCGGCTCGGGGGAGAGGAAAGCGCGGGCGATCTCGCGGGTCGAGAGCCCGCCCACGGTCCGCAGCGTCAGGGCCACCCGCGATTCCATCGGCAGCGCCGGGTGGCAGCACGTGAAGATCAGCCGCAGGCGTTCGTCGGGGATCCCCTGCATGTCGTCGGTGTCCAAGTCTTCCAGCGCCCGAAGCTGCTCCGCTGCCGCGGCCTTCGTCCTGCCGACCTGCTCGCGCCTGATGCGATCGATCGCCCGGTTGCGGGCGGTGATGGTGATCCACGCGCCCGGGTTGTCGGGGATGCCGTCGCGTGGCCATCGATCGAGTGCGACCGCGAAGGCTTCCTGGACCGCGTCTTCCGCGAGGTCGAAGCTCCCGACCGTGCGGATCAGTGTCGCGACCGCACGCCCCGACTCGCGCCGGAACAGGCGATCGACGACCTCGTCGGTGTTCGCGGTCACGCCTGGGGCGGCTCCGACATCCCCATGACCGGGCGCAGCTCGATCGTGCCGTACGACGCGCCGGGACATTCCGAAGCCGCCTCGATCGCGTCGTCGA
>JBGGNG010000074.1:0-4056 GCA_041287635.1 Actinomycetota bacterium | reverse complement strand
GCTACTTCCTGTGGATGTTGCAGCGGGTGAACATGGGCACCCTCCCCGATCAGTGGCGGGAAGCCGGCCTGCGCGACGTGCTCGTCGTCGAGTGGGTCTCGTGGCTGCCGCTGCTGATCCTGATCCTCGTGCTCGGTCTCTATCCGAGACTCGTCTTCGGCGTGACCGACGAGGCCGTGAGCGGGCTCATGAGCCTGTTGGGGAGCTAGGTCGTCTCGATGGACGTCGATTACCACGCGCTGCTGCCGGAGTTCATCCTCTCCGGCACGATCCTGCTCGTGCTGGTGGTCGACGTGTTCCTTCCCGAGCGGCGGAAGTGGTTCGCGATGCCGATCGGGCTCGTCGGCGTCGTGGCCTCTCTCGCCGCGGTGCTCACGCTGATCGGGGCCGACGACCGCGTGAGCTTCGGCGGCACCTACGTGGTCGACGAGTTCGCCCTGCTGTTCAAGGCGTTCTTCCTCGTGACCGCGATCCTCGTGCTCGGGCTCTCGTTGCGGTACTTCCGCGAAGGCGGCTTCTACCAGGGGGAGTACTACTTCCTGCTGCTGACCTCGTTCCTCGGCTGCCTCATGATGCCGAGCTCGCGCGACATGCTGCTGCTGTTCATCGCGCTCGAGCTCGTCTCGGCGCCCGGCTTCCTCATGGCCGCGTTCCGCAAGGGCGACGTGAAGTCCAACGAGGCCGGGGTGAAGTTCTTCATCATCGGCGTGCTGTCGACCGCCGTGATGCTGTTCGGCATGAGCCTGATCTACGGCGTGACGGGTGGGAAGACGCAGCTCGCCGAGATCGGCGTGGCCCTCGGTGGGCTCTCCGGCGAGCTGGAGACGCTCGCCTTCGCCGCGATCCTGTTCGTGGTCGTGGGCTTCGCGTTCAAGGTCTCGGCGTTCCCGTTCCAGTTCTGGGCGCCCGACACGTACGAAGGCTCGCCGGTGCCCGTGGCCGCGTTCCTCGCCGTCGCCTCGAGCGTGGCGGGGTTCGCCGGCCTGCTGCAGCTGATGTTCGTGGCCTTCGCGGACCAGTACGAGTTCTGGGTGCCGATCTTCGCGTTCCTCTCGATCGCGACGATGACCGTCGGCAACCTCGTGGCATTGCAGCAGACCCAGGTCGTGCGCCTGCTCGCGTACTCGGGCATCGCGCAGTCGGGCTACATCCTGCTGACGTTCGCGCTCGTCACCGACGACGGGGCCACGAACCGCTCCGCGTTCGCCGCGGCCGTCGCCTACATCCTGATCTACGGCATCATGAACATCGGCGCGTTCGCCGCGACGGTGGCGGTCTCGCGCCGGCACCCGACGCTTCGGATCACCGACTTCGCCGGACTGCGCGAGACGGCGCCGCTGATCGCGATCGGCATGGCCGTGTTCATGATCTCGCTGGCCGGCGTGCCCCCCACCGGCGGGTTCTGGGGGAAGCTGCTGATCTTCCAGGCCGCGATCGAACGGGGCGGCACCCTCGGACCGGCGCTCGCGATCGTGATGCTCGTGAACTCGGTCGTGAGCGTCTTCTATTACCTGGCCGTGCCGAGGGAGATGTTCCTGCGCGACGCCGCCGACCGATCGCGGCTGAGGGTTCCTGCCCTCGTGACCGCCGTGGTCGCGGTGGCCATGATCGCGATCGTGTCGATCTTCGTGCTCCCGGGCGCGATCACCCGGCTCGCGGAGCTCTCCACGCTCGTCGGCGTCGGGCCCTGATCTCGGCACCTCGCGCCGAGCGGGGAACCGCCGGGCGCGTCGTATCGAACCGCCTATGGGACGATCGAAAGCGAACGATCACGAGGAGTGATGACGGTGACACCTGGCATCAACAGGGCCAAGACCTGGGTCCTGCTCGCGGCGATGATGGGGCTGTTCCTGGCGGTGGGAGCGCTCGTGGGCGGGCGGGCCGGCATGACGATCGCGCTCGTGATGGGCCTGGGGTTCAACTTCGCGATGTACTGGTGGTCTGGGTCGATCGCCGTCCGCTCGACGCGATCGCGGGAGGTGGGGGAGGCTGAGTACCCGCAGCTCTACCGCATCGTGCGGGAGCTGACGCAGACCAACGACATGCCGATGCCGGGTGTCTACGTCTCGGAGATGCAGCAGCCGAACGCGTTCGCGACCGGGCGCAACCCGCAGAACGCCAAGGTCGCGGTGACGCAAGGCATCCTGCAGCTCCTCGACGAGCGTGAGCTGCGCGGTGTGCTAGCCCACGAGCTGAGCCATGTGGCGAACCGCGACATCCTCGTGGGCTCGATCGCGGCCGCGATCGGCACCTCGATCAGCTACTTGGCGTGGATGGCGCTCTGGTTCGGCGGCGACGACGAGGGCGGGAACCCGATCGTGATGCTTGCGGCATGGCTCCTCGCCCCGATCGCCGCCGGCCTGATCCAGATGGCGGTCTCGCGGTCGCGGGAGTTCCAGGCCGACGAGTCGGGCGCGTTCCTGTCGAGCGATCCTCAGGCGCTGGCGAGCGCGCTGCAGAAGCTCGAGCATACGAGCCGCCGGGTGCCGCCTCCGCACTCCCTGCAGCCGGGCGAGGCACACATGTTCATCGTGAACCCGCTGTCGGCGTTGAAGGGCCGGGGCCTGACGAGCCTGTTCTCCACCCACCCGCCGACCGAGGAGCGGGTGGCGCGTCTGATGGCGATGCAGGACGAGACCTACCGCCGCCAGGGACCGATCGGGAACTAGGAACCTCGCGCGGATCCGGGTGCGCGCGGCGCGACTCGGCAAGGACCTCCGTGTTCCCTCGCAGGACGGACTACGGAGGTCCCTGCCTAGTTGGCCGGGAGCGACGAGTAGACCCTTGAAGCGTCAGCTCCTACGACGTCATCGTTCCGAGCACCGCGCGCACGTGGTCGATTGTGGTGCGGGGATTCACGAAGCACAGTCGTGCGAGCTTCTCGCCCCGCCAGGTGGTCGGTTGCACGAACGCGATCTGAGCCTCGAGCAGCCGGCGCCACCACGCCTCGTAGTCCGCGCCGCTCCATCCGAGCCGCCTGAACAGCACGACCGACAGCTCCGGGTCTATCACGAGCTCGAGCTCGTCGCGCCCCTGCACCTCCTCGGCCGTCTCGCGCGTGAGGGTCAGCACCCGCTCGATCGCCTCGCGATACGCGTCGGTCCCGTAGGTCGCGAGCGAGAACCACAGGGGAAGGCCGCGGGCACGCCGTGACAGGTGGTAGGCGTAGTCGGCCGGGTTCCACTCGCTCCACGCCGCGTCGGGTTGGTTCACCGTGTCGAGGTACCCGGCTTCCTGCCGGAACACGCCGTACGCGGTCGACGGGTCGCGGTACACGAGCGCGCAGCAGTCGTAGGGGGCGAACAGCCACTTGTGCGGGTCGACGATGAACGAGTCGGCGCGCTCGACGCCCCGGTAGCGCTCGCGAACCGACGGCGCCGCGAGCCCGGCCCCCCCGTAGGCCCCGTCGACGTGGAACCACATCCCTCGCGCCTCGCACACATCGGCCACGCCCGCGAGGTCGTCGACCGTGCCGGCGTTCGTCGCGCCCGCACTCGCGACCACCGCGAAGACGCTCGTAGCCTCGTCGGGGCCGATCGCGTCGAGCGTCGAGGCGAGCCCGGCGCCAGTGAGCCGCCCGCGTTCATCGCCCGTTACGTCGACGATGCCCACGTCGATCACGCGGGCGGCGGTGGCGACCGACGAGTGCACGCTGTCGGCCACGGCGATCTTCCATCCGGTGGGCGGCCGTCCGCCGAGCCTCGACGCCGCACCGGCACGCGCCGCGACCAGCGCCGAGAGGTTCCCGGCTGACCCTCCGCTCACGAACACCCCGCCGGCGACCTCCGGGAACCCGGCGAGATCGGCCAGCCAGCGCAGCGCCTGGTTCTCTGCCCAGATCGCCCCGGCCCCGTCGATCCATCCCGCTGCGATCGTCGACGAGGCGCCCACGACCAGGTCGAAGAGCACCGAGGCCTTCGTGGGCGCGCCCGGCACGAACGCCATCGACGACGGATGGTCGGTCGAGATCGTGGCCGGGGCGAGCACCTCGCTCCAGACGCGCAGCGCCTCCTCGCCGCCGAGGCCCTCGGGCGTCACCGTCTCACCGGCGCGACG
>JBGGNG010000073.1:0-18091 GCA_041287635.1 Actinomycetota bacterium | reverse complement strand
TGCTCGCGCGGGCCCATGTCGGCCGGGTCGGGCGCCACCGAGAACATCAGCGAGTCGTGGTGTCCGTGGTACGTGCCCTCGATCTTCACGAGCACGTCGCGGTCGGTGTTCGCCCGCATCAGGCGCCCAGCCTCGAGGGTGGCCTCGGTGCCCGAGTTGCAGAAGCGCCATAGCGGAAGCTTGAAGCGCTGGGTGAGGTTCTCGCCGATCACGTCGAGGTGCTTCGTCGGCTGTGCGAAGTGGGTTCCGAGCTCGGCCTGGCGCTGGATCGCCTCGACGATCCTCGGGTGCGCGTGCCCGACCACCATCGCCCCGTACCCGAGGTGGAAGTCGATGTACTCGTTCTGGTCGATGTCCCAGAGGCGGTTCTCCTTGCCGCGGTCGATGAAGATCGCGTGCGGCGGGGAATCCTGCCAGCTCGACGCGACGCCGCCGGCCACGTATCGATCGGCGGTGGCGCGGTACTCGATCGACGCACGCCGCGTCGGCTCGAGCGTCGCTTCCTCTCGCTCGATCAAGCTGTCGATCAGGTCCAGATCGAACTCGACCTGTGCCGCCATGGTGCGATCTCCTCCTTCGAGGAACCGCCGCAGCCGTCCGCGAGGACAGCGATTGAACGGCGATTCAAACTTGGCCGAGATGATACCCCAGGCTCGTTCCTCTGGGTAGGTCGACCATTGGTATCGTGTGAGCTGCAGCGTGGTGGGTGTAGCTCAGCTCGGTTAGAGCGCCTGGTTGTGGTCCAGGAGGCCGCGGGTTCAAATCCCGTCACTCACCCCAAGGGCCCTTGGTAGACTTCGGCGGGCCTCTAGCTCAATCCGGCAGAGCAACGGACTCTTAATCCGCAGGTTCGGGGTTCAAGTCCCCGGGGGCCCACCACACGTGGAGCGTATCGTTGACGGTCGACGATCCGTCGCTCTAGGGTCGCGCTCGCCGCCCCCGCCCGCCACCTCGGACACCGGTTGCCGCCCGTGGCAGGGGGTCGCGGAGGGGACCAGTGCGCGAGCCATACGACGTCGTGATCGTCGGAGCCGGCCACAACGGCCTGGTCGCGGCCTTCTATCTCGCGCGGGCGGGCCTGCGGACGTTCGTGGTCGAGCGGCGCTCGATCGTGGGCGGCGCCTGCACGACCGAGGAGTTCGCCCCGGGGTTCAAGGCCTCGCCGGGCGCGTACGTGCTCTCGATGCTCCGGGGTGCGATCTGGCGCGACCTACGACTGCGCGAGCGCGGCTTGACCGTCGACGAGGGCGGTCCTTCCCTGAATGTCTACCCAGACGGCAGCACGTTCGTGCTCGAGGCTGAGCCCGAGCGGGCGCTCGACCCGATCCGGGCCCGCTCGGTCGCCGACGCGCGCGCCTTCCCGGCGTACGAGGTGAAGCTCGCGCGCATCGCCGCCTCGCTGATGCCGATGTTCGACATCACCGCCCCGAACCCCGAGCATCCCCGCATCCGGGATCTGCGCGGTGGCGCGCGGCTCGCCCTGATGGCGGCCCGAAACCGGCGCGCCCTCGACGAGATGGCCTTCCTCTTCGCGACGTCGGCGAGCCGGTTCCTCGACGAGCACTTCGGCGACGAGATGGTGAAGTCGGCCCTCGGCTGGGAGTCGATCAGCAACACGCTCGCCGGTCCCGGTACCGCCGGCACTGCGTACGGATTGCTGCACGAGGCCGCGTCGGGAGGCTCTGGTGGCGGGGTCGGATGGGGCTTCGTACGTGGCGGCATGGGCACGGTGACGTCCCTGATGGCCGACGCCGCGCGGGAAGCCGGCGCCGAGATCCGAACCGACGCCGCGGTTGCCCGCATCGCGGTGTACGACGATCGCGCACTGGGGGTCGTGCTCGAAGACGGGCAGGAGATCCGAGCCCATCGCACGGTCTCCAACGCCGATCCGAAGCGGACCTTCCTCGGGCTGGTGGACCCGGCCGCGCTACCGACGGCGTTCACGGCTCGCCTCGAGGCGTACCGGTGCGAGGGGGCGAGCCTGAAGATGAACCTCGCCGTCTCGGAGCTGCCGAAGATCTCCGGGGTCGACGACGGCGCGGGGGTGCGCTCATACCATCGCGGCCTGGTGCAGCTGACCAAGCCCCTGCCCGAGCTGGACCGAGACCAGGCGACCGCGCGCACCGGCGTCCCGGCCGATGACCCCCACATCGAGCTCTGCATCCCGTCGGTACACGACCCGTCGCTGGCGCCCGAGGGCCGCCACGTGGTGACGCTGGGGGTGCGGTCACAGCCCTACCGGCTTGCCGGCGGCACCTGGGACGAGACCCGCGACGCGGTCGCCGACCGCGTGATCGAACAGGTGGGTCGGGTGTTCCCGAACTTTCCCGGGTCGATCCTGCACCGCGAGGTGCTGAGCCCGCTCGACCTCGAACGGCGCCTCGCGCTCACCGGTGGGCACCACCTACACGGCGACATGGCGCCCGACCAGCTGCTCTTCCTGCGGCCCGTGCGGGGATGGGCCGACTACCGCACCCCGCTCCGCGGCCTCTACCTGTGCGGCGCCGGCACGCACCCGGGCGGCGGCGTCACCGGGGCGAACGGACGCAACTGCGCCCGCGAGGTGCTGCGGGACGCCGGGCGACGGCTCGGGAAGGGCTGACCGAAACGACCGATCTCGCCGGGACCGTCAGGCCGGCGTGACGAGCCCCGTGCCGTCGTCGACCTTCACCTCGACGCCGAAGGGCTGCGACATCGTCCGCACCTCGTCGAGGATCGCCTCGGCGACCTCCGGGCTCGGGGTGCGCGGGATGCCGCGGCGCGTGATCGGCTCCTGCCGGCCGAGGTCTACCGGATGCAGCCGGAGTTCCTCCAGCCCGTCCGGTCCGAAGCGGGCCCGCGCGAGCACCCCATGGAACGTCGCGTCGTTGCCGAAGGAATCGTCGTTCAACACGCCCATGAGGTCGCCGTCGGTCGCCGCCGTGGGGTCGTCGAACCGCTCGCGCAGCAGCGCCCGGCTCTCGTCGTAGAAGTATCGCTGGATCGGCTCCTGCATGTCGCACCAGAAGAAGTTGCCGAGGCCGTAGAGCACCGGCCGGCCGCGGTAGAGCTCCACCGGCGCGACGTGATGGGGTCCGCTGATCGCCACGACGTCGGCGCCGTGGTCGATCGCCCCATGCGCCCACGAGCGCAGGAACTCGGGCGGCTCCCCGGGCCGGCCGTCTCCCTGGTGCGAGTGGGCTGCCGCGATCACCACGTCGGCGTGCTGCGCCGCGAGCCGGATGGCCCGCAGGTTCCCGGCCAATGCCTCCTCGTCGGGGTCGTGGCGGATGCCCATCTCCTCGCCGACCTCGAACCCCCGCCCGTACAGCTCGAGGCGATCGGGCGGCTCCCCCTCGGCGTCGACGTTCTGCACGAGCCAGGCCACGTCGCTCTCGGGGTGCGCCTCGCGGATCGCGACGAGGCTGCGCATCACCTTGCGCGTCACGATCACCGTCGTGCGCACCGCCACGGTGTGCACGCCCGGGCGCGCGGGCACCTCGCCGAACGCGTCCAGCGCGGGAGCGAGCCCGCTGGCGGGGCTCGTCGTCATCGACACGAGGCCGAGACGCCCGGCGTCGGTCTCCAGGTACCTCGGGGCCCGTGCGGCCGCCAGCGTGGGCCCGGCCCCCGCGTGAAGCAGGGCCGCCTCGTCGAGGTAGAGACCGGTCTCGAACATGCCCCCGGCGCCCCAGTCGGTGGAATGGTTGTTCGCGCGGGCGAAGACATCGAAGCCGAGGGCGCGCAGATCGAGCGCCGTGTCGGGCGTCGCGCGGATCGCCCAGTCGTCGGGAAGGCCCGACGGCACCCCGGCGGTGTCGGTGAGGTCGACGAGGCTGGTCTCGAGGTTCCCGAACGTCGCGTCCGAGCCCCGCAGCAGGGTGACCACCTCGGCGAAGGCGCGATCGACGCCCGCCATCGGCAGCAGCGGCCGCGAGACGATGCAGTCCCCCGCCGCCGCCACGGTGAACGATCCCCGCAGGGTCGTGGTGTCGGTCCCGTCGACGCGTGCCACGGCCGCATCGTACGGGTGGTGCGACGTCGGCGCACGCCCGACGAGGGTCAGCGGCGGATCAGCACGGTGGTGCCCATCGGGATGCCGCGCAGCTGGTTCATCTGGGGGTTGAAGACGCGCGGGCAGCCGTACGAGACTCGACGGCCCCGATCGGTGGGATCGGCGGTGCCGTGGATCGCCATGCGCCCGCCTCCAGGCCAGTTCGTGAGCACCTCGGAGAAGCCCGAGAGCCCCAGCAGATAGGTGCCGTACGGGCCCGAGGCGTCACGGGGATCGAGGTGTGCCCAGACGAAGAACCGCCCCACGGTCGTCGGGGTATTCGGCGCACCGATGCCCACGGTGAACCGGTGGCGCAGCATGTTGTTGCGGTAGTGGCGGAGCTGACGTTGGGAGAGGTCCACGACGACCAGGTGGCGCGTGCGGTCGAACGTCACGTGGTCGCCCTTGACCCAGCCGCTCGACCCGTTGGGCTCGATGCCCGTCAGCACCCGATACCACGTCGTACGGCCCTTGACCCTGACCCCCCGGATCGGGAACGCGATCCGCTGATCCCACGGGTTCAACGCATCGATGCTCTTGCGCAGCCTCGCGTCGCTCCGGGGATCGGAGTAGACCTTCAGCCGATCGGCGACTGCCCGCAGCGCCCACCCCCATCGCTCCAGCGACTTCGGCGCCGGCGCCGCCATCTGGACGGGCTGCCTGGTCTCGTGCGTGGACCCCGCTTCGCCGACCTCGAGGAACTCGCGCGGCGATGGCGACGCAGGGGGCGGGGGCGCGACGGTCGGGGCGAGCTCGCGCGCCGAGGCACCCTCGGGGAAGTCGTTGCAGCCCGCGCCGACGAGGGCGAGGACGGCGAGGCACACGAGGAAGGAGCGCCGGGGGCCCACGGGCCCTCATCATTCCAGATGATCGCGTGACGTGCAGAGGGCCTGCCCCGGAGTAGCCTTGACGGGCGCGAGAGTGGCGGAACTGGCAGACGCGCCGGGTTTAGGTCCCGGTGCCCGAAAGGGCGTGGGAGTTCGAATCTCCCCTCTCGCACCCCCTGTGACCTGCAGAACTGCGTTCTGAGCCGTTCTCTGAGATCTCGCGAGAACCCCCTGCCTTGCTCACGCTTGCTCACAGAAAGTCGCGGCTGCCGGTTCCCCCTTCGATGCCGAAATGGCCTCTCGAGGGAGCGGTGCAGGGCGTCCAGTGTCCCCCCTGCGGGACGGACAGCGTCCCTTCGACCACGTGATCGGGGAACTCTGCCAGCTGCCTGGTTCCTCGACGGCGTCATACGAGGAGAGCAGCGAAGCTGAGGCAGCCGGCACGAGCGGATTCCACGGTCCAACGACCGATTCCGTCGCTCGAGGCCGTACCCCGAAGCTACGGATGTCGCTACCGTCCGGCGCCATGGTGTAGAACGTCCCGAATCGCTGGAAGGCGATCCGCGAGCCGTCAGGCGACCAGTACGCGGTCTCCCGCCCCCTGGCGACGCGTGTGAGTGCTGACCCGTCGTCATTGACGACGTAGATGCCGTCTCCCCCGAACACCAACCGTGTCCCATCGGGCGACCACTGCAGGTTCGTCTCCGAGTAGACGTCGATCCGCACTTCATCTCTGACGATCCGGTGCCGGTCGGTCCCATCGACGTCCGTCACCCAGAGGCTGTGCCCAGACGACCCCTTTCCTTCGACGTACGCGAGCCGTGAGCCGTCGGGTGAGAGGGTTGGTGAGTACACCGCCATCCTCCACGGGTTGGGTGCGGGCCCGCGACCCGGAGCGTAGATGAGCTGAGGCGTTCCGCCCTTCGCATCGACGATGTAGATGCCCCACTTCACGTCCTTCCCGTCCGAGACTCCATAGACGACCGCCGATCCGTCGGGAGTGAACGACCCACCTGTGATCTCCTCGGCGCGGGCGACCACCGTCTTCGTGCCATCGGAGGTCACCACGACGAGTGAGTCGCGACGCTGGAAGAAGGGCCCACCTCGATTGGAGAGCAGCTTCGAGCCGTCGCGCGACCACGCGATCGGGAGCCCTGCGCCGCGGCTCAGCAGCACCGGGCGCTCATCGGGGTTCGCCGGATCGACCGCCCAGATGCCATATCCGAAGTAGTCCTCGCCGACGTCGCCGTACGTCACCCATCCCCGAACATCAGCGAAGACGCCGAGTTCGCTCTGGGTTGCGGATGGATCGGTGGGGACGGGAGGTGCCGATCGGATCGTGCTCAGGATCAGCCATCCCACCGCCATGACGAACGCGAGACCGAACGAGGCTGCCCCGAGCCGCTGGTGGCGCGCGTGTTTCCGGCGATGGTGTTCGACGGCCACGTGACGACCGTAGTCCACAACTCGACTTCGTCGGGCCAAGGCTACGTCCTCTTGCGACTGGACGGAAACGCGACTGGTCTCGAACGCGTTCATGGGCTCGGTGCCGAACCACCCCGTCCTGACCCAGTGCATCGCTCGCCAGCAATCGTGGGGCGAGAACTCAAACCGATGTGGCTGCGCAGCCGCCCCGGCATGCTGACGGAGGTGCTGTCGTCCGTTGGTTACCAGGGGGCGACGGTCCTTCCGACCTGGAGCTTCTTCACCCGGTCCCTCACCGGCGAACAGGTGGCGGGGGGTGATCCGTTTGCCGAGCACTGTGGTCCACGACCACGGAACAGTGGGGGTACGGGGGCGGGTCGCGCTATCCAGCGTGAGGCGCGTGCACCAGCCGCTACTCTGTGAGCAAGCTGTGAGCAGACCCCCTCTGACCTGCGGCGGAAGGGCCCGGAGCGGGGTGGGGCCCGGTGCCGCGGATAGGCTTCCGGGAGCCAGCAGGTGCGGGAGTGCGGCTCAGTCAGCGGGGCATACGAAGTGAGCGTGTCGCCCGTCGCCCAGATCGTCGTAGGGCGTCTTCAGCGGGATGACCTTGCCACAGTTCACGCATCGTCGATCCGTGACCACCTTGTTCCTACTCGTCTTGCCTCCGCGACGCTTCCTCTTCCCGAACAGCGCAGCGTGCTCTCCACTGACCTTCGCAGCCCGACCTCGGGGGTTCGTGGGTCTACCCTTGGAAGGCATCGGTAGACCTTAGACCTTCGTCCAGCTGCTCACGTCGCTCCTCCTAGTCGTCGTGAGTCTCCGCCAGGCCGGTGGCGAGAGGCCTGTTCCGATTGCTCCCGGCAGACTGCTCACGCCTTGCTCACAAGGGAGTGACTCTCACGGACACCAGATGGCACGAGCCGGCACCAGACGACCCGTAGGAACGGGATCCGTGCATAGCGGCACCGCCTTTAGGTCCCGGTGCCCGAAAGGGCGTGGGAGTTCGAATCTCCCCTCTCGCACCCCTCAAATGTCTTCCGTCAAGATTCGGCAGGGTCGTCTTGTGTCGCAAGCGGATCGCTAGCCGGGCGTCGCGCCGGGTTCGGTTCTTTCGGCGAGGCGCTGGGCTTGCCCGTCGTGCATATCGCTCACCCACTCCCAGCCGGGTTTGGCCGATGGGCCGATCCGCGGGTCGTCGAGACCACCGCCGTCACACAGGGCTTGCAAGTACGCGCGGTCCTGTTCGATCCGTGCGCGTACCTGATCAGCTCCGCCGACGGACCCGTGACCCGGGATGAGGACATCGACGTCGTCCGCCACGCCCTCGAGCAGCCGCAGCCCGGTGAGGTAGTCCTCGATCGGGTCATCGGTGCTGTCGAAGTCGTCGAGCATCGGGATCAAGACATCGGAGAGCATGTCGCCGGCGGCGAGAACCCCGCGTTCTTCGATGAGCAACGCCGCATGGCCCGGGGCATGCGCCGAATGCTCGATGATCCGGACGTGAGGGCCATCCCACGGGATCTGCCCGGTGTCGGCGGGCAGACCGGTGATGAGGCCGAACAGGTCCAGCGGTATCTCCTCGGCGATCTCTGGCGGCAACCCCTCGGCGGCGCGGGCCTTCCAGTCAGCGTTCGATAGCAGATCTCGCATGGAGGCTGCGCAGCGGGCTGTGCCGTACCGGGGCGCTTCGCCGAGCTCGGCGTGCCAGAGCACGTGATCCCAATCAGGATGCGTCGAGAAGCCTGCCACAACGGGCTGGCCCAACTCGCGGAGGTCGTTCGCGAGGCAGGCCATCTCGGAGCCCTGTATCCCGGGGTCGATGAGCAACACGCCGGCCCGGCCTTGTACGACGACGGTGTTGTTCTGGAGTAGCTCGCTCTGGTGGACCAGCACACTTTCGGCGACCTGCGTCAGCATGGGGCACCTCCCTCGTCCGGGGTCATGACACCGAGTCTGAGGCTGATGCGGTCCGAGGCGCGCTCGACGAACAGCGCGACCGACTCGTACGCGAGCAGCTGCTCTGGAGTCGCGGGGAGCGCGGGATCGGCCACCGCCATCGGCGGCACCGCGTACTCCTGCTCACCCTCCACGCGCAGCGGCTCGCGGCTGGTCGTCACGACGCGGAGCTCGGGCGCGGCCTGCAGCAGCGCCGGCACGACCGGCGCGGCCTCGATCACCTGCTCCACGTTGTCGAGCACGAGGAACAGCTCGCGATCGGCCAGATGGTCCGCGACCGTCTCGAGGACCGGGCGCCCGGCTTCGCCCATCACCCCGAGGGCGTTCGCGATCGCGTCGGGCACGAGCTCGGGGTCCACGATCGGTGCGAGCTGCACGGCAAACGCCCCGTCGCGACACCCCGCTTGGGCCTCCCGGGCGAGCTGCAGGGAGAGACGCGTCTTGCCCGACCCTCCGGGACCCGTGAGCGTCACGAGCCGATGCTCTGCGCAGAGGCGGCGCACGTCGTCGAGGACCTCCTCCCGCCCGATGAAGGGCGAGAGGTCGGCGGGCAGGTTCCCGCGTCGGGCGTCGAGCGTGCGTGGAGGCCCGAAGTCGTCCGGAAGCCCCTCGATGCGGAGTCGATGCAGCCTCTCGGGCCGATCCAGATCCTTCAGGCGATGCTCCCCGAGGTCGCGCAGGTCCAACCCTTCGGCGAGCGAGGGCTCCACGAGCCGGCGCGTCGCGTCCGACACCAGCACCTCGCCACCGTGGGCGGCCGCCGCGATACGGGCCGCCCGGTTCACGTCGATGCTCGCGTACTCGCCGTCGGTAGCGAGCGCGCCCTCTCCCGTGTGCAGGCCCATCCGGACCCTCACGTCGGCATCCGCCGGCCATGCCTGGGCATGGAGCGTTCGTTGCGCGTGGGCGGCGGCGCGGATCGCCGCCGGCGCCGAGGCGAAGACCACGAAGAACGCGTCACCCTCGGTGCCGGAAACGTATCCCTCGTCGAACGCCTCCCGCAGGAGGCGGGAATGGTCGTCGATCAGCGAGCGGTAGTCCTCCCCCAGCTGTTGGAGGAGTCGGGTCGAGCCCTCGATGTCGGTGAACAGGAACGTCACCGTGCCGGTGGGTGGATCGCCGCGCGCCGCGCTCACCGGTCGATTATGCGGAGCTTCGACCTCCTGGGCTACTCACGGCTGCTCGGTTGGCGGGCTCGACTGACCGCTTCCGGGCGACGAACCGGGTGACGAGGACGGCCACGATCGTCGAGACGAGAGCGCCTAGCAACGCCTCGTCGAACGACAGCCCGTCGATGTTCGGCTGCAGCTCCTCTTGGGTCGCCCAGTCGAACCAGACCTCACTGGTCAACAGGCCGCCGACGAACGCCGCGGCCGAGGCGATCAGCCACAGCCATCGCGTGGTTCTCTTCCCTGCGATCAGCTGAGCGAGGACGCCGAAGCCGAGCGACATCGCGACGAGCAGCCCCAGACCTTGGAGTCCGAGATCCCACTGCATGGGTCTCCACCTCCTCGGATCCTGCAGCTCCCGATCAACCGACCGGACGCTTGAGCAGGACCACCGGCCACGCCACCAGATCGCCCTTCTTGAGCGACAGACCGACGGCCTCCCAGCCCTGGGAGCCCAGCTCGTTCAGGCGGTCCGGAGCGAGATCCGCGTGCTTCTTGAGTCCCCCCGCGTCATCGAGGGGCACGACCAAGTACTCCCACTTCGTGAGCGTCGAGATCATGATCCACTCCCTCCTTCCATCGTCCACACGCCATCGTGTCAGCGGCTCGACCGGCCAAGTGGTGACGACCGACCCTGGGAAGGCGTGACCCACCGCACCCCGTACAGGTCAGTGAGCGGCCACGGTGCGCGGGTGAACCCTGGGTGACGTCTCGACGGCATGGCGCGCCGTCGCGATCAGCCACTTGATGCCGATCAGAGCGGCCAGAGCCACGAGCCACACCTGCGTCCCGACCACCAGTCCGCCGATGACCAAGGCGATCGCCACCGGACCGAGCAGCATGTCCGCAGCGAGGTACGGATCGTGCATCGCCTGCACCGGGTGTTCGAACGCCACACTGTCCCAGAAGGCATAGCCGCCGATGACGCACATCGGAACGGCCAGCAACGCGACTGCGACGATCCCAGCCTTGTAGGAACCGAGCAGTGGCCACCCCCAGGACCCGATGACCGCCAGCACGATCAGCGCGATCAGACCCGCGAAGACAGCTGCGACACCATCTCTCCACGTCAGTCTCATCGTCGTCCCCTCCTCCCTCGAACCGCCTCCACCTTCATGGTGGCACCGTGCACGGGCGTCAGGAGGGGCCGCCTGGACCTCGATGATCGGACCGACGTCGCCCCCCGCACCCCAACGTGGATCTGCACAGGTCGGTGGGGACCGGTCTCGGTGCTCAGATGTCCAAGCCGGGCAGTCCGTTGGTCCCGAGGATGAGCGAGATCGCACCTCCGTGGTGTGCCTCGTGCTCGATGAGATGCCAGACCACCCACCCGCGCGTCGTGAAGCGGCCTGAGGCACCCTGAGGGAGCTGGACGGCGAGGTCGTCCGGCGTCCAACGCTCGAGGCATTCCTCGATCTCACTCCAGGTCTCGTGGAACGCGTCGACGATCTCGGTTGCCGTGCGAGGATGGCTCTCGTCGTCCTCCCACCCCGCCTGCTCAAGGGGCAGATCGGGGACGGTCGTGCTCGCGACGCGGAACATGTCACGGACGGCCGGGTCACCCTCGCCGAGGATGTCGTGGAACCAATACGCCCGACCCCCGGCCATGTGGCTGGCGATCTGCCAGATCGCCATCTCCCCCGGAGCCGTCCGGAGCGCGAGCTGGTCCTGGCGGAGATCAGCGATCGCGGCGAGAAGGAGTCGCTGATGATCCGCCCACCCCTTGTAGAAGGGCTGGAGGACAGGGGTACCAGACACGGCCTCGACGCTACATCGAGGCGCACCGTGCCTCAACGGGCCGGGCAGGGCCGCGGGAACCGCAACGTGAGCACGGCGACGTTGACCTTGTGCTACCACTGACGAGTCGTTGAATCAGTAGTTCGGTTCGTTATACGCATCGCTATTCCACTTCAGGGCCCGGGCCTCATCGACAAGGCGTCGCCACAGCGACCTGGGCACCCGGATGCAGTCCGGCCAGTCGCAGCGCTCGAACCCTTCGGTCCCCTCGCAGAAGAGGTAAGGAAGATTGCTCGACGTGCCGAGGTCATGGCTTCGCGTCAGATGCTTCCCGCACGTCGTGCACCGATAGGAGGAGCGCTGGACGCGCCGCCAGCGATGCGGGCACTCGCACGCCCCCTGCTCAGTCACCAGCATCGCCCCTAAGCAACCGCCAGTTCCCAGCCTGCAAGCGATCACCCACTTTCTTCGTGAGTGGTCGGTCGTCAGGCATGCAGTCGGGCCAGCTGCAAGGGAGGAGTGGCTCCTTGAACCCGCAAGTGAAGAGGTCGCCATCCTGCTCAAGCCTGTAGCTCGAACGCCGGAAGTGGAGACCACATCGCCTGCATCGGTAGTCGTGGAGGTCAACACCGCTGAATCCGACCTTGGTCCACCCGTGTGCACAGGCGCATGTCCCTCGCTGAATCATCACGGCCTCGTCAGTCTTGCCGGATCCACACCGGCAGTATCGGTCACCTCGTCGCGCGGCGGCATCCGGCGTTGGACCGGATCAGCGGAGAAATGGTGCCCGCGAGCACGACGACGTTGACCGTCACCGAGCCCCTGAAGACCGCCAACCGTCAACCTGACACCGGCATATCCAGCGCGGGTTCCGTGTTGAGGCGAGCAGCGACCTGAGGGAGTCCACGATGTCTGACTGGAACGCCACGGTGATCGACGAGTTCCGCTCGAACGAGGGCAAGGTCGCCTCGTTCGCGCGGCAGCCGCTGCTGTTGCTCACGCACCGGGGAGCCAAGACCGGCGCGGAACGCACGAATCCGCTCGCGTACTTCCGCGACGGCGACGACTACGTGGTCGTGGCGTCGAAGGGTGGCGCACCGACGAACCCGGACTGGTACCACAACCTGTTGGCCCAGCCCGACGCGACGATCGAGGTCGGCACCGACGAGCTCTCTGTGAACGCCCGGCCTGCCGGCGAGCAGGAGCGCGAGCGCCTCTGGGCGATGATCACGTCCGCGAATCCCGCCTTCGCGGAGTACGAGACGAAGACCGAGCGCAGCATCCCGGTCATGATCCTCACACCGGATCGCTGAGCCTCGTCGCGGAACCATGTCGGATGCGTGGCGTTCCGGCGAAGCGGGTTCCATCGCACGGTCTCAGCGGTCAGGCTCGGCCGCGTGGCCGACGTCGAGATCGTAGGAGCAAGCTTCGCGGGACTCTCGTGTGCGCGGGCGAGCGCGACGCGCGGCCTTCACACGATCGTCTGGGATCGCAAGCGCGACGCGGGTGAGGCGGTACGCACGACCGGCCTGCTCGTGAAGGAGGCCGACGAGGACGAGGAGTTCCCGAAGGAGCTCGTCCGACGGATCCACGGCGTGCGGCTCTACGGTCCTTCGCTCCGGTGGGTCGACCTGGATGCGCCCGGCTACTTCTTCCTCGCGACCGACACACCCGCGCTGCTCCGCTCGATGTCGGCGCGGGCCGAGGCGGCCGGCGCCGAGATCCGATACGGCAGGTCGTTCTGGGCGACGATGCGCACGGGTCGCATCCTGGTCGGTGCCGACGGACCGCGCTCCACGGTCGCGCGCTCCGCCGCCCTCGGCGTGAACCGGCGCTTCCTCGCCGGCATCGAGGCTGAGTTCGAGGGGCCCGTCGAGTTGGAGACTCGGCTGCACGTGTTCCTGGATTCGGACCTCGCGCCCGGCTACATCGGCTGGATCGTGCCGGGGGTGGGCGTCACGCAGATCGGACTCGCCACCCGCCTGCCCGCGAAGCCCGACCTCCATGGGTTCATCGCGCGCGTGCGCTCGGTCGTCGACCTCGCACGGGCGAGACGCGTGGCCACGCGCGGCGGGCTGATCCCGGTCGGGGGCACCGTCCGACCGTTCGCGACCCCGGACACCGTACTGGTGGGCGACGCGGCCGGGCTCGTGTCGCCCCTGACCGCCGGCGGTATCCACACCGCGATGCGGTCGGGTCGCGTGGCAGCGCTCGCGATCGCGAGCCACCTGCTCGACGGCGGCCCTTCGCCCGACCGCCTCCTGCACGACGCCTACCCCACGTTCACCTGGAAGCGCCCGATGCGGGCCGCGATGGACGTCCATCCACCGAACGCGCTGCTCGACCGGGCGCTCGAGAGTCCGAGGTTCCGGGCGCTCGCCCGCGCCGTCTTCTTCCATCACCGCGGCTTGCTCTCCGGCGAGGCATGGCGCGACGTCGCACCGGCGATGCTCCGGCCGATCAGCACGCGGTGAACGTCAGACGGCGTGGAGCTGCGGTTCCGCCACCAGGCCGTCGGTCGCCTTGCCGAGTGGCGTGACCGCGCCCGGCAGCTCGACCACGAACCGTGCCCCGCCGGTCGCGGCGTCCTCGATCCGGGCGGAGCCCCCGTGCAGCTCGGCGAACCGCTGCACGAGCGAGAGGCCGATGCCCATGCCGCGCCCGCTCGAGTCCTCGCCCTGACGGAACGGTTCGAAGAGCACGTCTTTGAGCTCGTCGGGGATGCCCGGGCCGTCGTCCTCGACCACGAGGTCGATGCCGTCGGGGCGGGCGGTGACCTGGACGAGCACCGCGGTGCCCGGCGGCGTGTACCGGGCCGCGTTCACGAGCAGGTTCTCGATCACCCGCTCGACCTTGCTCGGATCGACCTCGACCATCACGGCGTCGGCTCGCACGCGGACGGGGTGGTCGTCGAGCTGGGCCGTGTCGGCGACGACCCGACGCGCGAGCTCGCCGACGTCGGTCGGACGGCGTTGCGGGTGCACCTTCCCCCGGTCGATGCGGTCGAGGTCGAGCAGGTCGTCGATCAGGCGGTTCATCTTGCGTCCGCTGTGCTCGATCACCTCGTACAGCGCCTCGCGCTCGTCGGCGGTGAGGTGCAGCTCGTCGTCGCGGCGGATCGTCTGCATCGCCCCGAGGATGCCGGCGAGCGGGCCCTTGAGGTCGTGCGAGACCGCGTGCAGCAGGGTGTCCTTCACGTCGTTCATCTCGCGCAGGTCGCTCGAGCGCCCGGCCTCCTCGTCGACGAGGCCCCACTGGGCATCGATGATCGACCGCAGGGTGTCGAGCAGCATCGCGGCCGCGAGGAAAACCGCGAACCGCACGATGCCGTTCCAGTAGGGAACCGGGTCGGTGGTGCTGGTCGACGGCGACGACAGCACGTCGCTCACGAGGGCGGCGACCGTGGAGACCACGACGGCCGCCGCGCCCCAGCGGCGGCCGAGGTTCCACGTCACGAGCCCGATCGGCATGAGGTAGAGCAACGAGAGCGAGAGCTCGGGGCCGGTGAGGTAGTCGAGCACGCTCACGACCGCGATGAACGCGAGGCCGAGCACGGCCACGAGCAGCGGGGACTTGCCGTCGAAGAATCCCCGGGTGCTGCGCAGCACGCGACGGTCCACCGACGGCTGATCGACGGTCTTGTGTTCCACGCCAGAAGACTCGACAGACGAGGTCGGTACCTTGAGTCGGGTACGGCGCCTTGCGGTGGCGGGCTCAGGCCTCGGCGAGCAGCTCGGCGAGCGCGCGGAACGCCCGTCCGCGGTGGCTGATGCGGTCCTTCTGGGCGTCGGTCAGCTCGGCCATCGTCTCGTCCCAGCCGGCGGGCACGAAGACCGGGTCGTAGCCGAACCCGCGCACCCCTCGCCGCTTCGCGACGAGCGCGCCCTCGCACACCCCGTCGGCGTGCAGCGAGCGGCCGTCGGGCCACGCGATCGCCGCGACGCATCGGTACCGGGCGGTGCGGCCTCCCGACGGCACCCCTCGCACCGCCCGCAGGAGCGCATCGAGGTTCTGCTCGTCGGTGGCCTGCTCGCCGGCGTAGCGGGCCGAGCGATGTCCGGGGCCGCCGCCAAGCGCGTCGACCTCGATGCCGGAGTCGTCGGCGATCGCGGCGACGCCGAGCGCGGCCGCGACCTCGGTCGCCTTCAAGAGAGCGTTCTCGAGGTAGGAGTCGCCGGTCTCCTCGACGTCGGGGAACGCCGCCGGGTCGTGGTTCTCGACCGTGACCCAGTCGACGGGCCACTCCGCGCAGATGCGACCGAGCTCCCGAAGCTTGTGGGTGTTGCGCGACGCGATCGCGAGCCGGTCGGGGGACGCCATCGACGCTCAGCCGGCGAGCACACGATGTTGCAACTCGGTGAGCTGCGTCACACCGGCCGCGGCCAGGTCGAGCATCGCGCCGAGGTCGGCGCGCGAGAACGGCGTGCCCTCGGCGGTGCCTTGTACCTCGACGAAGTCGCCGCTGCCCGTCATCACGACGTTGAAGTCGACCTCGGCGCCGGCGTCCTCGTCGTAGCAGAGGTCGAGCCGAGGCTCACCGTCGACGATGCCCACGCTCACCGCCGCCACGCTGTCGGCGAGCAGGTCGTCGGGCACCGTGCCCTCGGCCACGAGCCCGCGCAGGGCGATCGCGAGCGCGATGTAGCCCCCGGTGATCGACGCCGTGCGGGTGCCCGCATCGGCCTGCAGCACGTCGCAGTCGATCGTGATCGTGCGCTCACCGAGCCGCGAGAGGTCGGTGACGCTGCGGAGCGACCGACCGATCAGACGCTGGATCTCCTGGGTGCGCCCGCCCGGCCGACCCCGGTTCACCTCGCGGCTCGAGCGCTCGGAGGTCGACGCCGGCAGCATCGAGTACTCCCCCGTCACCCACCCGCTCCCGGTGCCCTTCAGCCAGCGGGGCGCGTCCTCGGAGACGCTGGCCGCGACGAGCACCCGGGTCTTGCCCATCGAGAACAGCACCGAACCCGCGGCCCACTCCTGGAACCCGAGCTCCCATGCCACGGGGCGCAGCTCGTCGGCCGCCCGGCCGTCAGGGCGCGTCACGGCCCGATCTCAGTCGTCGTCATCACGGCCCGATCTCAGTCGTCGTCATCACGGCGCGATCTCAGTCGTCGTGCCGTCCTCGGCGAGGTCGATCACGCCGTCGAACGCGGCGGCGGCCTCGTCCCGGGACACCTCGCGGTCGAGCGTCGGCAGGATGTGCGTGAGCATCAACCGCTTCGCCCCCGCCGCCTTCGCGTGCTCCGCCGCCTGGGTCGCGCTCATGTGGAAGAACGCCTTGCTCGAGGCGTCCTGGTAGGTGGCCTCGGCCACGAACAGGTCTGCGTCGCGCGCCATCTCGATCACCTCGTCGCACGGACCGGAGTCCCCGGTGTAGGCGAGCACCGCTCCGCCGGCCTCGATGCGGTAGCCGACAGCGTTCACACCGATGTGGGTCATCTCGTAGGTCGTGACGTGGAGCGGCCCGATGTCGAAGACATCGCCGCCGTGGACGGTGCGGAAGTCGTACGCCTCCGCCATCACGTTGCGGCCGTTCTCGCTCGTGAGCACGCTCATGCCCTCGACGAACCCGTCGGGCGAGTAGAAGGGCAGGTTGGGCGCCCCCATGCCCCCGTAGTGCCGCGCGTAGAACGCCGGGATCACGTCGATGAAGTGGTCGGTGTGCCCGTGGGTGACGACGATCGCCGCGATGTCGTCGATGCCGATGAACTCCTGAAGGCGCGCGAACGTGCCGGTACCCGCGTCGAGCCAGATGTGCGTGCCCTCGTGGCTCAACAGATGGCCGCACGTCGCGCCGCCGGCGCCGGGCCACGTTCCCGCGGAGCCGAGCACGGTCAGTTCCACGAGCCACCTCCCACGGGCACGGCCCGGGCCGCTCCCACCTCGGTGAGCTCGGGCCCGAGGAAGACGCCGGCGACGCGCTCGAACGCTTCGGGGTCGCCCGTGGAGAGGAACTCGTGGTCGGCACGACCGCCCTCGTCGCGGAGGAGCCGCTCGGCCACGAGCGTCGCGTACACGTCCTTGGCGGTCTCCTCGGCCGAGGACACGAGCACGACATCCGGCCCGAGCTCGAGCTGGAGCAGGCCCGAGAGCAGCGGGTAGTGAGTGCAGCCCATGATCAGCGTGTCGATGCCGTCGGCCATCAGCGGAGAAAGATACCCCCGCGCGGCCCTCCGTAGCTCCTCGCTGGTCGTGTCACCACGCTCGACGTGCTCCACGAACACGGGACATGCCCGCGAGCTGAGCGTGACCGGAGCCCCCGTCGCGGCCACGGCACGGTCGTACGCGCCGCTTGCGACGGTCGCCTCGGTGCCGATCAGACCGACGCGTCCGTTCCTCGTGACGTGCACGGCGGAGCGCGCGCCCGGATCGATCACGCCCACGACCGGGATGCCCGCCCGCTCGGCGATGTGGTCGATCGCGCTCACCTCGATCGAGTTGCACGCGACCACGAGCATCTTCACGTCGCGGTGCACGAGGAGGTCGGCGATCTCGAGCGCGTAGCGGCGGATCTGCTCGACCGGCTTCGGCCCGTACGGGAACCGGGCGGTGTCGCCGACGTAGATGATCGGCTCGTGCGGCAGCTGGTCCATGATCGCGCGCACAACCGTGAGGCCGCCCACCCCGGAGTCGAAGACGCCGATCGGGCGCGGATCGCTCATGCGTCCGGATCCCTGACGCCGGCGATGCGCGCGCTCACCACCACAGCGACTCCGCGACGCCCTTCTCGGCGGTGGCGAGATCCTCGGCCCAGGCCTCGGTCGATAGGTACTTCCAGCCACCGTCGGGCAGCAGGCAGACGATGTCGCCCTCGTGGATCTCGGTCGCGATGCGCCGGGCCACCGAGACCACCGCGCCGCTCGAGATGCCGGCGAAGATGCCCTCCTTCGCCGTCAGCTCGCGGTTGGTACGCAGCGACGACGACGAGTCGACCAGGAACT
>JBGGNG010000072.1:0-4086 GCA_041287635.1 Actinomycetota bacterium | reverse complement strand
CGCGTACGCGATCTTCCCGGCCTCGGGACCCTGCGCCGCGATCTGCTGGGCGCCTTCCTCGGAGTACGGGCTGACGATCGTGATGCCCTCGATCTGCGATACCTCCTCGAAGTAGGCGCTCATCGCCTGCTGGACCTCGGGGTCGTCGACGCCCTGCTCCGCGCGGAAGACGATCGTGCCGCCCTCGCCACCGGCGCTCGAGTCGGCGAAGTGGTCGTCGAGGATGTCGAACCCGCGGCGGCTCTCCACGTCGGGCAGCGCGAACTCCGAGCTGTAGGCGGTGCCGATCATGCCGCTGACGGCCCCAAGGACGATCAGGGCGGCGAGCCAGAGCAGGGCGACCTTGCCCCGGTTGCGGAAACACCAATGCCCGAGCTTGGCAAACACGATGGCTCCCTTACGTGACGTCTCGAACGAGCGGAATCGCCCGCAGCCTACCGAACTCGACGGTCTGCCCGCGCCGGGGTCGTCGAGGCCTCAACGCGGCGGCGTTCATGGCTGCGGCAGGGTGGGTACCGTCGACGTCGCAAGCACGCACGATGCGGAAGGAGCGACGATGGGATCGAGGACCGCGTACGAGCCGGGAACGTTCTCCAGGGTGGAGCTCTTCACCACCGACCCTCGCGACGCGAAGCGGTTCTACGGCCAGCTGCTCGGTTGGCAGACCGACGACGCCTCCGAGACGGCGACCCGGGGCGGCAAAGCCGTCGCCGCGATCACCGAGCAGCCCGACGGGCAGCGTTCCGCGGGCGTGCCGCCCAACTGGCTCAGCTACGTCACCGTGGCGAGCGCCGACGACTCGGCCGCGCGGGCCGACGAGCTCGGCGGCGAGGTGCACGCCGGTCCGTTCGACGCGCGCGACGCGGGGCGCGTAGCAATCGTGGCCGATCCCACGGGGGCGATGCTCGGGCTCTGGGAACCTCGGGGATCGATCGGCGCAGAGCTCGTCAACGATCCGGGATGCCTGACCTCCAACGAGCTTGCCACCGACGATGTCGAGGCGGCGTCGAGCTTCTACCGAGGCCTGTTCGGCTGGTCGATCAAGCAGGTCGACACGGGCGGCGGCCCGGGCTACTGGCTGATCCAACACGACGGGGCCGCGGAAGGCCGCAACGGCGGCATGCGCGAGCTCACCCTTCGCGAGGGCGGCGTGCCGCCCAATTGGGTGCCGTACTTCAGCGCCCCATCGATCGACGACACGCTGGCACGTACGGGAGAGCTCGGCGGCAGCACGCTCGTCGCCGCGACGGAGATCCCCGCCGGCAGGTTCGCGGCGGTTCGTGATCCCCAGGGCGCCGCCTTCGCGATCTTCGAGGGCGAGGTCGACGATTGAACCTGAGCGCGCGCCCTCGTCGACTATGGGACGGCCTGCCATGAACGAGTCAGCTCGTTGCGGTTCGGCGTCTCGGTGAGTCGTTGAGTGCCCGTACCGTTGGTCGCGATGGAGAAGATGTCGGTGGCTGCCGGACGGGAGAAGGGTCGACCTTTCGCCCTCACGAAGACCACCCGCGTCGAATCCGGTGAGAACACCGGTGCGAACTCGGATCGACGAAGGCTCTGGGTGAGCTGCTCCTCACCGGTCCCGTTGCCTTCGACCGTGTAGAGCTCGAACTGGCCTGTGCCATCATCCTCAGCGGAGTACACGAGGAGTGAGCCATCGCCCGACCAACTGGGGGCGACCGCGACACCCTCTCCCAGTCCAACGCCCGACGCATCGACGGCGACCTGAACATCCGACCCATCCGGGTCCATCGTGACGATCTGCTGCGCGTTCCTGAACGCCTTGCCTCGTGTTGCGACGATGCGGTTCGTGGCGCTCCAGTCCGCGTAGCAGTCCGGGTTGCCTGAGACGAGCGTGACATCCGAGCCGTCCGTGCCCATCGTGTACAGGCGTGTCGACGACCCTGCGGAGATGCAGACGACGAGCGCGCCGCCTGTGGGTGCGAAGGCGACGGAGTAGATCGCTGCTGGGCCAGGCATGTCGGCCGCCCGGATCACCAGGGAACGAGTGCCCGTGTCGACATCGAGCAGGATGATCCGATCGGAAAAGAAGGAGCGGTTGAAGACATGGACGGCCATCGTCCCGCCGTCGGGTGACCAGTCTGCATCCAACGCGGTGGGTGGGTGATTCGCGGGGAACAGCACTCGGCCAGGCGAGCCGCCGTCAAACACGGTGCGCATGGCACGCGCACCGGTCACGCGATGGCTGCTGGTGAACGCTATCTCGCCGTTCCCCCCCGGGAAGGTCGCGATGGCTGGCGACGTGGCTCCAAGGACGAGAGCGGCAGTCACCAGACCGCCGAGCATGTGACCAGCGCGCATCACGACTCTCTCCTTCAGGGTTGCCCGAAGCATATACCCCCGGCTATGCGTGTTCGGTCCGCGCATCAGGTGACACAAGGCTGGTCACGGCGCGGTCGGCTGCCCGGGTGGCTGGAGGCGGAGCCACCGGAACCCGAAGCCCTCGAGCTTCGCCTCGACGACGTCACCGTCGAGCCCGTCCGCATCCGGCGACTCCGCGAGCAGGTCGTGCACCTGTGATCCTTCCGGCAAGTCGCGACCGAGCGACACCGTGACGACGCAGGGTTCCTCGCCGAGGTTGTGCATCGTCACGACGATCCCGTCCTCCCACTCGCACAGCAGCGCGAGCACCGCTTGGCTGTCGGTGCCGAGCACCTGCCACTCGCCCCATCCGAGCTCCGGGGTCTCGCGGCGGCGGCGGATCATGCGCTCCATCCAATTGAGGAGGGAATCGGGGTCCCGCCGCTGGGCCGCCACGTTGACCGCGAGCGGACCGAAACGCCCCTCGACCACCGGTCGGCCGAGGCGGCTCGGCCGAGCCTGCGAGAAGCCGCCGTTGCGTTCGTCGGTCCACTGCATCGGTGAGCGCACGCTCAGCCGGCCGTCGATCGCGAGGTTCTCGCCCATGCCGATCTCCTCGCCGTAGAACAGCACCGGCGTGCCGGGGAGCGAGAACAACAGGCTGTAGACCATGCGGATGCGCTGCTCGTTGCCGTCGAGCATCGGCGGCAGGCGTCGACGCAGCCCCCGCCCGAACAGCTGCATGTCCTCGTCGGGCCCGAAGGCGTCGAAGACCTCCTGGCGCTCGTCGTCGCTCAGCTGGTCGAGGATCAGCTCGTCGTGGTTGCGGACGAAGTTCGCGTACTGGCAGTCCTCGATGCGCTCGGATGCCGCGATCGCCTCGGCGAGGGGTTCGGATCGCTGCCGTGCGAGCGCCAGGTACATGCGTTCCATGACCGGGAAGTTGAACAGCAGCTGTAGCTCGTCGCCCTGGTCGCCGAAGAACTCGCGCAGGCCCTTCGCCGGCAGGTTCACCTCACCCAGCAACAGGGCGTCGCCCTTGCGTCTCGTCACGAACCGGTGGAAGTCCTCGAGGAAGTCGTGGGGGTCGAGCGCCGCGTCGCTCGCCGTGGCGCCCTCTTCGAGCAGGAACGGCACCGCATCGACCCGGAAGCCGTCGACGCCGAGCTCGAGCCAGAAGCCCGCGATCTTCGCGATCTCCTCGCGCACCCTCGGGTTCGCGATGTTCAGCTCGGGTTGGTGCGAGTAGAAGTGGTGCATGTACCACTGGCCGGCCTTCTCGTCCCAGGTCCAGATGCTGTCCTCGGCGTCGGGGAACACGACCGCCGACGGGTCCTCGGGCGGGCGCTCGTCGCGCCAGACGTAGAAGTCGCGGAACGACGAGGTTCGTGAGGCTCGCGCGGACCGGAACCACGGGTGCCGGTCCGACGTGTGGTTCACGACGAGGTCGATGATGACCCGCATGCCGCGGTCCTTCGCCGTCCGGATCGCCGTCACGAAGTCACCGAGCGTGCCCAGCCGGTCGTCGACGGCGTAGTAGTCGGTGATGTCGTAGCCGTCGTCGCGATTGGGCGATGGCTGGAACGGCATGAGCCACAGGCAGCTGACGCCGATGCCGGCGAGGTAGTCGATCCGCTCGATCAATCCCGCGAGGTCGCCGTGCCCGTCGTCGTTCCAGTCGAGGAAGGTCTCGACGTCGAGGCAGTACAGCACCGCGTTCTTCCACCAGAGGTCGCTCGTGCGCGCCAGCGTCACGGCGCGACC
>JBGGNG010000071.1:0-15424 GCA_041287635.1 Actinomycetota bacterium | reverse complement strand
CGAGGTGCTCGACAAGCCCGAGCTGGCCGCGCGATGGGCGGCCGAGGCCGAGCTGATCAAGGCCGACGTGCTCGAGCACGGGGTCGACGAGCGCGGAGTATTGACCATGCGCTATGACTCTGACGCGCTCGACGCGTCGCTCCTGCTCGCGCCCCTGATGCGGTTCCTTCCGGCCGACGACCCCCGCATGCGCGCGACGGTGCTCGCGATCGCCGACGAGCTCACACTCGACGGCCTCGTGATGCGCTACCGCGTCGAGGAGACCGACGACGGCCTCGACGGCGAGGAGGCGACGTTCGCGATCTGCTCGTTCTGGCTGATCTCCGCCCTGGTGGAGATCGGCGAGCTCGAACGTGCGCGCGACCTCTGCGAGCGGATGCTCTCGTTCGCGAGCCCCCTCGGGCTCTACGCCGAGGAGATCGACCCCCGCACGGGCAGGCACTGGGGGAACTTCCCCCAGGCCTTCACGCACCTGGCGCAGATCAACGCGCTGATGCACATCGTGCGGGCCGAGGCGGTCGCGCCGCCCTCCCCTCTTCGCTGACGCGGCACCCGCTCACGATTCGTCCTCGGGCCCAGGCGGATCGCGATCGCCCTGGTCGGTGACCCCGCCCTCGACGTCGATCCGTGGCACCACCCGGTCGAGGAACCCGGGCAGCCGGAAGACGGACCCGCCGAAGAGCACGAGCATCGCAGGGGCCAGCAGCACGACCATCGTGCCCGCCAGCAGCACCGCGACCGCGAGGCCGACCCCGAATTGCTTCACGGTGGGATCGCCGTTGATGACGAAGCTCGCGAAGACGCAGAACATGATCAGCGCGGCGGCCGAGATCACCCGGGCGCTCGCGCCGAGTCCGGCCGGCACCGCTTCGCGCGGTGGCTTCCCGGCGGCATGCTGCTGCTCGACGCGGCTCACGAAGAACACCTCGTAGTCCATCGAGAGCCCGAACAGGACCGCGAACATCATCAGCGGCACGTAGCTCGCGATCGGCACCGTGCCGCGTGGCACGTCGAGACCGATCAGCGAGAGTCCCCATCCCCACTGGAAGACCGCCGTGAGCACGCCGAGGGCCGCCGCCACCGACAACAGGTTCGTGACCGCAGCCTGCAACGGCACCATCACGGAATGGAACGCGACCATGAGCAGCAGGAAGCTGAGGAGCACGACGGTGGCGATCACGATCGGCAGCCGCTGCCCGATCTTCGTGGCGAGGTCCACGTTGGACGCCGTCGATCCTCCGACGTTGGTCACGACGCCTTCACCCGCCGTGGCGTTCGGCAGCACATCGGTCCGCAGGGTGCGGACGAGATCGGACGTCGCCGGTGACGAGGGCGCACGCTCCGGGATCGCGCTGACGATGACGGCGTCGCCCGCATCGTTGATCTGAGGCGGGAAGAGCCCCACGACCCCGTCGGTCGAGGTCAGCGCATCCTGCACCTGCACGACGCGATGATCGGTGCCACGATCGTCCCCGCCGGCCTTCGTGAGGATGTTCGTGAGCTCGTCCTGCAGGCGCAAGGCTCGCTGTTCCTCGGCGTTGGCCTCGTCGGCCTCGGCCTGGAGCTCGTCCCCCTGCTGCTGCAGCTCTGCGCCTTCGCGCTGCAGTGCCGCCGCCTGTCGCTGGAGCTCGGCGCCCTGGGTCTCGAGGTCGGCGGCACGAGCCCGTAGCACGTCGGCCTGTCGTTCGAGGGCTTCCCCCTCTGCCCTCAACCGTTCCGCATCGGCGAGCAACGCACGGCCCCGTTCGACCAACGGTTCCAACCGGGTGCGCGTGCGGGCCTCCTTCTCCTCGAGGCGCGCGAGGCGTCGGCGTAGACGCTCGAGCTTGTCCGGGTCGGTCGTCTGATCGATCAGCCGTCGCACGAAGCGTTCCCTGCCGAGGATGAACGCGAGGTGAGCCGCGATCGGCCGCACCTGTTGGGCGAGACGCTCGGCTCGGGTGCGCAGGCGGGCCTCCTGCTCGAGCAACCTCGCCTGCTCCGCCTCGAGCTCGACGGCGTGACCCTCGAGTCGAGCCTGCCGTCGTTCCAGCGCCGCCCCTCGACGCTCGAGCCGGCCCTGCTCGGCCTCGAGTTCGGCCTGCTGTTGCTCGAGCGCAGCCTGCTGTCGCTCGAGCCGCCGTTGCTCCTTCTCGAGCTGGGCCTGCAGCGTGGTGGCCTCGTCGTACTTCCGGGTGTACCCCACGCTTGGGTGCGCCGGTGGATCGAGTTGCATCGCGATGAGCAACGGACCGTTGTAGCCGACGCCGAACCCCCGGGTGAGCAGGTCGTAGGCCCGACGCTCGGTCGTGGACTCCGGCGTGACGCCGATGTCTTCCTGCCCGAGCTGCAGCGAGAAGAGGGGCACGATCAGCGGCGCGAGGATCGCCACGGCGAGCGCGATCGCGAGCCAGGGGTGCCGCGCCACGCCCCGGGCCCACGCGTCCCACCGTGTGTGGCCCTCCGGCCGCTTCTTGAGCTGCAGGAAGCGGGGCACCCGCACCCGGTTGATGCCGTTGCCCACCAGAGACAGGATCGCGGGCATCAACGTGATCGACGTCACGACGGCTGCCAGCACGGCGATCGCCGACGCCAGACCGAGGGTACTCACGAGCGGGATGCCCGCGACGCCCAGAGAGACGAGCGCGATCACCACCGTGCTGCCGGCGAAGACGATCGCGCTGCCCGACGACGAGACAGCGCGGGCGATCGACTCCCGCATCTCGACGCCGGCGTCGAGTTGCTCCTTGTGCTTCGTGACGAGGAACAGGGCGTAGTCGATCCCCACCCCGAGGCCGATCATGATCGCGAGCGTGGGCGCGACCGTGGGCACGGCGATCAGGTGCCCGAGCAGACCGATCAACGACGTCGCCACCGCGAGGCCGACCGCGGCGGTCAGGATGGGCAACCCCATCGCCACGAGGCTCCCGAAGACGAGCGCGAGGATCACCATCGCCGACAGGTTCCCGATGCGCTCGCTGGTGGAGGTGTCCGGTTGCGACAGCTCGCTGCCGATCGGGCCGCCGACCGCGACCTGGATACCCGCATCGCGCGCGGGCTCCGTCGCGTCGAGCACCTTGTCCGCCAGATCGACGGTGATGAACCCGGAGTCGATGTCGAGCAGCACGGGCATGAACGCGATCGTGCCGTCATCGCTCAGCAGGCCGGCTGCCCGTCCGTCTTTCGACAGCGGGTTCGTGACACTGTCCACGTGCTCGGCGCCCTGCATGCGCCGGTAGGTCGCGTCGATCGCGTCCTTCGCCTGCCGGTCGGTCAGCGCGCCGTCATCGGTGGCGAACACGAACGGGCTCGTGCCGTTCTGCTGGGGCGGGAAACGGTCGGCGAGCACGTCGAACGCCGCCTGGCTGTCGGTGCCCGGCAACGTGAGCTCGTTGTTGGTCTTCGCACCGAGCACCTGCACCGCGCCGACGCTGGCGAGGACGATCGCCACCCACACGGCCGCGACGACCAGGCGATGACGAGCGCCGAACCGTCCGATGCGGAAGAGGAGTCGGGCCATCTCGGCGCTCACCCTAGGGGGGTGGTTCTCGGCAGGTCAAACACACCGTCGCCGCGATCCGGTCACGGAACCTCAGCGCTGCACCGCACACAACGCACCGAGGAAGGCCGGGCCTCGAGCCGTTCGTCGGGGATCGATGCCCCACAGCGATCGCAGATGCCGTACGTCCCCTCGTCGAGCTTCTCCAGCGCTCGCCGGACGCCGGCGAGCTTCGCCGCGAGGGCGTCTGCCTGGCCCACCCGCTCGATCCGACCGATCGCCTCGCTCGTCCCCTCGCCGACGCGCTTGCCGAACCCGATCGTCGCGGCGGGATCGCGCGTGACCGTGGTCAAGGTGGCGAGCTCGGCCTCGAGCGACTCGAGCTCGCCCTCGAGGGCGCCCCGCACTGCGTCGAGGTCGAGGCTCACGTGTCCGCGCCCTCGTCGTCGGCGATCAGCACCAAGCTGTCGTGCGGCTCGGCGACGTCCACCGTGCCCGCGAGACCGGGGCCGACGATCAGGGAGAACCCCTCCTCGTGATCGACGATCGTGTCGTCCGGCCCGGGTTCGTCGGCGAGCTCGAACCGGACGCCGGCGCCCTCGGGCACGAGACGGATCCGTGCGTTGGGGTCGAACCGGCGCGCGGCCTCGTCGGCCGTGCGCAACAACGCCACCGCCCGAGGGCTGCACCTGATCATCGCCCGATGCTACCGTGGCCTTCGTGTCGACCTCGTTGCCGCTGCCCCTGCGAGGTCCGAGCGGGGAGCCGGTCGACCTGGCGCGTACGCTGAACTCCCACGGGTTCGCCGAACTGGCGCCGACGATGCTCGACGAGCCGACCACGACGCTCTCCGTCACCGTGCGGGTGCCGGGGGCTCGTCCCCGCCGCATCCGGATCGGCCCCGGGACCGGCGACGACGCCCGCGTGGAGGTGCTGGGGCCGGCCGCCGGGCCCCGCGTGCGGGCCGCGGCACTGGCAGGCGCCGCCCATGTGCTGCGGCTCGATCACGATCTCTCGAGGTTCTACGGGCTGGTCGCCGAGGACCCTGACCTGTCGTGGGCGGCGACCGGGGCCGGACGCATGCTGCGCTCCCCCACCGTGTTCGAGGACGTCGTGAAGACGATCTGCACGACGAACTGTGCATGGGGCGCCACCGTGCGCATGATGAATGCGCTCGTCTCCTCGCTCGGCGAGCCGGCGATCGGCGGCGACGGGCCGCTCGCGAACGCGTTCCCGACCCCGGCGACGATGGCGGCGGCACCCGACTCCTTCTATCGCGACGTGGTGCGCGCGGGGTATCGCGGGCCATATCTGAGCGAGCTGGCCCGCAGGGTCGACGCCGGCGAGGTCGATCTCGAGTCGCTGGCGACGACGGCCCCCGATGAGCTCTCGGACGACGCCGTGGAAGCAGCGCTCCTCGACCTGCCGGGGGTCGGTCCCTATGCAGCGGCCCACGTGATGATGACGCTCGGTCGCAATTCCCGGCTGATCCTCGACAGCTGGACCCGGCCGAAGTACGCGCGCCTGACGGGTCGTTCGAAGCCCGTCGCCGACGCGACGATCCTGCGCCGGTTCCGACGTTACGGCGATGAGGCCGGGTTGGCCTTCTGGCTGTTCCTCACGCGCGACTGGGTCGGGTGACGGGCGCGCGGTTGCCCCAGCCTCGTCTCCCGAACGATACTGAGCCCGATCCCGGAGGAGCCGATCGATGAGTCACGTGCCGTTATGCCTCGTGCCCGCCGCCAACCGCGGCTCGTCGCGGTTCTGCGCTCGGAACGTCGCACGATCCGGCAGGGCGTGGCGGCGCTCGTCCTCAGCACCGCCGCAGGCTTCGTCGCGGGCCTGATCCTCAGCCACATCACCGGTTCACTCGAGCGACTCCCCGGGCTCCTCGTGTTGATACCGGCCGCGGTCGGGATGCGAGGCACGATCTTCGGTGCGCTCGAGGCCAGGCTGGGAACGAGCATCCACACGGGTCTCTTCCACGCCACGCTCCGTCGAGACGGCGTGCTCCGGGACAACGTGACGGTGGCCATCGTCACGACGCTCACCTCGTCGCTCTGGCTCGCGATGCTCGCGAAACTCACTTCGACGCTGTTCGGCGAACCCTCGATCTCGCTGATCCAGCTCATCGTGATCTCCGTGCTCGGGGGCGCACTCGGGTCGGTGGTGATCCTCGCGTTCACGGTCGGACTCTCGGTGGTGTCGTTCCGGCGAGGCTGGGACCTTGACTCCGTCGGCACTCCGATGGTGACGGCGCTCGGCGATGCGGCCACCCTCCCGACATTGTTCCTCGCCTCACTGGTCGTCGAGAACGACCTCGTGACGACGGCGGCCGCGGTTGTCTGCATCTGCGTCGCGGCGTGGAGCGTCGTCACGGCCGTGCGGAGCGACCGCCCCGACGTGCGCCGCATCGTGCTCCAGATGACCGGGGTCATCGTGCTCACGCCGTTGCTCGACATCGCCGCGGGCGGCCTGCTCGGGCGGTTCCAGTCGGAACTCGTCCGCAACGCGGGGATCCTCATCCTGATCCCGCCCTTCGTCTCCCAGTCCGGCGCGCTCGGAGGCATCCTCGCTTCCCGTCTTTCCTCGAAGATCCAGGTCGGCCTCGTTCGTCCGTCCCTGTGGCCGGATCCGCTGGCATGGGCTGACGCCGCGATCGTCTCGGCGCTCGCAGGCGTGACGTTCTTGGTCGTGGGATCCGGCGCAACCGTGCTCGCGGATCTGACCACGCGCACGCATCCGGGAGCGTGGGAGATGATCGGCGGCACCCTCCTCGCCGGGCTGTTGCTGCTCCAGGTGCTGCTGACGCTGTCGTACGCGGTCGCCGTGGCCACGGCCCGGCTGGGCCTCGACCCCGACGATCAGAGCGTGCCGGTGATCACCAGCTGCATGGACCTCGTGGGCGTGGTTGCCGTGCTCGGGGTGATGTCGATGTTCGGTGTGCTACCCGGCTGAGCAGCTTGTTCGACCCGGGACCGCGGGCGATACTTCGGCCGCCACCGGCCCGACGCCGGCGGCGCCTCGATCGACCCTTTTTCCGATGGCCACGCCCAGGAGCACCCGGTTGGTCCCCCGACGCGCTCGCCGTGTCTACGACACCCTGCGCGTCGAACAGCGGACCCTTCAGCAGGGCGCGACTGCCCTCGCCCTCAGCACCGCCGCCGGTTTCGTCGCCGGTCTGGTCCTGGGTTCGATCACCGGCACCCTGGAGCTCATGCCGGGCTTGCTCGTCCTGATCCCTGCCTCGGTCGGCATGCGCGGGATGATCTTCGGTGCGATGGGCGCCCGGCTCGGCACCGGGATCGCGGCGGGCGTGTTCGAGCCCACCCTTCGGCGCGGGGGCCTGCTCTCTCAGAACGTCGAGGTGGCGGTCATCTCCGCCGTCCTCTCGTCGTTCTACCTGGCAGGCATGGCGAAGCTCGTCGCGTCGGCGTTCGGCGAGGACACCGTGTCGTTCTGGGATCTCGTCACGATCTCGGTCGTCGGCGGTGTGCTCGCCTCGGCGGTCATCCTGGTGGTCACCGTGCGACTGTCGATCCAGTCCTTCCGGCGAGGGTGGGACCTCGACGCGGTCTCGACCCCCATGGTCACGGCGATCGGCGACATGGTCACGCTGCCGGCGCTGTTCCTTGCCACCTTCATCGCGAGGAACGACTCCCTGAACGCGATCGTCGCGGCCATGTGCACGGTCGCGGCGATCGGGGCACTGGCCTGGGCCGTCACGAAGAGCTCCTCCGGGGTGCGGCGGATCCTGCTGGAGATGGCGGGGGTGAGCGCCCTGGCTCCGATGCTGGACATCTTCGCGGGCGCCGTGCTCGAGGCGCATCGCACCGAGCTCGAGGCGATCCCGGGGATCCTGATCCTGATCCCGCCGTTCGTGTCGCAGGCCGGCGCGATCGGCGGCATCCTCTCGTCGCGCCTGTCATCCAAGCTGCAGCTCGGCGTGATCACCCCGAGGGGTCGCCCCGAGCGACCGGCGCTGGTCGACGCCGCGTTGGTCGTCACGCTCGGGCTGATCGTGTTCACGGCGATCGGCGTGATCGCGACGGTGCTGGCCTCGGCGATCGGCGTCGCACGGCCGCCGGCGGGACTGATGATCGGCGGCACCGTGCTCGCGGGCATCCTCGTGCTGCCCGTCACGCTGGTCGTCGGCTACTACGTCGCGATCCTGACCACCCGGTTCGGACTCGACCCCGACAACCACGGGGTCCCGACCATCACGGCGACGCTCGACCTGACCGGCGTCGCCGCCGTGCTCTTCGTCATGTCAGTATTGGGGGTCACCTGATGAACGAACCGCGCAACGTCAAAGACCTGCTCGTCGAGCTCAAGGACGCATCGGAGCTCATGGTCGACCTCGCGTACGCGGCGGTCTTCTTCAACGAGGACAAGCTCGCACGCGAGGTCGCGCGACTCGAGTCCCGCATGACCGACGACCTTCGCCGGCTCCGCACGACGGCGATGCTCGCCGCCCGCAGCCCCGAGGACGCCGAAGGCATGGCCGGGGTCCTCTGGATCGCCGACGCGATCGAGCAGGTGGGCGACGCCGCGTCCGACATCGCCCGTGTGGTGGCTGCTCGTCTGGGCATCCCCGATGCGCTGAAGCCCGATCTGCGGCACGCCGACGAGATGACCGCCCGCGTGAAGGTCCGGGAGCGCGGAGAGCTCGTCGGGCGTGACCTGCGCGAGCTCTCGCTGCCCACCGAGACCGGCATGTGGATCGTGGCGATCCGCTCCGGCCTCGATTGGCGCTTCGACCCTGGCCCCGACGATGTGATCTCCGCCGGCGACGTCTTGGTGGTGCGAGGCCCCGACGAGGGCGTGAACGAGCTCCGACAGCTCGCCGGGGCGCCGCCCTTGCCGCTGCCGCCGGAGGGAGACGAGCCGGCGCTCTCCGAGCTCGACCGAGCGGTCGACATCCTCGTGGAGATGAAGGACCTGGCGGAGGCCGCCGTGGGTATGGCGTACTCGTCGCTGTTGTTCAACAACCGTTCGCTCGCCGCGGAGGTCGGCGCGCTCGAGGCTCGCAGCGACCAACTCCGCGACGAGCTGGAATCATGGGTCCTCCGCGCCGCCCCCGAGGCTCGCGACCCCGACGAGCTCCGCGGTCTCATCAGGCTGGCCGGCGCGAGCGAGGCGATGTGCGACGCGGCCCGTGACATGACCTGGTACGTGGAGCACGGGGAAGCGCTCCACCCCGTCGTGCAGATGGCCCTGGAGGAGACCGAGGAGACGAGCGCGGAGACGATCGTGCAGCCCGGCTCACCGGCCGCGGGTCGCTCGCTGAAGGAGATGCGGCTCGAGACCGAGACCGGCATGTTCGTCCTGGCGGTGCAGCGAGGCGCTCGTTGGATCTATCGGCCGCGGCCGGGCTTCGTCCTGAAGGAAGGGGACCGCCTGATCTCGGTCGGGCCGGAGGAGGGCGAGGAAGAGCTCTGGGCCCTCACCGGCTCGCCCGTCGCCGCGGAAGAGTGACGTCGAGCGCAACCACTCGGCAGGCCGGTTCCTTGTACCCGTTGTTCGCCTGACCTAGCCTCGGCCCATGGACGCCTACGTCTACCTCCAGGTCGCGCCCGGCAGGATGAACGACGTGCTCGCCGGGCTGGCCTCCAAGTCGCAGGTGCGCAGGGCGATCGCCGTGGTCGGCGCCTGGGACGTGCTGATGCACGCCGAGGGTCCTGACCTCGCGACGATCGCCACCCAGGTTCTCTCCGAGATCCACCACGTGCCGGGGGTGCTGCGCACCGTGACCGCCCCGGTGGTCCCACCCGACCGCATCGGCATCGCGGGGTGGGGAGCGCCCTCGCCTCCCGCGATCATCGGCGATGCGTGCTACGTGCACATCAGGGCGGAGGCCGGCGCCGCCGCTGGCATCGCCGAACGCTTGGGCGACATGGGCGACGTCTCCGGTGTTGCCGTGCTCGGGGGCGAGTACGACCTGATGGTGTGCGTGGCACAGCCGTGGGAAGTCGCGAGCGGCGTGATCCTCGAGGAGATCCACGGCCTCCCGGGCGTGGTCTCGACCGATACGCTCGTCTCGGTCGTGTACGAGGAGCCCGAGGAAGACCGCGACCAGTTCTCGTCGTGGACCTAAGGTCTCGGTCCGTCAGGTCGCCCTCGGCGGATCGACGGCCGAGACCGGGATCTGCCGCACCCCAGCCGGCAGGGAGAAGCGCACCCGCTCCTCGGTGAGCGTCACCTCCTCGACCGTCGCGAACCCGCGATCGGCGAGCCAGGTCAGCATGCGGTGCACCAGCCATTCGGGCGCCGAGGCACCGGACGTCAGGCCGACGATGTCGGCGCCCTCGAGCCAGGCCGGGTCGACGTCGGCCTCGTCGTCGACGAGGAAGGCCGGCGTGCCGAGCTCCCTCGAGAGCTCGGCGAGGCGATTCGAGTTCGAGGAGTTCTGCGATCCGATCACGAGCACGACGTCGGACTTCGGGGCGATCACCTTCACAGCGTCCTGCCGGTTCTGTGTCGCGTAGCAGATGTCGTCGCGCGGAGGACCTTGGATCGACGGGAACCGTTGCTCGAGGATGCGGACGATCTCGTTCGTTTCGTCGACCGAGAGCGTCGTCTGGGTGAGGTAGCTCAGGTTCTCCGGATCAGGCACGTCGACGGTCCGCGCGTCCTCGGTCGACTGCACGAGGATCGTGCGCTGTGGGGCTTGCCCGCTCGTACCCTCGACCTCTTCATGGCCTTCGTGACCGATCAACACGATCGTGCGTCCCTGATCGGCGAACCGGCGAGCCTCCACGTGCACCTTCGTGACCAGTGGACACGTCGCGTCGATCACTTCGAGGTCCCGGCGCTCCGCGTTCTCGTAGACCGACGGAGCGACCCCGTGTGCCGAGAGGACGACCACCGCTCCCTCGGGGACCTCCGTCTCCTCGTCGACGAAGACCGCACCCTTCGACTCCAGGTCGCGCACGACGTGCAGGTTGTGCACGATCTGCTTGCGCACATAGACCGGGGCTCCGTGCTTCGCGAGCGCGCGCTCGACGGCATCGACAGCCCGCTCCACCCCCGCGCAGTAGCCGCGCGGGGCGGCGAGCAGCACGGTGCCGGGGTTCGGAGACATGCCCTCATGGTAGGACGCAGCGCGGATGACCGCTGGTCATGTTCGAGTTGTCGCATGTCAGAGCCTCCCCGTAGGGTGACCGGGCACGACGCGGATGGTTCCCCTCCGCTTCCTCCCGGCGCACGCTGCGCTCACCACCTTCCCAGGGTCGGTACGCGCACGCCTGCATGCGCCCGGGAGCAGGGTCGGGACCGACGGGTCGTGCGATAGGTCACACAGACGGAGAAATCGACCACAGGAGGTGATGTCCGCACCCACGACCTACCGCGGGGCGATCGGCGACGCAGGTGAAGAGTTCACCGCACGGCCGAGCGACCCGAACGCAGCTGCCAGCTCCGTTCACCGCGGGGGTGATCCGATCTATGACGCGTACCGACACCACGCGCCGCCGCTTCCCGGCCGCGCTGCTCCTCGCCTCGCTGATGACCCTCGCGCCTGCCGTGTCCATGCTGAACACGGCACACGCACGGGAGGCCGGCATCGGCCGCCACGTCTGCCAGATCGACTGGCGCAAGGGCGACTGGCACGTCAAACAGCTCATCCGCTGCGCCGAAGACCGCTGGGGCGTTCCCGGAGGGGCCTCGATGGCCCTGTACGTGGCCAACCGGGAGTCCAACTTCAAGCCCACGGCCTACAACGGCTACAGCGGCGCAAGCGGCATCTTCCAGCACCTACGCCGGTACTGGCCCGGTCGAGCCGACGCCTTCGGTTTCGATGGCTGGTCGGCCTTCAATGCCCGAGCCAACATCATGGTGACAATGCGCATGGTGCACCGCATGGGCAGCTGGAGCCACTGGGGCGTCTGAGCCCGAGGGATACTGAGGACCCCAGGCGCCGATCAGGCGCCGACAGGACCGCCCGGGCGGGGCAGACCGAGCACCAGGCCCCGCACCTCGTCGAGCGAGGTGGCCACGACGGTGGCACCGGGCGTGTTCCGGTCCGTGACGATCCGCATCGAGGGGAACCGCTCCCGCACGATGCCGACCAACTCGGCCTGGTCTCCCATCGCCACCATCACGTGTGGCCGTTCGGCGCCGATCTGGTCCAGAGCCGATCGCAGGTCGGTCGCCCCCGGCGTGAGCTCCCACTCCGCGGAGACCGTCGATGCCTTGAGGGCCGCCAGTGCCTCTCGATCGTCGGCGACGCAGAGCACGACCAGGGCGCGACACACGGCTAGAGCCACCCGCGCTTCTTGAACGACACGTACAGCCCGATGGCGGCGCCCGCCATCAGACCGAGCGCCATCGGATACCCGAACTGCCAGCGCAGCTCCGGCATGACGCGGAAGTTCATCCCGTAGATGCCCGCGATCAGCGTGGGGACGAGCACGATCCCGGCCCACGCGGTCATCTTCTTCATCGCCTCGTTCAGCCGGTTCGCCGCCTGCGCGACGCGAACCTCGAGCAGCGAGGTGAGCAGATCGCGCACGTTGTCGGCCATCTCGGCGACGCGGATCACGTGATCCATCACATCGCGGTAGTAGGGAGCGAGCCCCGGAGACGCGAACATCGGCTCCTCCTGCAACATGTCGATGCCGTGACGGAGGGGAGCGGCAGAGCGTCGGAGCACCACGGTCGATCGTTTCAGCCGGAACAGGCGCTCCTGCACGTCCGATGCACGCTCCGCGTCGTCTCGTTCGAAGACCACGTCCTCGAGCGCGTCCGCCTCGTCCTCGAGTACCTCGATCGCGGAGAGGTAGTCATCGACCACCTCGTCGAGCAGCACGTAGAGGGCGAATCCTGCGCCGTGGAGATCGGCGCGCCGCTGCCACCGTGCCGTGACGGCATCCAGGGGATAGGCGGGCGACCAGCGCAACGTCACGAGGAAGTCCGCACCGGCGATCGCGTGGACCTCGTGCTCGGCCACGGCCTCGACCGGCGGGTCCAGCAGAGTGACCGGTCTCAGCACGATGACTGCGTAGCTCTCGAAGAGCTCGACCTTCGTCCGCTGACGCCGATGCTCAGCGTCCTCGATCGTCACCGGATGCAGCCCGAACGCGCGCTCGAGGTATCCGAGGTCGGCGGGGTCGGGGTCGACGGCATCGATCCATACGTATCCGCCGGTCTCGCGGGCCAGCGGCTCTTCCGGGTCGAGCGCGAGCGGCTCACCGTCAGGTTGCCCCTCTCGGTAGATGCGACCCGTGATCATCGCGGCAGCCTAGCGGACCCCGTGGCTACACTCGCGGGCGTGAGACCTCGTTGACCTCCCCGATCCCCGAGCATGTGCTGCGATTCTGGCGCTCGCTCGACGCGATGTTCGGCCGGGTGGAACCGACCCGGTGGGGCGCGGTCGTCACCGATCGGCGGTACCCTGCGGTCTGGGATGCGAACTACGCCCGCGTCGACACGGACTCAGCCGGTCTCACCCTCGCGGAGGTCGAGGCATCGCTGCTGCCGGCGCTCCAGGAGACAGGCACGTCGGTGCAGCATCTCGTCTCGTTCCAGCCCGAGGCCACGCGGGCACTGCTGTACGAGCTCGAGACCCGCGGCCACCGACTCACGTGGGATCTGGTCATGGACCTCGCCGAGGAGCCTTCCACCGACCGATCGAGCCGGGTCGACACGATCGCGAGCGGCCCCGAGCTCTGGAGCCGGGTGCGCGAGTCGCTGTCTCTGTTCGGGGTCGATGACGGGGCCACGATCGTTCAGCTCGCCGCGATCGAGCGAGAGGTGCTCGAACCGGGTGGGAAGCGGTGGTTCGGTGTCCGCGACGACGACGGCACGATCGTCTCGCTCGGGGCCATATTGATGCTCGGCGACGTCGGTTACATCGATAACGTTGCGACCTTCGAGCATGCCCGCGGTCGAGGATTCGCGAGCGCCATCACGACCCAGATGATCCGGGTCGCCCGGGCGGGTGGAGCATCACACATCTGCCTGTTCGCCGATCCCGACGATCGCTCGGTCGTCGGGATGTACGAACGGCTGGGCTTCCGAGGCACGGGTCTCCTGGCTGCGACGAGAGGACCTGTGGCTCGAGGCCCGATCAGTCGGGGAGACCGAGGTATCGCGCCGCGGTGAACAGGCCCCCGTCGCGCTCGAGCACCCACGTCGCACCCTTGCGCCAGGCCGGCGGATCGTGCATCTCGAGACCGTGCTCGGCGAGCGTGAGCGCGATCGCCGGGATCACGTCGCCGTGGCTACACACCACCGTGGCGCCCCCACGCGACCGTACGAGGGAGAGCGCCGGTCCTGTGGGGCCTCCTTCGGCCAGCTCTTCACGCTCCTCGATCGTGATCGACCTGGCGAGCGCCAGCGGCCGGACGGTCTGCACGCACCGGACGGCGGGGCTCGACACCACGTGTTCGACTGCGAGTCCGTCGAAAAGGCCCACGAGGCCTTCCGCCTGAGCCCTGCCCCGCTTCGAGAGCGGACGCAGGACATCGTCCTCGATCCAGGCATCGCGGTCGCCCGCCTTCGCGTGGCGCACGAGGTAGAGCGGTCGATCGAAGGAGAGCGCCGCAGCGAGCACGGTCCGGTCGTGGTCGTAGGTGAGCAGCGCCGAGGCCGTCGTCACATCGACCCACCGCAGCTCGTCCACTTCGTCGTTCGGTACGAACGCGCCGCCCGCCGGATACATCAGCCAGTAGCGGACCGTCTTCGGGCGGCCGTGGTGGTCCAAGTAGTCGATCGTGGCGACCTCGGGTCCCCGCTCGCACCGGAAGCCGGTCTCCTCGCGCACCTCGCGTTCGGCGTTCTCCTCGTCGGACTCCCCGTCTTCCGCCTTGCCTTTGGGGAACGTCCAGTCGTCGTAGCGCGGCCGGTGCACGAGCGCGAACTCGGGCCTGAGCCGACCTCGCCGACGCACGACTCCTCCGCCGGCGCGGATCTCGGTCCTCATTCCCAGAACCTCAGGCGCTTCCGGCGCAGGTCGGCCCAGGCGTCCGGCCAGGCACGGCGCGCCTCCTCTCGCACTGTCGACTCGATGCCGGCGAGCCGTCCGGCCGTGAACGCGACGCGAGGGGTCGCCCCACCCGCCTGTCCCCGGAGCCACGCGATGGCCATCACGGCATCCTGGTGGCTCCCCAGCACCTGTTGCAACGTCTCCGCGCGCCGCGCGAACGTGCGAGCGGGCTTGCCGAAGACGGGCGAGAGGACCTCTGCCGCATAGCGCACGCGCTTCGCCCGGATGCGGGCCTCATGCAACTCGGCGTCGGCCGAGGCAGGGCCGAGCCCGTCACACAGCTTCTTGAGATGCCCCCAGGGGGCCTCCATGACCACGCCCATCACCTCGGCCGCCCGCGCACGGGCCGCCTCATCCAGCAGCTGCGGCTCGGCCGAAGCGGCGACCAAGGCGTCGAGCAGCTGTATGTACCTCGGCTCCCGCATCGCGGAGAGCATCTCCGCCCGGGCCGCGTCGTGCCTCGCGCGGAGCCGGTCGAGCACCTTCGTCACGTTCGTCGCGTCGTCGTCGGGCAGGAGCAACGCGTCGTCTCGGAGCCGCTCACCAAGCACGTCGCAGTCACGGACGCCCCCCAGCTCGGCCCCCAACCATCCGAGCTCTCGGCGAAGCTCGTCCCTCCAATCGGGATCCAGCAGGGACCGGAACGTTCGCAGGTCGGAGCGGATCCGGCGGGTGGCGACCCGGGCCTGGTGCACCCCTTCGGGATCCACGCCGAGCCGAACCACAGGATCGTGCTGCATCAGTCGACGGGTCGACGTGCCGATCGCCCACCGAACCACCTCGGCGACCGTCGAGGTGGGATCGACGGAGACTGCGACGACATCGGGAGCCTCGACGGCTCGTTCCCCGAGCGCGCGCACGATCTTCGGGAGCGGATCGACGATCCGAGCGCCCGCCACGGTCAGCAGGTCCACGATCGGGGTCATCGCTGACGGATCGGCGTCGTCGGCGATCTCCAC
>JBGGNG010000070.1:0-5367 GCA_041287635.1 Actinomycetota bacterium | reverse complement strand
CTTCGGCCGGAGCTTCATCTCCGGCGGCTTGACCTTGGCGGTCCTCGTGCTGCCGATCGTCATCCTCATCACGATGGAGGCCCTGAGGGCGGTGCCCAAGAGCATCCGCGAAGCCGCCTACGGTGTGGGAGCCACCCGATGGGAGGTCGTCCGGAGCCACGTGCTCCCGTACGCGGCCCCCGGCATCTTCACGGGCGTGATCCTCTCCCTGGCGCGCGCGTTCGGCGAGACCGCGCCTCTGCTGCTGGTCGGCGCCGTGACCGGCTACCTGTCGACCCCCGGCAGTCGATCACCCCTCGAGATTTTGCAGGGTCAGTACACCGCCCTTCCCACCCAGATCTTCTCGTGGTCTCGTCTCGCGGGTGAGGGCTGGAAGGCCAACACGGCGGCGGCGATCGTCGTGCTCCTCGTGATCATCCTCGTCGTGAACCTCGCCGCGATCCTGCTGAGGAACCGGTATGACCGAAAGTGGTGAGTCCATGGATACGACCGACCTGACAGCGACCACCCCCGTCGCAGAAGATGGTCCGCAACTGATCGTGAAGCCTTCCGTCATCACCGAGGCCGATGAGGCCGCCCGTGAGGTCGTGTTCTCGACGACCGACCTCGCCGTGTACTACGGCGGCTTCCGGGCCATCCGTGACATCAACCTGCCGATCCTGAAGAACGAGATCACCGCGCTGATCGGACCCTCGGGCTGTGGCAAGACCACCTTCCTGCGATGCCTCAACCGCATGAACGATCTCATCGAGGGTGCTCGGGTCGAGGGGAAGCTGCTCTACCACGGCGTCGATCTCTACGACGAGCAGGTGGACCCGGTCGAGGTGCGCCGGCGGATCGGCATGGTGTTCCAGAAGCCGAACCCGTTCCCGAAATCGATCTACGACAACATCGCGTTCGGGCCGAAGATCGCCGGGTACAAGGGCAACATGGACGACCTCGTCGAGGAGAGCTTGGGCAAGGCCGCCCTTTGGGACGAGGTCAAGGACAAGTTGAAGGAGTCGGGCCTCGCCCTCTCGGGCGGTCAGCAGCAGCGGCTCTGCATCGCCCGGGCGATCGCCACGAAGCCCGACGTGATCCTGATGGACGAGCCGTGCTCTGCGCTCGACCCGATCGCTACCGCGAAGATCGAGGACCTGATGCAGGAGCTCGTGGCCGACTACACGATCGTGATCGTGACCCACAACATGCAGCAGGCGGCGCGCGTCTCCAACCGCACGGCGTTCTTCACGGTCGAGGTGCACGACGACGGCTCACGAACGGGCACGATCGTGGAGTTCGACCGGACCGAGACGATCTTCACCAACCCGAGCGACCAGCGGACCGAGGACTACGTGACGGGGCGGTTCGGATGACCAGGGAGACGTTCCACGAAGAGCTCGAGAAGACCGAGCTCGAGCTGCTGAGCCTCGGCGAACTTGCGGGCTCCGCGGTGCAGCGCGCGATCGAAGCCTTGATGCAGCACGACGACGAGAAAGCTCAGGCGGTGATCGACGGCGACGATCAGATCGACGAGCTCTACCTCAAGATCGACAGCGACGTCTTGCGGATGCTGGCGCTGCAGTCACCGGTCGCCGAGGACCTGCGGCTGATCTCGGCGATCCTACACTGTGACCTGCACCTCGAGCGCATCGGCGATCAGGCGGTGAACGTCGCGAAGATGTACCTACGCACGAAGGATGCCCGAGGGAGCGAATCGATGCGCCAGCAGCTCGAGGAGATGGGCACGCTGGTCGTCACGATGGTGCGCACGGCGATGGAGGCGTTCGGCCGCCGGGATCTCGACCTCGCGCTCAAGGTGCCGGTGATGGACGACCCCGTCGATCGCCTGAACCGTGCGACGCACCTCGAAGCCCTGAAGCTCGCAGACGACCCGAACCAGCTCGACTGGGGCCTGCACATGAACATGGCGGGCCGGGCGCTCGAACGCGTCGGCGACAACGCGGTCGACGTCGCCGAACAGGTGGGCTTCATGCTGACGGGTGAGTTCCGCGAGTTCACCGACGCATCGCACCCGGTGGTGATGGAGTGAGCGTGATGCCGGAGGAACGACCGCATGACCCGGTCGGTCGTCCGGTGGCCGCCGAGCCGACGGCGCACGTCCTGATCGTCGAGGACGAGGAGTCGCTCGCGGACTCGGTCCGCTATAACTTGGAACGCGAGGGATTCCGGGTTTCGGTCGCGACCGACGGACGACGGGCGATCGACCGGTTCCGGACCGAGCGACCGTCGCTCGTGATCCTGGATCTGATGCTGCCCGAGATCTCGGGGCTCGACGTGTGTCGCACGATCCGGGCCGAGAGCGACGTGCCGATCATCATGGTGACGGCCAAGGACTCCGAGGCCGACAAGGTGACGGGGCTGGAGCTCGGCGCCGACGACTACGTCACGAAGCCGTTCTCGGTGCGGGAGCTCGTCTCCCGGGTGCGGGCGCATCTGCGCAGGGCGAGCATGCGGGGGGAGCTTCCGCCCGCCGAAGACGTGGTGCGCGGGGGTCCGATCGAGATGGACGTCGGCCGGCACGAGGTCCGCGTGCGGGGCGAGAACGTCGGCTTCCCGCCCAAGGAGTTCGAGCTGCTCGAGGCGTTCCTCCGTCGCAAGGACCGGTTGCTGACCCGGCTGTTCCTGATCGAAGAGGTCTGGGGGGCCGACTACGTCGGCGACACGAAGACCTTGGACGTGCACGTGAAGCGGATCCGGCAGAAGATCGAGGACGATCCCCACGACCCTCGCCACCTGGTCACGGTGCGAGGGCTCGGCTACAAGTTCCTGGACTGAGCGCACGGCGTTCGCCCTAGATCCAACGGGTAGTTGCGGGGGTCGGTCAACCGTCCGTACGATGAGGGCTCGCCGTGGATGCCCAGCCCTTCCCCGAGTCCGTGACGGCCACGACCTCGCGGTTCATCAATCGCGAGCTCTCCTGGCTGGAGTTCGACTCGCGGGTGCTCGCGCTGGCTGAAGATCCGGCTCGGCCGCTGCTCGAGCGGGTCAAGTTCGTCGCGATCTACACCCAGAACCTCGACGAGTTCTTCCAGATCAGGGTCTCGGGTCTCGAGGAACAGGTCGAGGCCGGCGTGACGGCGATGACCCCAGACGGCATGAACGCGCAGGAGCAGCTCGAGGAGATCCGCGAACGTGTCGTCGGGATGCAGGAACGCGCCGACGCGCTCGTGCTCGGCGATCTGTTGCCGGCCCTCGAGAAGGAACGCATCCGCGTCGTGCATTGGGATCAGCTCGCCGACGCCGACCGGGACTTCCTCGGGCGGCGCTTCCGTGAGCGCATCTTCCCGGTGCTGACCCCGTTGTCGGTCGATCCCTCACACCCGTTCCCGTACATCTCCAACCTCTCGCTGAACCTCGCGGCCGCGATCCGCGATCCACTCACGGGCGAACGGCGGTTCGCGCGGGTGAAGATCCCGCCCCTGCTGCCTCGGTTCACGGACCTTCCCGACGGCGAGCGGTTCGTGCCACTCGAAGAGGTGATCGCCTCCCACCTCGACCAGCTCTTCCCGGGGATGGACATCCTCGGGGTGCATGTGTTCCGGGTGACCCGCGACGCTGACGTCGAGGTCGAGGAGGACGAGGCCGACGACCTGCTCGCCGCGATCGAGACGGTGCTCCAGCGTCGGCAGCGAGGCGCGACGGCGATCCGACTCGAGATCGACCCGACGATGAGCGACGAGATGCGGCAGCTCCTGATGCGTGAGCTCGGCGTCGACGAGTCGCAGGTGTACGTGGGGGAGTGGCTGCTCGGGCTCGGCGACATGTGGTTCTTCGCGCACCTGGATCGTCTCGACCTGAAGGACGAGCCCTGGACCCCGGTGACGCCGCCGGTCCTGCAGTCGGCGGAGGGCTCCGCCGACGTCTTCGAGGCGATCCGTCGCGGCGACATCCTCGTGCACCATCCCTACGACTCGTTCTCGTCGTCGGTCGAGGCGTTCGTCGAACAGGCGGCGCGTGACCCCGACGTGCTCGCGATCAAGCAGACCCTGTACCGCACGTCGTCGGACAGCCCCATCATCCATGCGCTCGTGCGCGCCGCCCAGGCGGGCAAGCAGGTGGTGGCCCTCGTCGAGCTGAAGGCGCGATTCGACGAGCTGGCGAACATCACGTTCGCGAGGACGCTCGAGACCGCGGGAGTGCACGTCGTCTACGGCGTGGTCGGGCTCAAGACACACGCCAAGACGTGCCTCGTCGTCCGCCGTGAGGGCGGCGGTATCCGGCGATACGCGCACATCGGCACGGGCAATTACAACCCGACCACGGCGCGCCTGTACGAGGATCTCGGCCTCCTGACCGCGGATCCCGACCTAGGCGCCGACCTCACCGACCTTTTCAACCTGCTCACGGGGTACAGCCGCCAGCGCGAGTACCGCAAGCTCCTCGTCGCCCCGGTGACGATGCGTCCGGGACTCGAAGCCCTGATCCGGCGCGAGATGTCCCACGACGACGGGTCGATCGTGCTGAAGATGAACAGCCTCGTCGACGCGGACCTGATCGATGCGCTGTACGAAGCCTCCCAGGCGGGGGTGGCGATCGACCTGTTGGTGCGCGGCATCTGCTGTCTGCGTCCGGGGGTGCCGGGGCTGTCCGACGGAGTGACGGTCCGGTCGATCGTGGGCCGGTTCCTCGAACACTCGCGCATCTATCGGTTCGGGAGCGAAGCACGCGGGTTCGACTACCTGATCGGTTCGGCCGACTGGATGCCGCGGAACCTCGATCGCCGGGTCGAGGCGCTGACGCCGGTCGAGGATCCCGCCCTGCGGGAGCGTTTGGACGAGATCCTGCGCGTGACCCTCGACGACGACGAGCTCGCGTGGGAGCTCGATCCCGAGGGCACATGGAGCAAGGTCGCGTCGACGAAGGGCGTCGACGCCCACCGTGTGCTCCAGGAGTTGGCGGTGGCACGCTCCGGCGGCGATCGGTGAAGCTCGAGCGAGAGGCCAAGCTCGAGGTCGAGCCCGGGTTCCGGATGCCGGAACTCACCTCGCCCGAAGGGGCGATCCGCGGCGAGCGTGGCGCCACCGAACGCTTCGTCACCACGTACCACGACACGGACGATCTGCGCCTGGTGCGATGGGGTGCTTCCCTGCGGTACCGAACGACCGAGGGGTGGACGGTCAAGCTGCCGCGATCCGTCGAGGGCGCGATGGTGGTGCGTGAGGAGCACACGTTCGACGGCGGACCCGGACGCGCGCCGGCCGAGGCGGCCCACCTCGTCGACGGGCTCGCACGAGGGGTCGCCACGCGGCCGGTGGCGCGCCTGCAGACGATCCGCCATCGGACGCTGCTCAGGCGATGGGCCGACGATTGCCCGCTGGCCGAAGTCGTCGACGACGAGGTCTCGATCCTCGAGGGACGCCGGAC
>JBGGNG010000069.1:0-32170 GCA_041287635.1 Actinomycetota bacterium | reverse complement strand
CCGTAGTGGGACCAGCGCGCGAACACGCAGGTCCCTGCCGAGTCGCCCGGGATCGAAGCAGGACCCGCTCACGAGACGGGTCGGCGGGCGGTCACCAGCTCGAACGCGTCGCCGAGGATCGCCATGCGGCTGAAGCCGTCGGGCATGCCCGAGTGCTGGTGCCCCGCCACGATCGTCACGTCGCGAGCGGGGCACGTGTACGCCGTCGTGCCCCAGAAGCCGTCGTGCCCCCACCAGACCTCGCCACCGATCTCCGCACGGAACAAGAACATCGCCGCAGACGATGGATCGTCCTCGTCTCCCACACCGTCGGCAAGCGGGACGTCTACGAGCGTCGACGTCATCGTCTCGAGGGTCGCCGGCTCGTGGAGGACGTCGCCACGGAGAAGACCTCGGAAGAACCGCGCGAGGTCGCCGCAGGTCGACGTCAATCCCCCTCCGCCGTACAGGTCGACCGACGGGTCCATGTCCGCGACGTCGTACTCACCTTCGTACTGATGCGAGAGCGGCGGCAGCCCGGCCGGTGCCGGCTCGACCGACTCCTGCCAGGTATGTCCGAGCCCGAGCCGCTCGTACCCGACGAGCTCGCGGATCGCGCCACCCATCGACAGCCCTGTCGTCCGCTCGAGCACCTCGCCGACGAGGCAGGCGCCGGTGTCGCTGTACCCGAACCTCGCGCCCGGCGGGCCGTACGGCGCCCCGTGGGACACGGCGAATCCGATCTGCTCGAACCGCGTCCACCGGCGCCCGAGATCCAGGTACACCTGGGCCGTGAACCCGTCGGGGATCGACGAGTCGTAGGCGTCGGCCGCGAAGTCGTAGATGCCGCTCGTGTGGGTGAGCAGGTGATGCAGCGTGATCGCGCGGGTGTCGTATCCACCGCTGCGGAGGAGCTCGTCGTACTCGCCGGGCAGGAGCATGGCGACGGTGGCGTCGAGCGAGAGCCAGCCGTCCTCGACCAGCCTGAGGGCGGCCGCCGCCACGAACGGCTTCGTGACGCTCGCGATGCGGAACAGTGAGCCGGGCACGAGCGGCTCGCCGGTCGTGCGGTCGGCCACCCCGGCCGCGACCTCGACGTCGACGTCGGGCGCGAGCACATGCAGCAGCCGCCCGGGCATCTGCGGCCACTCCTCGACGTCGCGGTCGACGAGCGCCTGGAGCTCTGCGCCGAGGTCGCTCACGGCTGCCCGGGCACCTCGCGCTGCACGCCCGCCCACGGCTGCACCCGCTCGAGCGCCGCTCCGATGCGGAACGCGCTCACGTCGTCGAACGTGCGCCCGACGATCTGCACGCCCGTGGGTACCCCGTTCGACGCCATGCCGCTCGGCACGGCCAGCACCGGACAGGGCGAGAGCACGTTGAACGGCGTCGTCATGTAGCAGAGGAACTGCCGGTCGTTCGGCCCGCCGTCGTCGAAGACCTTCCCGAGGATGCTGTCGCCCGCGGGGATGCCGGTGACCGCCCACGTCGGACAGATGAGCGCCCGGTACCGACGGAAGAGTCTCCCGATCGGTTCCCACATCGCCTGTTCCCCCTCGAGGCCGGTGAGGTAGGAACGAGGCTCGCTCAGGTACATCTGCGCCTCCTCGGCCCAGGCGAGCGCGTAGTCGTTGAGCAGATCGCCGAACGCGGCGGCGGCCCCGCCGATCTCGGCTCCGAAGATCGCCGCGAAGTGGCGGCGTGCGGTCGCCGCGATGTGCTGCAGATCCCACGGGACCGCGACCTCGTCGACGATCGCACCGGCGTCCTCCAGGGCAGCGCCGACGGCCCTCGTGTTCGCCGCCACCTCGGGATCGACCGGCCAGGCCCCGAGATCGACCGAGAGCGCGATGCGCCACCCCTCGATGCCCTTCAGGTCCGCCGGGAGCCGTAGCTTCGGCCGCAGCGACGTCACATCGAGAGGGTGAGGGCCGGCCATCACGTTCTCGAACAGGGCGCAGTCGCCGACCGTGCGAGCGAGCGGGCCGTCGTGGCAGAAGCGGTCGAGGTTGAACGGGGGGCCGGTCGGAACCCGGCCGTGCGGCGGCTTGAACCCGACGACCCCGTTGATCGACGCCGGGATGCGGATCGACCCGCCGATGTCGGAGCCGCTGGCGAGCAGCGACGTGCCGCTCGCGAGGGAGGCGCCGGCGCCGCCGCTCGAGCCGCCCACCGCCACGGACGGGTTCCACGGGTTGCGCGTCACGCCCCACAACTTCGAATGCGTGTACCCGGTGCAGCTGAACTCGGGGGTCGTCGTGCGGGCGTGCACGACGGCCCCGGCCCTGAGGATGCGCTCGGCGATCGGCGCCGTCTCGGTCGCGATCTCGTCGATCGCGAGCGAGCCGTATCGCATGCGCCACCCCTTCACCGGCACCTCTTCCTTCAGCGTCACCGGCAGCCCCTCGAGCGGACGGATCCGTTCGCCGTTCGCGTACCGCCGGGCGCTCGTCTCTGCGGCCTCGCGGGCGTCCTCGGGCCGGCGCTCGCACAGGGCGTTCACGACGGGCTCGACCTCGTCGGCACGCCGCTCCACGCTCTCGAGCAGCTCGACGGGCGAGAGGTCTCGCGCCCGCATCGCGGCGAGCGCGTCGATGGCGGTCATCTCCCAGGGCTCGGTCATGGCGCGCAGGCTACCCTGCAGCCCGCAGCGAACGCACGGAATCTGGGTTCGACACCACGCCTTCCGGGAAGGGAACATGCCGACATGAAGCTCCGACGAAGACGCAGTGCCAACGTCGAGGACCGACGTGGCCAGAGCCCGATGGGCGGCGGCGGCCTGAGCTTCCCCGGGCTCGGCGGCGGGTCGGGCGGCGGCGGGCTCGGCGGCGGCGGGCTGCCGATCGGCAAGGGCGGCGGCATCGGCCTCGTGATCCTCGTGATCGTGCTCGCCGTGTGCGTAGGCCCTCAGCTCGGGGGTGACGGCGGCGGCGACCTCGGCGACATCCTCGGCGGCGATCCGTTCTCCGGGTTCGGCCAGGCGCAGCCGGGCGACACCACGACGCCGCTCGATCCCGACGACAAGCTCTTCGGGTTCGTGAACGCCGTCGTCGACGACGTGAACCTCACATGGACCGACATCTTCGCGGAGTCCGGGCAGCGCTACGAGGAGGCGACGCTCGTCGTGTTCGAGGGTCAGACCCAGACCGCCTGCGGCAGGGGCTCGGCGGCCACCGGCCCGTTCTACTGCCCAGCAGACAGCCAGATCTACCTGGACCTCGGGTTCTTCCGGGAGCTGCGCGACCGCTTCGGCGCTCCCGGAGACTTCGCGCAGGCGTACGTGATCGCGCACGAGTACGGCCATCACGTGCAGAATCTGCTCGGCATCAACGCCGAGGTGCAACGGATCTCACAGCAGGACCCCGACCGCGCGAACGACATGTCCGTGCGTCTCGAGCTGCAGGCCGATTGCCTGGCCGGCGTCTGGGGCCACACCGCGCTGCAACAGGGGGAGCTCTCCGAGGGCGACCTCGAGGAAGCCCTCGCCGCCGCGGAGTCGATCGGCGACGATCGCATCCAGGAGACGACGACCGGTCGGATCGACCCGGAGAGTTGGACGCACGGTTCGTCGGATCAGCGGGCGAAGTGGTTCCGCATCGGGTTCGACTCGGGCGACCCTGCGAGCTGCGACACGTTCCAGGCCGATCCGCTGTAGCGCCGGGTCACGCGATGAACTCGAGTCGATCCCGATGCGCCTCGATCGCGGCGACGGTGGCGGGATCGAGCGTGTGGTCGCGCTCGGGCTCCTCCACCTCGAGTCGCTCGCCGTAGAGCTCCCCGGACAGGTAGCGCTGCCCGGTGTCGCAGATCACGGTGACGACCCGCTCCAGCTCCGGATGGTGCTCGATCACCTTGTGCACGGCGGCGACGTTGATGCCGCTCGAGGGCCCGCAGAGCAGCCCCTCCTCCCGGGCGAGCCGACGCGCGGTCACGAGCGCTTCCTCGGTCGAGACGGTGACGATGCCGTCCATCGCGGCGAGGTCGAGGTTCGGCGGCACGATGCCGTCGCCGATGCCCGGCACCCCATGCGTGCCCCACGTATGCTCGCTGATCAGCGGGCATTCCGCCGGCTCGACCGCGAACGCGAGGAGCGACGGGTTGCGGCCCTTGAGCGCGTGCGCGACCCCGCTGATCCACCCGCCGGTGCCCTGGGCACCGACGACGGCGTCGACGTGCCCCCCGGCCTGCTCCCAGATCTCCTCGCCGCTCGCGAGCTGCGCCTCGGGGTTGTCAGGGTTCTCGAACTCTCCTGGGAAGAAGTACCGGTCGGGGTCGCCGGCCACGATCTCGCGCATCCGCGCGAGGGCGAGGTCGATGTCGGTGCCGGCGCCGGGGGTGAGCACCAGGTCGGCGCCGTAGGCCCTGATCATCGTCTTGCGCTCGTTGCTCATGCCCGCGGGCATCACGATCGTGCATCGGTAGCCCTTGATCGCGGCCACCGCCGAGCACGCGATGCCCGCGTTCCCGGTCGTGCACTCGATGATCGTCATGCCGGGCTTCAGGTCGCCGCGTTCCTCGGCCTTTGCGAGCATCGCGGCGTAGATGCGGTCCTTCACCGAGCCCGTGGGGCCGTACCACTCGACCTTGGCGAGCACCTCGACCCCGGGCGGCGCCACCCGCTGCAGCCGCACCAGCGGGGTGCGGCCGATCGCGTCGAGCAAGGTCGCCACCTCGCCTCGGTGGGCATCCCAGGTGATCGACACCGATCAGGTCCTTCCCGTCCGTGTGTCCATATCGGCTCAGACGGCCCTCACGCCCCGGTCGGCGTACCCGAGCCGCCTCGACACCGCGTGCGCCGCGTCGGCGGTGAGCTTGCCGATACGGGGAAGGTCCACCGCGCGCATGCGGAACGCCGGCCCTGACACGCTGAGCGCGGCGACGAGGTCACCGCCCATGCCGCGGATGGGTGCCGCCACGGCGTTCAGGCCTTCTTCAAGTTCCTCCATCGTCTGGGCGTAGCCCCGGGCGCGGATCTCCGATAGTTGCGCGCGCAACTTCCGCACGTCGGTGATCGTGCGGGGCGTGAGGCGCGTGAGCGGCGCGGTGAGCATGCGGTCACGCTCGGCGTCGGACGCGTACGCGAGCAGCACCTTCCCGTTCGACGTGCAGTGCAGCGGCGTGCGTTGCCCGACCCAGCTCACGCTCACGATCGAGCGTGTCCCGGTGACCTGGTCTATGTAGACGACGGACTCGCCCGAGAGGACGCCGAGGTTCACCGTCTCCCGTGTGGTCTCGGCGAGCTCGTCGAGGATCGGTCGCGCGGCGCGCACGAGGTCGTTGCCACCCACGGCCGCGCCGGCGAGCGAGATGAGTCCGAACCCCAGGCGGAACTTCTCCGAGATCGGATCGCGTTCCACGAAACCCCGCTCGGCGAGGGTCGCGATCAGCCGCGATGCGGTCGCCTTGTGCACCCCGAGCTTGCGCCCGAGCTCGGTCACGCCCAGCTCGCCGTGCTCGCTGATCAGCTCCAGGGCGCGGAGCGCGCGGCGGACCGACTGCAGGTTTCCGCTGCCTTCCGCCTGGTCTCGCATGTCGCAACGCCCCGGTCTCGTGCGCAACCGCGCGGCCGGACGGTAGACCGGGCCGCGGAACGTGTCAATGCGCGGGAAGGCTCGTCGACGCCAACCACCGCGGATACGAGATCGAATCCTGAAGCTCGAGCTCGAGGCCGGGGGGTCTGGGGTCGCGGAACAGCGTCTCGGCGGTCGCGCGGAGGACCGGCTCCAATCCCTGAGGCTCGCCGCCGGCCTCGAGGGCGAGCGTCCACCACGCGTCGGTGCCGACCGTGAACGCGGTGACCTCCACGGAGCATCCCGGAAGCTCGGCTTCGGCGACGGGCCGCTCGACGAGCTCATCCCCGGAAAGCCGGAACGACCGGCGGTGACGGGTCTTCCAGAGCGCGACCCAGCTCGAGCCTGACGACGGCAGGGCGACCGTGCTGAACGGGAACCTCCACTTCTCCCAGCGCTCGATGACACCTCGACCGCCTCCCGGCAACTCGAGGAATCCGACGTCGCCTCGGAACGCCTTCACGTCGAGCTCCGTGCCCCCCTTGATCTTCACACCGAGATCGGGGGCGGCCGGGTCCACGAGGTAGCGATCCTCTCGCTGTTCGATCCAGGCGTCGAACAGGCCCATCCACGCCAGCACGGCCTGCGGGATCGGTCCGTGAAGGATCCACCGGACCTCAAGTGAGATCGCCCCACCGCGACCCTCCGCAGGTATCTCGCCCAGTTCGCGTGACGCCATCGCACGCCTTCCCTCGGACCTTCTCGATTGATCCATCGCCCATTTCGCGGATCCGCCACAGTCTGACGTCGTGAGGCGGGAACCGCATCCCCCGAAGCGGGCGAAGGCTCTGGATCGGGCTATCGGGTTGCGGTGCGCGCACCGCCGGTCGGGACGGTCAGCCCCCGGCCGCCTACCCTGTGCGGCGATGGGCGAGCGCTACTGGCGTGCCGCGGAACCGAAACCGGCCTACGACGTCGTGATCGTGGGCGCCGGTGGCCACGGCCTCGCCACGGCGTACTACCTCGCCGCCAACCACGGCATCACCGACGTCTGCGTGGTGGAGAAGGGGTGGCTCGGCGGCGGTAACATGGCCCGCAACACGACGATCATCCGGTCGAACTACCTTTGGGACGAGTCCGCGGCGATCTACGAGCACTCGCTCGCGCTCTGGGAGTCGCTCGAGGAGACCCTCTCGTTCGACATGCAGTTCTCGCAGCGCGTCGTGCTGAACCTCGCCCACGATCTCGGCGACGTGCGCTCGAGCGTGCGTCGCGTCGAGGCGAACCGGCTGAACGGGGTCGACGCCGAATGGCTCGACGCCGACGGCGTGAAGTCGTTCGCGCCGATCGTGAACATCTCGCCCGACGTGCGCTACCCCGTGCTCGGCGGCACGCTGCAGCGGCGCGGAGGGGTCGCGCGCCACGACAAGGTCGCGTGGGGCTACGCGCGCGGCGCGGACCGACGCGGGGTCGACATCGTCGAGCACGCCGAGGTGACCGGGTTCGTGCGTGGAGACCGCGGTCGCGTGGAGGGCGTCGAGACCTCGCGCGGCACGATCCGTGCGCGAAAGGTCGCCCTCGCCGCCGCCGGACACACGAGCGTGTTGGCATCGATGGTCGGGCTGCGATTGCCCGTGCAGTCCCACCCGTTACAGGCGCTCGTGAGCGCGCTCTACGAGCCCGTGCTCGACTGCGTCGTGATGTCCAACGCCGTGCACGTCTACGTTTCACAGGCCGACAAAGGCGAGCTCGTGATGGGCGCCGGCATCGACGCCTACAACGGGTACGGGCAACGCGGATCGTTCCACGTGATCGAGCACCAGATGGCCGCGGCCGTCGAGCTGTTCCCGATGTTCGCCCACGCTTCGATGCTGCGCACATGGGGCGGCATCGTCGACGTCTGTCCCGACGCATCGCCGATCGTCGACCGCACCCCGATCGACGGGTTGTTCGTCAACTGCGGTTGGGGCACGGGGGGCTTCAAGGGCACCCCGGCGTCGGGCTGGGTCTACGCCGAGACGATCGCCAACGACGAGCCCGGTCCACTGGCGCGGCCGTTCTCGCTCGACCGGTTCACGAGCGGCGCATTGATCGACGAGCACGGCGCGGCGGCGGTCGCGCACTGAATGGCAGCGCATGGGCATCCGGGCCTCGACCGTGCGCACGTTCGCCCTGTCGCTGCCCGAGACGGAGGAGCGCGAGACGTGGGAGACGGCCACGTTCCGCGTGCGGAGCAAGATCTTCCTGATGTTCAGCGAGCAGGAACGTCACGCCTGGATCAAGTCGGTGCACGACGAGCAGCGTGCGCTGATCGCGATGGACGCCGATGCGTGGTTCGCCCCGCCCTACGTCGGTCCGAGCGGATGGATCGGGGCCGTGCTCTCGAAGGCCGACGGTGACGAGGTGCGCGAGCTGGTCACGGAGGCCTGGCGCATGACCGCCCCGAAGCGGCTGGTGGCATCGTTCGACGAGGCGGGGGCGTGACCCGGTGCTGCTGATCCCCTGCCCGTGGTGCGGTCCCCGCGATGAGATCGAGTTCCGGTACGGAGGCCAGGCGCACGTGAGCTACCCGGCAGATCCCGAGGCACTCTCCGACGAGGCATGGGCCGACTACCTCTTCATGCGCGACAACCCTCGCGGCTGGTGGTCGGAACGATGGATGCACGCCGCGGGTTGCCGTCGCTGGTTCAACCTCACGCGGAACACGGCCACGAACGAGATCGGGGTCGCGTATCGCGTCGGTGAGGACCCGCCGGCTGAGGTGACAGACCCATGACCGCGTTCCCTGCTTTGCGAGGATCCGTGGGAAGCAGTCGCGTCGGACTGAGGCTCGCCCGATGACCGGTCGGCGACTCGCGGCGCCGGCGGGCCACGGCATCGACCGCATCCGGACGCTCGGGTTCACGTTCGACGGCGTCGCCTACGAGGGTCTCTCCGGCGACACCCTCGCGAGCGCGCTCCTGGCCAACGGCGTCGAGGTCGTCGCCCGTTCGCCCCTGCAGGGGCGACCTCGTGGGGTCTACGCGGCCGGCGTGGAAGAGCCGAATGCGTTCGTGGAAGTCTCGGCGCCGGTGTTCCGCCCGATCGTGCCGGCGACCGTGGTCCCGCTCGACGACGGGCTCGTCGCGTCGTCGCGACCCGGCGTCGGCCGTCTCCCCGCCGACGGCATGGGAGCGCCTGTGGCGCGACATCGACACGTGCACGTCGAGACGCTCGTGATCGGCGCGGGGATGGCGGGACTCCGGGCCGCGCTGCAGGCGGCAGAGTCGGGAGACCGCGTGATGCTCGTCGACGAGCGCTCCTGGATCGGGGGGACGGCGACGACCGGCGACGACGTCGACGGCGAGCCCGCGTTGCCGTGGGTCGTGACGACGGGAGGCGCGCTCGCGAGCGCGTCGGAGGTCACCGTCCTCACCGATGCCACGGCGCTCGGGGTCTACGACGACGGGTATGTCGTGGTGTACGAGCGATCGACCGCCGTCGAACGTGTCCACCACGTGCGGGCACGGCGGGTCGTGCTGGCGACCGGCGCCCACGAGCGACCGATCGCATTCCGGCGCAACGACCTGCCCGGCGTGATGCTCGCCTCGGCCGCGGCGCTGTACGCCGACCGCTTCGGCGTGCTGGCGGGGCAGCGCGCCGTCGTGTTCAGCACGAATCACGCCGGGCACGAGACGGCGACGGCGCTCGCTCGCCACGGCCTCGAGATCGCCGCGATCGTCGATCCGGGCGAGGGAGGAGGGGCCACCGACGCGGCTCGCGACCGTGGGGGCGACGTGCGGGTCGGATGGTCGGTGCTGGCCGCCAACGGCGACGCTCGTGTCCGATCGGTCACGCTGGTCGGGCCGGGCGACGAGGTCGACACGCTCGACGCGGACCTCGTGCTCGTCTCCGGCGGCTGGAACCCGACGTCGCAACTCTGGCGCGGCATCGGCGGCGGGCTGCGCTGGGACGTCGACCGGACATGCTTCGTCCCCGACGGCATCGGGCCGACCTGGCTCACGATCGTCGGCGCCGCAGCCGGCGACGTACCCTCGAGCGTCCCGTACTGGTACACGCCCGCCGACGACCTCTCGGAGCACTTCGTCGATCTCCAGCGCGATTCGACGGTCGCCGACGTGCTCGACGCGGTCGGCCACGAGCTGCGCTCGACCGAGCACGTGAAGCGTGCGACCTACATCGGCACCGCGATCGACCAGGGGCGAACGAGCGGCGCGCTCACCGCGGCCATCGTGAACGAGGCGTGGGGCGAGGGGCCCGGCGCGCAGGGACCCACGAACAGCCGTCCGCCCTACACACCGGTCCCCTACTCGGTGCTCGCGGGCCCCGACCGTGGCCCCACGCTCCTCGATCCCGTCCGGACCACCCCGATGCACGAGCGGCACGTCGAGCGCGGTGCCGTGTTCGAGAACGTCGGCCAGTGGAAGCGCCCCTGGTACTTCCCCCTTCCGGGCGAATCGATGCACGCCGCCGTGGAGCGAGAGTGCCTCGCCGTTCGGCGCGCCGCGGGCGTGATGGACGCCTCGACGCTGGGCGCGATCGAGCTCGTCGGGCCGGACGCGGGTGCGTTCCTCGACCGTCTCTACACGAATCGCATGTCGACGCTCGCGGTGGGGTCGATCCGCTACGGGCTGATGCTCGGGCTCGACGGCATGGTGCTCGACGACGGTGTCGCGATGCGTCTGGCCGGGGACCGCTTCCTGATCACGACCACGACGGGCGGCGCCGCAACGGTGATGGATCACGTCGAGGAGTATCTGCAGACCGAGTGGCCCGACCTGCGGGTCTACGCGACGAGCGTCACCGAGCAGTGGGCGACGATCGCGGTGAACGGGCCGGCATCGCGCGACGTGCTCTCCGCAGCGGGCACCGACATCGACGTCGTGGCGGCGGCGTTCCCGTTCATGACCTGGCGCGAGGGTCAGGTCGCCGGCATCCCGGCGCGGGTGGCCCGCGTGAGCTTCAGCGGTGAGCTCGCCTACGAGATCAACGTCGCCGGAGACCTCGGCCTCGCGATGTGGGACGCCGTGCTCGCCGCAGGCCGGCCGTTCGGGCTCACACCCTATGGCACGGAATCGATGCACGTGCTGCGCGCGGAGAAGGGCTTCGTGATCGTCGGCCAGGACACAGACGGCACGGTCACCGCGCACGATCTCGGCATGTCGTGGATCGTGCGCAGGGACGACTCCGACTTCATCGGGCGGCGATCGCTGCGACGTGCCGACACGGTGCGGTCCGACCGCAAACAGCTCGTCGGGCTCCTGCCGGCCGACCCGGGGATCTGGCTCCCCGAGGGTGCCCAGCTCGTCTCGCCCGAGCACGCATCGACCCGGCCACCCGTGCCGATGCTCGGCCACGTGACGTCGAGCTACCGCAGCCCCGTGCTCGAGCGCACGATCGCGCTCGCGATGGTGGCCGGCGGACGCGAGCGCATCGGCGGACACGTCGTGTCGCCGACCCCCCGCGGTCCCGTGGACTGCGCGGTCGTGCCACCGGTGTTCTACGACCCCGAGGGAGCCCGCCGTGACGGCTGAGGCAATCGAGCGCGACCCGTTGACATCCCTCGCCGACGATCTCGCGCTTCTCGCACGGCGAACCGGCGGGCGCGTGACGCTCGTGCACGTGCCGTTCCTGGCGCAGGTCTCGGTGCGACTCGATCCCTCGGTGGCGGAACGGGCGCCGTACCCACTGCCACTCGAGCCGAACACCGCATGGGAGGACGGCCCGCGTGCGGCCCTGTGGCTCGGACCGGATGAGTGGCTCGTCCTCGGCCCGCCGCACGCAGGTCGCTCGATCGCAGCCGAGCTCGAGGCCACGCTCGAGGGATCGCACCGATCGGTGATCGACCTGAGCGCGAACCGCGTCGCGCTCGAGCTCGGCGGCCCCGGCCGATTCGAGCTGCTCGCGAGCGGGTGCCCGATCGACCTGCACCCTCGCGCGTGGCGCCGAGGGACGTGCGCCCAGACGCTGTTCGCGAAGACCCAGGTGATCCTGCACGAGCGAGCCGATACGACCCGCGTGCTCGTCCGCAGCTCGTTCGCCGACTACCTGCTCCACCGGTTGATCGCGGGCCTCGCCTAACGCGTCGGGCGACGACCTCACGCTAGAGTCCGCACATGTCCGTCGAGGCGAGACGAGCACAGGCGACGGGTGCCGCCGGCGCGGTGCTGCTCACGCTGTGCGCCGCACAGTTCCTGATGGCGCTCGACAGCTCCGTGATGAACGTCTCGATCGCAACGGTCGCCGACGACCTCGACACCACCGTGACGGGGATACAGACCGCGATCGTCCTCTACACGCTCGTGATGGCGATGTTGATGGTCACGGGCGGCAAGATCGGCTCGATCATCGGCCGCAAGCGCGCCTTCACGATCGGGCTCGTGATCTACTGCTCGGGGTCGTTGACGACGGCCCTCTCGCCGAACCTCGGCGTGCTGCTCTTCGGTTGGTCGCTCCTGGAGGGGATCGGAGCGGCCCTCATCATGCCGGCGATCGTCGCCCTCGTCGCCGGGAACTTCTCCACGGAGGAGCGGCCCCGCGCCTACGGATTGATCGGGGCCGCCGGGGCCATCGCGATCGCCGTGGGACCCCTGATCGGCGGGCTCGCCACGACCTACGCCTCCTGGCGGTGGGTCTTCGCCGGCGAGGTGCTCGTCGGTGCGGGCATCTTCCTGTTCAGCCGCCGGATCGTCGACGAGCCGGTCGAGAACCCCCCACACCTCGACCTGCTGGGCTCCTTCCTCTGGGCCCTCGGGATGGGCCTCACGATCTTCGGCGTCCTGTTCTCGGGCGACTGGGGCTGGGTGATCGCGAACGAGGGCGCGCCGACGGTGTTCGGTGGACTGTCGCCCGTGATCTGGTTGATCCTCGGCGGCCTGGTGACGATCGGGCTGTTCATGCGGCACGTGCGTCGCCTCGACGCCGGAGGAGGCGAGCCGCTCGTCACGCCGTCGCTCTTCCGCAACGAGCAGATGACCGGCGGGCTCGTGATGTTCTTCTTCCAGTTCGTGGTGATGATGGGGCTGTTCTTCGTGATCCCGCTCTACCTGTCGGTCGCCCTCGGGCTCTCGGCGATCGACACCGGGATCAAGATCACGCCGCTCTCGCTCACGATGCTGCTCGCCGCGGCGGGCGTCCCGAAGTTCTTCCCGAACGTCTCGCCTCGGCGGGTGGTCGAGCTTTCGCTCGTCGCCGCGATCTTCGGCATCGTCCTGCTCTTCAGCGCGATGGACGTCAACGCGAGCGCGGCGATCGTGACGGGTCCGCTCATGCTGATCGGATTCGGGATGGGGGGCCTCGCCTCGCAGCTGGGCAGCGTCACCGTCTCGGCGGTCCCCGACGACGAGAGCCCCGAGGTCGGCGGCCTCCAGAACACCGCCACGCAGTTCGGCGCCTCCCTCGGCACGGCACTCGCGGGCTCGGTGCTGATCGCCTCGCTGTCGGCGTCGTTCCTCACCGGGATCGCCGAGAACCCGGACGTCCCGCAGCAGGTCGTCGATCAGGCGACCGTCGAGCTGACGAGCGGTGTGCCCTTCATCTCCGACGCGGATCTCGAGACGGCGCTGGCCGACGCGGGGGTCGACCCGACGACCACCCAGGCGATCGTCGACGTGAACGAGCAGGCTCGGGTGGACGGCCTTCGTTCCGCGCTCGCCCTCCTCGCGATCATCGGGGTGATCGCGCTCTTCTTCACGAAGCGCATCCCGACTCGGCAGCCCGGCACCCAACCGGTCGCCTCGCGGGCCGACGAGTAGTCTGGATTGGACTAGCGATGGGTACCGGCGCTCGCGGCATCGGGCACCATGCGGTCGTTCCGAAATCGGTCGGGCGCGAACGGTGCGATCAACGGGTCCACCCGGCCGGTCGCGAGCATCTCGGCCATCGTCTTGCCGAAGATCGGCGCGCCCTTGAACCCCCACGTGCCCATGCCCGACATCAGGAAGAAGTTCCGTACCTCGCTCTCACCGAGCAGCGGTGAGGAGTCGGGGGTCATGTCGCAGAGACCGGTCCACTGGCGCATCAGGCGAGCCGTGGCCATGAACGGCAGCAGCTGAATCGTGCGCTTCGCGGCGTCTGCGACGAAGTCGAACGTCGAACGCGTCGAGTACGTGTTGTAGGGAAGCGTCTCCGCCCCGACGACGAGCTCACCACGCGCCGTCTGCTGCGTGTACACGTACAGGTCCATCGACGAGACGAGGCCCCACAGCACCGGCCGGTAGGCCTCGGTCACGAACGCCTGCAACGCCATCGTCTCGATCGGCAGGCGCACGCCCACCATGCGGGCGAGCACGCTGGACCACCCGGCCACGGCGCTCACGACCCGGCCGGCGGCGACCGGTCCACGGTTCGTCATCACGCCTCGGCAGGCGCCGTCGGCGACATCGACGCCCGTGACCTCGACGCCCTGGTGGATCTCGACGCCGCGGCGCGTCGCCGCACTCGCGTACCCCCAGACCACCGAGTCGTGGCGGGCGAACGCGCCCGGGGGGTGGTAGCTCGCACCGATCACGGGCAGCTCCCCGCCGGCCGTGAGGTCGACGAGCGGACAGACCTCGAGCACCTGCTCCGGCGTGAGGATCTCGGTGTCGACGCCGTAGTGCCGATGCAGCAGCACCTTCTCGCGTTCCACCTGCAGCGTGTCGGGGGAATGGCAGAGGTCGAGGTTGCCCTGCGTGCTGAAGAGCACGTTGAAGTCGAGCTCCTGCGAGAGCGAGCGGTACATGCCGAGGCTCGTCGCGTACAGGGGCACGGTCTCGGTCGTGTTGTAGGTGGCGCGCACGACCTGGGTGTTGCGGCCACTACCACCGCTTCCGATGTACGCGCGCTCGAGCACGGCGATGTCGCGGATGCCGTGGTACTCCGCGAGGTGGAACGCGAGCGAGAGACCGTTCACGCCGCCGCCGACGATCACCACGTCGTAGCGCGACTTCAGGTCGCGCTGGGTGAGGAACTCCCGATGCTTCAGCAGGCCGCTCACGAGTCGAGCACCTCCGCCGCATCGGTTCGGATGCGATCCTCGACGTGCGTCGCGAGCATGGCGGGCACGAGGATCGCGACCCGATCGCCCGCGACGAGCACCTTCGCCGCAGCCCTCACCACTTCTCCTTGGATCCACCCGTCGACGGGAAGCTCGAGCTCGGACAACCGAGCGAACGCGTCGAGGGCGTCGACGCCCTCGAGCACGAGCGCCACCCAGGCGTCGGAGACGTCCTCGACCCAAGGCGCCGAGCCGGTGGGCACACGCACCTCCGCCACGCCCGGCGCGTCGACGAGCATCAGCTCCCCGGGGGCGATGCGCATCGGCGTCGTGCCGTCGGGAACGTCGAACGCGTCGCAGGCCTCCCGCGATCCCAGCACCACGACGACCGACGGATGCTCGACCCGCAGCTCAGCCACGCATCCGACCGCCTTTCGGATCGTAGAACGGGGTCGGCACGACCCTTGCCGTCGCCCCGGACCCCGTCTCGAGTCGCTCCGGGAACCCACCGTCGACGGTGCGCACCCATCCGAGGCCGATCGCGCGATCAAGCGCGATCGAGCGCTCGGCCGAGGTGATGCGACCGACCACGGTGCCCCTCACGATCAGCGGTTCGCCGCGCAGAGCGGCCGTGTCGGCGGGTCCGCCGGAGAACTCGAGCCCCACCTGCCGCCGTGAGGGCGGGAGCGAGCTCATGCGCTCGAGGGCCTGCTTGCCCACGAACCACGGCTTCGACATATCGACCGCCCACGACATGCGCAGCTTCGCGGGCGTGTCGTCGGGCATCGTGTCCTGGCCCAGGTAGACGTGCCCCTTCTCGAGCCGGAGCAGCTCGAGCGCGTCGAGGCCGTGAGGCCGCAGATCCCACTCACGACCCGCATCGACGAGCTCGCGCCACAGGCCGGGACCACGTCGACGGGGGTGGTGCAGTTCGAAGGCGAGCTCCCCGACGAAGCCCGTGCGGACCGCACGGCACGGCACGCCCGCGACCGTCACGTCGGCGAATCCCCGGGAGGGCACGGCCTCCGCGCCGATCGGATCGTCGGTGAGGCGTTCGAGCAGATCGCGCGCGTACGGACCGGCGACGTTGATCGCCCCCCACTGCGCCGTGCGATCCAGCACGTGCGCGTCGAGCTCCAACCGGTCGGCGAGGTTCCGCAGACGCGCATCCATGCGCCCGGCGCCGCCGGAGGTCGAGGTGAGGTACCAGTCCCCTTCGTCGGCGCGCCCGAGCAGACCGTCGTCCATCACGTACCCCGCCTCGTCGAGCGTGAGCACGTAGCGGTTGCGGCCGGGTTCCAGGTCGTCGGTTCGGCACGGGAACAGCCGATCCACGAGCTCGTCGGCACCGGGGCCGGCGATCGTGAACTTGCCGAGGGTGCCGACGTCCATCACGCTCACGCGCTCGCGCACCGCCCGGTACTCCCCACGCCAGTCGCCGTAGGAGAACGGCCGCAGCCACCCGCCGGACCGATCGAGCTGCGCACCGGCCGAAACGTGCAGCTCGTGCAGCGACGTGCGCTTGTCGACGATCTCGTGCACGCCGGCGGCGAGGGACTCGAGCGTGACCGGGCGGGTCGGTGGACGCGCGGTCGTACGAGGCGCGTCGGTGCCTTCCGGCGGGTGGCTGCGGCCGTCGGCGTGTGAGGCCGCGAAGCACGCGAGCGCCCGACCGCACATCGCGCCCTGGCACGGGCCCATCGTCGTCGTCGTGTAGCGCTTCAAGATCTCGGCGTTGCGGAAGCCCTCGTCCCAGGCCTGCTCGAGGTCGTGAATCGAGACGTCCTCACACAGGCAGACGGTGCCGTCGTGCCCGCACCGACCGTCGTGTCGCGTCTCACCCGCCGCGTCTCCGACGAGCGTGACGGGCTCACCGGGCAGCGCCATGCGAGCCAGCCCGTCGCGCGGTGAGAGGCCGAGCGAGAGCACGAGCAGGTCGCAGTCGAAGCGCTTCCCCCGGCCGTCGCGGCGCAGCGCCACCGAGCGGAGCGACGAGCCGCCACGAGCCTCGAGCACGTCTCCGTCGACCACGATCTCGCCGACCCCGTCGGACGGCAGCCGGCTGGCGAGAGCAGTGGACACGGCGACCGCGACGACCTCGACCCCTGCGGCGGTCAGCGCCCGCAGGTGATCGATGCCTTCCCCGGTGCGCACGACCACCACGGCCCGCTCGCCCGGGCGCACGCCGTGGATCCCTGCCAGGCCCGCGGCGGCCCGGCCGAGCATCACGCCCGGCAGGTCGTTGCCGGGGAACACGCCGTGCTCCTCGACCGCGCCCGTCGCCACGATCACCCGAGACGGATGCACATGCACGAGCTCGCCGTCGCCGGCGAGCGGCACGTGCAACCCCTCGTAGATCCCGAGCGCGGTGAACCCCTCCAGCACCGCGACGTTCTCGAGCGACCGAACGTCGGCCGCGAGCTCGGCGAGGCGGTCCGCGGTCGTCCCCGGGGCGATCGCGTGGCCGATGCGGCCCTCGTCGCACACGAGCACCGTGCCCCCGGCGCCGGCGTCCCTCGCGGCATCGAGCCCGGCGATGCCGGCGCCGACCACGAGCGTGCCCACATGCTCGTGGCGGACGACCTGACGCGTCGCGGCCGTCGTGGGCGGCAGGGCGCCGAGCCCGGTCGCTCGTCTGATCACCCGCTCGGCGATGGGCCACGCGAACCGTGGACGGACGAACGTCTTGTAATAGAACCCGACGGGCATCACGCGGTGCAGCGAGTCGGTCACGTGCAGCAGGTCGCGCTCCGCATTCGGGAATCCACCCGGACGCTCGATGCGCATGCCCTCGGCGCACGGCGCGGTGCACGTGTGCACGGCCGGGCGCTCGTCGACCGTCATCAGGCAGTTGGGGCAATCGCCGGTGCCGCAGTACAGGCCGCGCCGACGGTGATACTTCAGCGACCGCGAGAACGTGCGAACGCCCGCCCGGTACAGGGCCGACGCGATGGTGTCGCCCTGCTCGAACGAGACGGGTCGCCCTTCGAACTCGATCGTGCCCACGTCAGGACCCCTCGATCGCGTTCGTGCGCGTATCTCGGGTCACGGTGGTCCATGTACGGCACCCCATCGCGTGGAACCACCGCTCGCGCTGCCACCCCTCGCGGTTCTCGGGCAAGTAGACACGGGCGAAGTCGGCTTCGGGGTCGGGGGCTTCGAGCTCCCGCCACTCGCCGCCGAACGAGAACTCCGTGAACGGCCTCGGACCGCACCACGAGCACGGGATCTCGATCGCCACGGCCGATCCCTAACCGGCACGCTTCTTGAGGTCGCGCAGCACCCGGTGGGACGCCACGTATCCCGGGGCGCCGGTCACCCCTCCTCCCGGATGCACGCCGGCACCGCAGAGATAGAGCCCTTCGACCGGCGTCGAGTAGCTCGACCAGCCGGGCAGGGGACGCATGAAGAAGAGCTGTTCGATGTTCAGGTCGCCGTGGAAGATGTTCCCCTCGGTGAGGCCGTACGTGCGCTCGAGGTCGAGCGGCGTCACGGTGTAGCTGGCCTCGACCGCACCAGGCACGTTCGGCGCGTACCGCCCGATGCGCTCGATCACGCGGTCGGTGAGCTCCTGCCTGCGGTCGTCCCACGTCCCTTCGCGCAACGAGAACGGAAGGTACTGCACGAAGCAGGTCATCACGTGCCGGCCCGGCGCCACGGTCTGATCGACGAGCGTGTCATCGACGTTCGAGGCGGTGACGCAGTCGACCCAGAGCTCGTCGGGGAGCTCGCCCCACTGGTGCTGGTCGTAGCAACGCTGCGCCTGTTCCAGCGTCGGCACGAGCGTCGCGAGCGACCGCTGATTCGGGCTCGCGCCGGCGGGCATGCCCGTCCAGACGGGCTCCTCGCGCAGCGCCAGGTTCACCTTCGCGCACGGCCCGGACATCTTGATCGCGGCCACGTCGCCTCGGAAGTCCCCCGGCAGGTCGCTCTCCTCGAGCAAGCCGAGGAACGTCCGCTTCGGATCCGCGTTCGAGACCACGACTCGGGCGACGATCTCCGTGCCGTCGTCGAGCACGACGCCGACGGCTCGGCCGTCTCGGGTCGAGATGCGCGTCACGGGGGCGCCCGTGCGGATCTCCGCGCCCGCCTCGGACGCCGCGGCCGCCATCGCATGCGTGATCGAGCCCATGCCGCCCATCACGTGCCCGTTGAAACCCTGCACCTCGTGCTCGCCACCGGAGAGCATGTGGAACATCAGCCCGATCGCCGTGCCCGGGCGGTACGGCGGGGCGTGCATGCCGTAGACGTTGTTGGCGAGGTAGAGCCGCTTGACCTCGTCGGACTCGAACCACCGGTCGACGAACTCACCGAGCGACCCCGTCGTGAACCGGACGAGGTCGGTGAGCTCGTCGCCGCCGAGCCCCTTCAGCCGCGAGTAGGCGCGCTTGCCCTCCTTCACTTTCCCCCAGCCGGTCGCGTACAGGTCGGGTGGCTCCTCGAGGAAGAAGCCCTGCAGGTGGCCGGCGAGGCGATGCAACCGGTGCGTCACCTCGACGAAGGTCTTCGCGTCGGCCTTCGAGTAGCGGGCGATCTCGTCGGCGGTGCGCTCGTCCTGCTCCCACCACGCCAGCGTGCGGCCACCTTCGAGCACGACCTGCAGCGCAGGCTCGCAGGGCACCATGCGCAGCCCGTGCCGGGCCAGGCCCATGTCCTTGATGATCTCCGGCCGCAGCATCGACGCGATGTACGACGTGGTCGAGGCCCTCACGCCGGGCATGATCTCCTCGGTGACACAGGCGCCGCCCACCACGTCACGGCGCTCGAGCACGAGGGTCTTCAGGCCGGCGCGGGCGAAGTAGAAGGCCGCCGTGAGGCCGTTGTGCCCTGCGCCGACCACGACGACGTCGTATCGCTGCTCCAACGATGACCCCCGTTCACGTTCCGAGGAAGCGCAGTCTGGCACGGGAAACGGGCCCGCACACACGGGGAACGTGACCCCGGGTTGCGGGTGACCGGGTCAGCCGGGCTTCGTCAGCCAGCCGCTGTCGGCGGTGTTCCAGGCTCCGGCGAGGTAGCTGCCCGGGGCGGGATCCAGCTCGTAGTAGTCGCCGCCATCGCAGTCGAACGGGTGCTGGCCATCGGGCATCGGGGCGCAGGTATCCACCATCGCGCCGCCGTCGAACCACGGCCCGCCGTCGGGGTAGCACATCACGTCGTCGGCCTCGTAGCAGTGCCCGGCGCCCGACGTGTGCGGCGCCGAGAGTTGCACGGCGCCCAGCGTATGTCCCACCTCGTGCAAGAAGATGTAGGCCCCCGAGGAGATCGACCCAGCGATCTTGACCATCGCGAACCTCGGGCCGTACACGGCCTGGTTGTTCAGGTTCACGGCGGGATCCCCGCGGTCATCCCAGTAGATCGTGCCCTGCCCCCCCGGGCCATAGCAGCATGTGACGTTGTCGGCGAAGACGACGTACGTGAATCGGGGGGCGTCGAAGTCGGCGTCACCGAGACCGTGCGTGACGCGATCCTCGAGCGATCCGATCATGTCGGTGAACGTGAACGCGGTGTCTCCGATCGGCAGCAGCTCGATCGACGAGACGGTGACCCGTCGGCCGTTCTTGCAGTACATGCGCAGGTGCTGCCCGTCGATCCCCGGGGTCTGCGCATCGAGGTTCGCGTCGGCCATCGCGACCGAATCCCGGACCCAGGTGCGGAACGTGGTCGCCCGCGACACCGTGTCGCTCGGGTATCCGTAGAACACGCGGATGCGTCGTCCGTTCTTCCCGTTGCCGGCGCACAGCTCCGACGGTTCCGAACGGGCAGCCGTCGCCGCCCTCGTCGCGGCGCCCTCGACGGTCGGGGGAACCCGATCCCCACCGTGGGTGCAGGGCCCGCCGGCCACGACGACGAGACCCGTCCCGCACCCGGCGTCCGCTCCGTGGACGGGTGACGCGACTCCGGCGGCGGTGGGACCCGCGGCGGCGAAGGCGACCGACACGAGGGCCATGGCCACCACGATCGGAAGGGTCGCTCGTCGCATGATGGAGGTGTCGGCCCACGAGGGCCGCCGCCTTGAATCCAGCCTCAGTCAGATGAGCGGGCGACGGCGATGATCTCGATGGTCGTCACGCCTCGAGCGAGGCGAGCATGCGCTCCTGCCACTCGACGGTCGCAGCGACCTGATTGAACGTGAACACGTGCAGGGCGTCGATGCGCGCGCTCGGATCGGCGAACGCGGGCGCCATCCCCTCGAGCAGCGCGTCCGGACCGAACTTCCCGGGCGTCAGTAGGTGGCCGACCATGCGCTTGTTCTTCTTCAGATACCGCGCGCTGTCGGCGATGCCGATGCGGGCGCTGATCGTCATGAGCTTGGTCATGTCGGCCACGCCTGGCGTACCGAGGTGGACAGCGAGGGCCACGCCCTGGCGGCGCATCTCCCCGATCCATCGGACGATCGCGTCGGGGTTGAAGCACATCTGGGTCGTCATGTACGACACGTACCGCTGCTTCTCGAGCAGCACCTCGAGCAGGCGTTGATCGCCGATGTCGGCGTGCCCCTCCGGGTAGCTCGGCGACCCGATCGTCTCGAACGGGTGGCCGAGCTCGTGCATCGCGCGGAGCAGGGCGAGGCCGTCCTGGAACTCGCCCCGGTCTTTGGCGTCACCCCCCACCACGAACGCCTCACGGAACCCGGCCGCTCGACATCGATCGAGGAGCGCGCCGAGGTGGGCGCGGTCGCGGATCATGTGGGCCGACAGGTGCGGCACGGCGTCGTGACCGAGCTCGGCCAGCTGCTCGGCGAGCTCGATCGTGGACTCGATGCCGTGGCTCGGCGACGCGGTCACCGTGACGGTCGCGCGGTCGGGGAGGGCCTCGGCGGCGCCCAGGGCGTTCTTCAGCGGGATCAACTCGAACTTCGGCGCCCCCACGAGCGCACGCAGGGAGACGCGTTGCTCCTCGGGGAGCACCCCACCTCGTCGTCTGCCGAGCCTCACCGCCACCTCGTTCCACCTTCCACGTGACCGCCGGACATGATGACCTATCGGCGGCGCGATCCGTGAACCCGAGCCGGACTCCGGGTCACCGTGGTCACACGTTCGAGTCCGGGAAGCTCGCCTTCTTCCGCTCGATCCACTCGCGCAGCTCCTCGTCCTTGGCCTCATCGATCGGCGGCGCCTCGTACTCGGCGAGCGTGCGCTTCCAGACGGCGTTCGCGCGCATCGCGGCGTCCAGCGAGCCTTCCAGCTCCCACTGCTCGAACGAGTTGTTGTCGGCGATCTCCGACCGGTAGAAGGCGGTCTCGAAGTTCGCGAGCGTGTGCGCCGTGCCGAGGAAGTGCTGCCCGGGACCGTTCTCCACGATCGCATCGATCGCCTGGCCGTTCGGTGAGAGGTCCATGCCGTTCGCGAGCGCGTGCATCTGCCCGCACTGGTCGAGGTCGAGCACGAACTTCTCGTAGCCCATCGCGAGGCCGCCCTCGAGCCAGCCCGCGGCATGCAGCACGAAGTTCACCCCCGCCAGGATCGTGGGCTGCAGCGTGTTCGCCGACTCGTACGCGGCCTGCGCGTCGGCGACCTTCGAGGCCGTCAGCGACCCTCCGCTGCGGAACGGCACCCCGAGCCGGCGCGCGCACGCCGCGAGCGCGTACAGCACGAGCGCCGGCTCGGGTGTGCCGAAGGTCGGTGCGCCTGACTGCATCGACATCGACGACGCGAACGAGCCGAACACCACCGGCGCACCGGGCCGCACGAGCTGCACGTACGCCATGCCCGCCAGGGCCTCGGCGAGCGTCTGCGTCGCCGCACCGGCGGCGGTCGCCGGGCTCATCGCCCCCGCAAGGATGAACGGGGTCATGATCACGGCCTGATTCGCCTCCGCGTACGCCTTCGCTGCGCCGAGCATGATCGTGTCCCACACGAGCGGCGAGTTCGCGTTGATCAGGCTCAGCACGTGCGGCCGCGCCTCGAGCGCGTCGGCCCCGAACAGGATGCGCGCCATCTCGACCGTGTCCTGGGCGCGCTGAGGATGGGTGACCGACCCCATGAACGGCTTGTCCGAGTACCGCATGTGCGCGTAGACCATGTCGAAATGCCGCTTGTTCACCGGAAGGTCGACCGGCTCGCACACGGTGCCGCCCGAGTGGTGCAGGAACGGGCTCGCGTAGGCGAGTTTCACGAAGTTGCGGAAGTCCTCGATCGTGCCGTACCGGCGCCCACCGTCGAGGTCGCGAACGAACGGCGAGCCGTACGCCGGCGCGAGCACGGTCGCAGCGCCCCCCAGGTGCACGGTGTTCGCAGGGTTGCGGGCGACCTGGTCGAACTCGCGGGGCGCCGTGGCCTGCACGAGCTGGCGAGCCAACCCGCGAGGGAACCGCACCCGCTCGCCGTCGACGTCGCAGCCGGCCCCTCTGAGCAGCTCGAGCGCGTCGGGCGCCTCTCGGAAGTCGATGCCGACCTGCTCGAGGATCGTGTCGGCGTTGTGCTCGATCGTCTCGATGCCCTCCTCGCTCACCACCTCGACCGGCGTCAGCTGGCGGGTGATGAAGGGCACCCGCTCGGCGACCGCGGCGAGGCGGGCGGCCGCACGCCCCTCCCGGCCGCCGGTGCGACGCCGGCGCGGCGCCGCCTCGGGCGTGGCTGCGGTGTCGTCGCTCATGTGCTGCTCCTCTCGTGGTCGCTGGTGCGTCGACGGCGTCGGGGGCGATCGCCCGACGTGACGGTACGCGGTGGTGGCATGTCGACGGCGGCGCCCAGCCGCGGGAAGGGGTCGGTGGCGTGCGGGATCCCCATCGCCCCGACGAAGTGTTCCTGGAACCGCGGTTCCACCGCGGTCTCCAGCTTCTCCACGCGTCGCACGACGGCCTCGATCTCGTCGCGCGCTGCCCGGTTCAGCAACGCGATGCGGGCGCCGGTGCCGGCGGCGTTCCCGGCGCTCGTGATGTGCTCGGGGTCGCAGTCGGGCACGAGCCCGAGGACCATCGCGTGCACGGGGTCGATGTGAGCGCCGAACGCGCCCGCCAACCGGATGCGGTCGACGGTTTCGATGCCGAGGGCATCCATCAGCAGGCGGCACCCCGCGTACAGAGCTCCCTTCGCGAGCTGGATCTGCCGCACGTCGTTCTGCGTGATCGCGAGGCGCGGGACCCCGGGCGCATCGTGCAGCACGTAGGTGAACGTCCGCTCGTCGGCGACGATGCGATCGCTGCGGTCGGCGAGCGAGCCGTCGATCACGCCGTCGGTGGTGATCACGCGTGCCAGGAAGAGCTCCGCGATCGCTTCGATGATGCCGCTGCCCGCGACCCCGGTCACGGAGGAGGCGTCGAATCCCGGCTCGTCGCTCCACCGATCGTCCCCGATCACCCGGAACTTCGGCTCGAGCGTCTCGCGGTCGATGCGGACGCGCTCGATCGCTCCCGGGGCGGCGCGCTGTCCGCAGGAGATCTGGGCACCCTCGAACGCCGGGCCGGTAGGGCTCGACGCCGCCAGCAGCCGGTCGCGGTTGCCCAGCACGATCTCGGCGTTCGTGCCGACGTCGACGATGAGGTTCACCGTGTCCTGGTCGTGCGGCGCCTCGGAGAGGATCACGCCGGCCGTGTCGGCGCCCACGTGTCCGGCGATGCACGGCAGCAGGTACACGCGCGCCCCGGCGTTCGTCGTCGTGAGATCGAGCTCGTGGGCCGAGCGATGCACGGCCTCGTCGGTCGCGAGGGCGAACGGGGCGCCGCCGAGCTCGGTCGGATCGAGCCCGAGGAAGAGGTGGTTCATGATCGGGTTTCCGACGATCGTGAGCTCGAGCAGGTCGGTCGCGTCGGCACCGGCCTGCGCGCACAGATCGGCGATCAGCCCGTCGATGCACGTCCGAATCGCGGCGGTCAGCTGGGCCTCGGAGCCCGGGTGCATCATCACGTAGCTCACGCGGCTCATCAGGTCCTCGCCGAAGCGGATCTGAGGGTTCATCGCGCCGGCGCTCGCGAGCACGTCCCCCGTATGCAGGTCGCAGAGGTGTCCCGCCACCGTGGTCGAGCCGACGTCGAACGCCACCCCGAGCGCGACATCGTGGAACCCCGGCCACGTCGCCGTGATCGTCGTTGCCTCGTGCACGGCCACCGTGATCTTCCAGTCGTCGCTGCGCAGGGTCCGTTGCAGCGACGCGAGCACGTGCGGATCACAAGAGAGTCCCGTGAGCCCCCAGTCGCGCTCGAGCGCCTCCCACAGGCGCTGCAGGTCACCGCTCGGGTCGGCGAGATGTGGCTCGCGCACCTCCACGTAGTGCAGCCGCACGACCGGATCGATCTCGATCGGATGCGCGTCGGCCTCCTTGCGCACGACCTGCCGATGCAGCTGGCTCTCCGGCGGCACGTCGACGACGAGGTCGCCCGTCACGCGCGCATGACACCCGAGGCGCCGGTCGGCGGCCAGGCCCGATCGTTCGCGGTAGCGGGTCTCGGGCTCGCTGAACGGGGTGAGGTGGTGGGCACGGGACGTGATGCCGTGCTTGGCGAACGTTCCTTCGGCGACGACGACCTGGCAGCGGCCGCAGATGCCGCGCCCGCCGCAGACCGAGTCGAGGTCGACCCCGAGCGAGCGGGCAGCATCCAGCAGGTTCGTCCCCTCGGCGATGCGGCCCCGCTTCCCCGAGGGCGTGAAGACGACGAGCGAGCCCTCGGCCTCGGTCACGGCTGAGGAGACACCTCCGGGCCGTCAGACGCCGGGGCGGTGCGGCGACCCGCTCGACCTCCTCGACGACGTCCGGTCGCCGAGCCGCCCTCGCTGCGCCCCTCCCCGTACCGGCCGATCCACGCCGCCGCGTGCCGGTCGGCGCCCATCAGCACGTCGGCGGCCATCACGGCCTGACGCACCTCCTCGTGCAGGGGCGAGGTGATCGCGCTCGTCATGCCGTTCGCGATCGCCATCGCGAGGAAGGTGCCGTTCAACCCGTTGCGATTGGGCAGTCCGAACGAGACGTTCGAAGCGCCGCACGTCGTGTTCACGCCGAGCTCGTCGTGCAACCGCCGCACGAGCGCGAACACCTGACGCCCGGCGGTACCCATCGCCCCCACCGGCATCACGAGCGGATCGACCACGATGTCGTGGGCGGGGATGCCGTGGTCGGCGGCCGCGCGCACGATCTTCTCGGCGACGGCGAACCGCACGTCGGGGTACTCGCTGATGCCGGTCTCGTCGTTCGTGATCGCGACCACCGCCGCACCGTGTTTGGCGACGAGCGGCAGCACCGACTCGATGCGATCGTCCTCCCCGGTGACGGAGTTCACGAGCGGCTTGCCCTCGTACACCGCGAGCCCGGCCTCGAGCGCAGCCACGATCGACGAGTCGATCGAGAGCGGCACGTCGGTCAACGACTGCACGAGTTTCACGGTCTCGGCGAGGATCGCCGGCTCGTCGGCCAACGGGATGCCGGCGTTGACGTCGAGCATGTGGGCCCCGGCCCCGACCTGCGCCTGAGTATCGGCGATCACGGTGGTGAAGTCGCCCGCCTTCATCTCCTCGGCGAGCCTCTTCCGGCCGGTCGGGTTGATGCGCTCACCGATGATCACGAAGGGCCGCCCGGTGCCGATCACGACCTCGCGTGTCGCTGAGCCGACGACGGTCTCGGCCACCGCTATCCGTCCTCGCCCGAGGGTCGCACGGCATCGCCGGAGCCGCCGACGTCGGTCCCGCCCTGCACGCCGCCGGCGCGGATCGTCGCCTTCAGCAGGTCCTCGTCCCAGTCGGAGAGGATCTTCACGGTCTCGGTATCGACCTCGTGCTGCAGGTCGTCACCGCACACCCGCGTGTCCATCCGCATCTGCTCGGTGTAGTCGTCGGAGCCGATCAGTCCGGCGACCATCGCAGCGGCGTCGACGGCTTCCTGGAACCGGTCCGGCAGCAGCGCCCGTGCGCTCTCGCCGCCCTCGCCGCGAGCGAGGACCTGCATCGGGATGTCGCGCCAGCGGATCACCGTCAGCTCTGCCACACGCTCCCCTTCCTGATCACGTCGGACCCGCCGGCCTACGACGCCGTCGCGGCCGCACGCTTGGCCATCACGAGCGCCTGCGCTGTCTCGGCCGCCACCGCGGCATCGCGGCAGTAGGCGTCGGCGCCCACCGCCTTGCCGAACTCCTCGTTCAGCGGTGCACCGCCCACGAGCACGATGTACCGCTCGCGCAGCCCCTTGGCCTCGAGCTCGTCGATCACGACCTTCATGTAGGGCATCGTCGTCGTGAGCAGGGCGCTCATGCCCAGGATGTCGGGCTGATGCTCCTCGAGCGCCGCGAGGTAGTCCTCGACGGGATTGTTGATGCCGAGGTCGATCACGTCGAACCCGGCTCCCTCGAGCATCATCGCGACCAGGTTCTTCCCGATGTCGTGGATGTCGCCCTTCACCGTGCCGATCACGACCGTGCCCATGCGCTCGGCCCCGGTCTCGGCCAGCAGCGGGCGCAGCACCTCCATGCCGGCCTTCATCGCGTTGGCCGCCAACAGCACCTCGGGCACGAACAGGATGCCGTCGCGGAAGTCGATGCCCACGATGCGCATCCCCTCGACCAGCGCGTCGTTCAGGACCTTGTCGGCCGGCCATCCGCGCTGGAGCAGGATGTTCGTGCCCTCGAAGATCTCGGGGGCCAGCCCGTCGTAGAGGTCGTCGTGCATCTGCTTGACGAGCTCTTCGTCGGGGAGCGTCGAGAGATCGAGCTCTTCTTCGTCGGTCATGTCGCCTCCCTCCGCTGCCATGTCACACCTTCTGCCGTTCGCCCTTGGGGTCCCAGAGCGGGTCGTTCGTCACGGTGGCCGCCAGCCGCTCACCGAAATACTCCACCTCGATCGGGGTGCCCTCGACCGCGAGCTCGGAGAGTAGGTAGCCGTAGGCGATGCCGCGACCGATCGAGTACCCGTAGGCCGCGCTCGTCACGTACGACACGACGCGGCCGTCGTGCCACAGGGGCTCCTTGCCCATCACGACCGCGCGATCATCGTCGAGCGTCAGACAGCTGAGCCGCTGCGCGGGGCCACCGGCGTCGCGGATCACTTCGAGCGCCGCCTTCCCGGTGAAGTCCTTGTCCCAGCGCACCGCGAAGCCGAGCCCGGCCGCGAGCGGATCGTGCTCGGTGTCGATGTCCTGCGCCCACAGGCGGTAGCCCTTCTCGAGCCGCAGCGAGTCGAAGGCGCCGCCGCCCGCCGCGACGAGGCCGTGCTCTCGGCCCGCCTCCCAGAGCACGTCCCACGCCCGCTGACCCATCGCGATCTGCCCGTAGAGCTCCCAGCCGAGCTCACCCGCATAGCTGATGCGCTGGGCCCACACCGGCTTGACCTCCCCGATGCTCAGGTACCGCGCCGTCAGGTACGGGAACGCCTCGTTCGACACGTCGACGTCGGTCACGGCCGACAGCACGTCGCGTGCCCTCGGGCCCCACAGGCCGAGCGCGAACAACGACCCGGTACGCACCGTGATGTGCACCCGCTCCTCGTCGCGGATCTGCGAGCGCAGGAAGGCCTCGTCGTGATGGCCCGACCCGCCGCCGGTCACGACACGGAACCGGTTCTGGTCCTTGCGCGTGACCGTGAGGTCGAGGCGGATGCCGCCACGCCGGGTGAGCGCCGCGGTGTAGACGACCGAGCCGACCGGCCGGTCGATGCGGTTCGCGAACACCCGCTCGAGATAGGCGAGCGCATCCGGCCCGGTCACGTCGAACTTCGCGAACGGCGTGATGTCGAACAGGGCCACGGCCTCGCGGGTGGCGAGGTGCTCGGCCCCCACCTCTGGGGACCAGCCGCGCGCCGCCCACCCCGAACGTCGCGCCCATTCGAGCCTGACACCACCCACGAGCTCCCGGTTCGCCGCGAACCACTGCGGCCGCTCCCACCCCGCCCCCTGGAAGAACTCGGCACCGAGCTCCCGATGGCGCTCGTGGAAGGGCGTGAGCTTGAGGCCCCTCGGCTTCGACGGTTGCTGTAGCGGATGGATGATGTCGTAGACCTCGCGGTACTGCTGCTTCCCGCGTTCGATCACGTAGGGCGCCGTGGTCTGGAACGGGTAGAAGCGATTCGCGTCGGCCTCGGCCAGGTCGTAGCCGGGCGAGCCTTCGACCATCCACTCGACCGCCTGGCGGGCCATGCCGCCGGCGTGGGTGACCCACACCGCCTCGCAGACCCAGAAGCCGCGCACCGAGGCGCTCTCGCCCACGATCGAGCCTGCGTCGGGCGTGAACGAGAACATGCCGTTCAACGTGCGTGCAGGGTCGGAAGGCCGCATGCGACCGGCGAGCGCCGGAAACATGCGGGCGGCCTCCGTCTCGCACAGATCGAAGTCCTCGGGCGTGAACGGCATCAGCGACGGCTGCATCGAGCCGCCCGGCGCCCGGATCCCCGCCTGCGGCGTGACGATCGGCTCGTGGCGGTAGTTGCCGACGCCGAAGTGGTCCTCGCGCTGGCGGAAGTAGAGCGACACGTCCTGATGACGGACCACCGGCTGCCGCGCCCACCTGTCGCCGTCCACGCCGACGAGCTCGGGGATCGGGTCAGTCCACACCAACTGGTGCTGCACCGCGACGAGCGGGATCGGCACCCCGGCGAGCGCGCCGACCGTCGGTCCCCAGATGCCCGCGCAGAGCAGCACCCGCTCGCACTCCACCGAGCCGCGATCGGTCTGGACGCCGTGCACACGCCCGGCGCGGATATCGAACCCGGTGACGGTCACCCCGCCCTCGAACCCGACGCCGGCCGCCTGCGCCTTCCGCGCGAGGGCCTCCACGATCTTGACACCCTTGCCCGCGCCGTCGCTCGGCACCCAGTACGCGCCGAGGATCGACGAGGGATCGAGGAGCGGCGAACGCTCGGCGGCGTCGGCGGGGCTCAGCAGCTCGGTGCCCTCGAGGTCGTAGGAACGCGCGAACCCCTGGCGACGCTTCAGCTCCTGCATGCGCTCGACGGTCGTCGCGACCTCGAGACCCCCCACGCCGTACCAGACCTGCTCCCCGTCGAGATCGAGCGAGTCGTACAGGGCGACCGAGTCCTGCGCGATCCGGCACATCGTGCGCGATCCGTTCGTCTGGAAGATGATGCCGGGCGCGTGGCTCGTCGAGCCGCCGGTCTCGAACAGGGGGCCTTGCTCGAGCACGAGCACGTCGGTGACGCCGAGCTCGGTCAGGTGATAGGCGGCAGACACGCCGACGATGCCGGCGCCGATGATGACGGTCTGCGCGCGATCCCGCATGCCTGGCAACTCCCGCTTCCGGCGACCGCGCAATCGTCCCACGGCCGAGTGCGCGGGCAACACCCTGGTCGCGCGATGCGCAACCTCGCGGGCCGCTTCGATCATTCCGCGGCGGGCGAGATCTCCTCGACGTGGTCGGGCGTGTGGTGCACGGCGGGAACCGAGCCGAGTCGGCCGGCCTGGAAGTCCTCGAACGCCGTGACGAGCTCGTCACGGGTGTTCATCACGAACGGTCCGTACCACGCCACGGGTTCACGGATCGGACGGCCGCCGAGCACGAGCACCTCGAGCTCGGGTGTCCGGGACTCCTGCCTCGTCGACGCGGCGAGACGCAGGCCCTCACCGGCACCGAACACCGCGAGCTGGCCAGTGTCGATCGGCCTCGCCTCGACGCCTACCGAGCCCGCCCCCGCCAGCACGTATGCAAGGGCGTTGTACGAGGGGTCCCACGGCAGATCGAGCGTCGCCCCCGCCGAGAGCGTCACATGCAGCAGCGTGATCGGGGTGTACGTGTCTCCCGGCCCCGCGTGGCCGGCGAGCGAGCCCGCGATCACACGCACCAGCGCCCCGCCGTCGCTCGACGCGAGCAGACCGACCTCCCCGGCCCGTAGGTCCTGGTACCGAGGCGGCGCCCACTTCTCGGCCTTCGGCAGGTTCACCCAGAGCTGGATGCCGTGGAACAACCCGCCGCTCACGACCAACGCTTCCGGCGGCTTCTCGATGTGGAGGATGCCCGCACCAGCGGTCATCCACTGCGTGTCGCCGTTCGTGATCGAGCCGCCACCGCCGTTCGAATCTTCGTGCTCGAACGTGCCGTCGATGATGTACGTCACGGTCTCGAAGCCACGGTGCGGATGCCAGGGCGTGCCCTTGGGCTCGCCGGGCGCGTACTCGACCTCGCCCATCTGATCCATATGGATGAAGGGGTCGAGGTCGGCGAGGTCCACGCCGGCGAACGCGCGTCGCACGGGGAAGCCTTCGCCCTCGAATCCCCCGGGCGCGATCGTGACCGCCTTCACGGGCCGGTGCGCGAGGGTGACGTCGAAGGCCGGAACACGCGCGAGCGTGGTGATGTCGTCGACGGTGATCGCGGGCATGATCCGATCCTCCTGCCTGAAGTGACGAACTCGAAGTGGCGCACTCGCTCCCGACCTGCACAACGATACTTGCGTACGCAACTATTCCCGACACGACCCGAGCGCGACGAGGGCGACCCTGCCCGGGCCGCCCTCGTGTGTTCCACCCGGCGACGTGGGACTGCCGAGATCGCATCCACCGACTACGAAGCCTGCGGCAGCCACGCCTCCCACACGTCGGGGTTCGCGTCGATCCATGCTTGAGCCGCCTCGAGCGGATCGGTCTTCTCCTGGATCGCCAGGGCCACCTCGTTCTGGTCCTCTTCCGTCCAGTTGAAGCTCTGGAGGAACTCGAACGCGGCCGGGTCCTTCTCCTCGAGCTGTGCGCTCAGTGCCTTGTAGAGCACGTCGTCGGCGTAGTCGCACGCGTACCCGTCGGCGTCGGCGTTCTCGAGCGCCGCCGCGCACTCCGCGTTGCCGTCGTAGGGCGGCAGCTCGACCTCGACGAGGTCGTACTTCGCCTGCGCCCAGTGAGGCGACCAGAAATACATCAGCAGCGGGTCCTGGTTGGCGGATGCCTTGTCGAGCGCCGCGAGCGAGCCGGTCTCCGAACCCGAGTACACGAACTCGAGGTCGAGTCCCAGGTTCTCGGCGATCTCCTCGTCATAGAACCCGAAGTTCGGGTCCGACCCGAGGAACTGACCCCGGTCGCCGGTCTCGGCCGTCGCGAAGACCGACTCGTTGCCGATGATGCCCTCGTACGACGCGAACTCGGGGTACTCGTCGAGCACGTACGAGGGGATGAACCACCCGATGTTGCCGAGGATGCCGAGCTCGCCGCCGTCGACGACCCCACCATTCGGGTCATCGATGTACTGCTTGTAGTCCTTCGGGTGCACCGAGGGCCACACCTCGAGCGACGCGTCGATCTCACCCTGCTGCATCGCGGCGAACTGCGGGAACTCGTCGATCTTCACGAGCTCCACCTCGCAGCCCATCTCCTGCTGCATCAGGGCGGCAGCCACGGCGGCGTTCGCCTCGGCGCCCACCCACGCGTTCACCGCCAGGTTGATCGGCTCGCTCCCGCACTGGGCGACGGTGCTCGTGGTATCGCCTACGTCAGCGGTGTCCTCACCACCCTCCTCGACGTCGCTGCACGCAGCTGCGAGCAACGACATCGCGGCGAGACCCGTGACGAGGAGCTTCCAGCCTCGGACCTTCATCCTTCCCCCTTCCGTTCCGTCTTCTCCACGATCGCCCTCATGCGTGGCCATCGCGCCGTTCCCATCAGACCCACCGGTCCGCGCGATGCCCTGGGCGCCGTGCCCATCGATTGAGTTATACGGTCGAGGACGACCGCGAGGAGCAATATCGACAAACCTCCGGCCAGGCCCCGGCCGATGTTCCGCTTGGACAAGGCAACGAGGATGTCGAATCCGAGGCCACCGCCGCCGATCAGCCCCGCGATGATCACG
>JBGGNG010000068.1:0-36157 GCA_041287635.1 Actinomycetota bacterium | reverse complement strand
GTGGGGGTGCAGCTCGACGCCGACGACGACGCCGTGCGCGGCGTCGCCCTGTCGGCGGGAGGCGCTCAGGCCGCCTACGCCCCGCTCGAGGGCGTCGATCCGCTGGGGTCGTTCCTCGCCGACCCCGGCGCGCCGAAGTGGACGCATGACGCGAAGGCGCTCGAGAGGGTCGCGCTGCGTTCGGGCGGCTCGATCGACGGCGTCGCATTCGACACGATGCTCGCGGGCTACCTGCTCGACCCCGCGTCGGCCGATTATCCGCTGCGTGGACTCGCCGAGACCTACCTCGGCGCCGACGTGCTCGGGGCGGTCGAAGGGGAACAGGCCGAGGAGGGACAGCTGTTCGCCGACGCTTCGTGGCGCACCGTCGCCGCCGAGGCCGCGGCGATCGCGTTGCTCGCTCCCGAGATGGAGGAGCGCATCGAGCAGCAGGGGCTCCGCTCCCTGCTCGACGACGTCGAGCTGCCGCTCTCGTCGGTGCTCGCCCGGATGGAGGCCCGCGGCATCCGCCTCGACGTCGACTACCTCGAGGAGATGGGGGAGTCGGTCCGCGATCGCATGGCCACGCTGAAGGCCGAGGTCTACACGCAGGCCGGCGAGGAGTTCAACCTCAACTCGCCACCGCAGCTGCGGAAGATCCTCTACGACCAGCTCGACCTGCAACCCGGGAAGAAGACTCCGAAGGGAGAGCTCTCCACCGACGCGAGCGTGCTCGAGAAGCTCCGTGGCGCGCATCCGATCGTCGACGCGCTGCTGTCGTGGCGCGAGCTCGACAAGCTGAACTCGACGTACCTCGAAGCGTTGCCCCGCCTCGTCGATCCGCGCGATGGCCGCGTGCACACGACGTTCGTGCAGACCTCTGCCGCGACCGGACGGCTCTCCTCGACGAACCCGAACCTGCAGAACGTGCCGATCCGCACCGAGCTCGGCCGCCAGATCCGCCGGGCGTTCGTGCCGGGCGGCGAGGATCAAGTGCTGCTCGTGCTCGACTACTCCCAGATCGAGCTCCGTATCTTGGCGCATCTGTCGGGGGACGAGGGCCTACGCACGGCGTTCGAGAGCGGCGAGGACATCCATACGGCGACCGCCGCCCGCGTGTTCGACCTGCCGCTCGACGCGGTCGACCCGGGCTCTCGCTCGAGGGCCAAGATGGTGAACTACGGCCTGGCCTACGGCATGAACGCGTGGGGGCTCGCGCAGCGCCTCGATATCGCGCCCGACGAGGCCCAGGAGATCATGGACGCCTACTTCACGTCGTTCCCCGCGATCCGCGAGTACCTCGACCGCCAAGTGGGACACGCGACGGTCGAGGGCTTCACCGAGACGATCCTCGGCCGGCGCCGCTACATCCCCGAGCTGCAGGCCGCGAACCCCCGCGTGCGCGACCTCGGCCGGCGCCAGGCGTTGAACGCCCCGATCCAGGGGAGCGCGAGCGACGTCTTCAAGGTCGCCATGATCCAGGTCGACGGGGCGCTGCGTGAGCAGCCCGGCCTCGACTGCCGCATGCTGCTGACCGTGCACGACGAGCTCGTCTTCGAGGTCCCGCGGTCCAACGTCGAGGCGGCGGCCGCGCTCGTGCAGGAACGCATGGAGCACGCGGTCGAGCTCGAGGTGCCGCTCCAGGCCGACGTCGGCTGGGGCACGAACTGGTCCGACGCCGCCCCCGCCGGCCACTGAAGACCGGTCGCCGATTGACGGCGTTTCCGCTGGACACCTACCCTATGCGTGGCCGTGGGTTCGCTCGCGTGCCACTCGCACAATCCCAACCCGCGAGTGGTGAGCCCCGCGCGCCGGAAGGAGACCGACCACGATGAGTGACGAGACGACGGTCGCCCCCGAGGCGACCGAGACCGAAGCGGCCCCTGAGGCCTCCACCGCGGAGGTTCCCGCCGCTGACTCAACCACCCCCGAAGCCGTGCCCGCTGAGCCGGCGCCGGTACCGATCGAGCCGCGGCCTGCCGCGAACGCCGCATCGGCCCCGCCGCCGCCGGCCGACGGCAAGGATTACACGCCCGAGGAACTGATCCAGGCGCTCGAGGCGTCATTCCACGACTTCGGTGACGGCGACATCGTCGAGGGCGACGTCGTGAAGATCGATCGCGACGAGGTGCTGCTCGACATCGGCTACAAGAGCGAGGGTGTGATCCCGAGCAAGGAGCTCTCGATCCGCCACGACGTCGACCCGAACGAGGTCGTGAAGGTCGGCGACCACATCGAGGCACTCGTCCTGCAGAAGGAAGACAAAGAGGGCCGCCTGATCCTGTCGAAGAAGCGCGCGCAGTACGAGCGCGCGTGGGGTCGCATCGAAGAGGTCATGAACTCGGGCCAGACGATCAAGGGACCGGTGATCGAGGTCGTGAAGGGCGGTCTGATCCTCGACATCGGACTTCGCGGCTTCCTGCCGGCATCGCTCGTCGACCTGCGGCGCGTGCGCGATCTCCACCCGTTCGTGGGCACCGAGCTCGAGGCGAAGATCATCGAGCTCGACCGCAACCGCAACAACGTCGTGCTGAGCCGCCGCGCCTTCCTCGAGGAGTCGCAGAGCGAGGGCCGCAAGAAGTTCCTCGAGGGTCTGCAGAAGGGCGAGCGGCGCAAGGGCACGGTCAGCTCGATCGTGAACTTCGGCGCGTTCGTCGACCTCGGCGGCGTCGACGGCCTCGTGCACGTCAGCGAGCTGAGTTGGAAGCACGTCGACCATCCCCAGGAGGTCGTGACGGTCGGTCAGGAGGTCGAGCTCGAGGTGCTCGACGTCGACCTCGAGCGCGAGCGCGTCTCGCTCTCCCTCAAGGCCACCCAGGAGGACCCCTGGAAGGAGTTCGAGCGCACGTCGCAGGCGGGCGCGATCATCTCCGGGCAGGTCACGAAGCTCGTGCCGTTCGGTGCGTTCGTGCGCGTCGCCCAGGGCATCGAGGGCCTCGTGCACATCTCGGAGATCAGCCACGAGCACGTCGACACGCCGGAGTCGGTGCTGTCGGTGGGCGACGAGGTGCAGGTGAAGGTGATCGACGTCGATGTGTCGCGCAGGCGCGTGAGCCTGTCGATGCGTCAGGTGTCGGCGCCGCCGCCGCGCGAGCCCGAGATCAAGGCCGAGCCCGAGCAGCGGCGCGAGCCGGTGCCCGAGATGGTCTCCACGATCCAGATCCCCGACGACATCCTGGCCGCCGTCGCCGAGGCCGACGCGGCCCGGGTGACGGAGCCCGAGCCCGCCGCGCCGGTGTCCGCTCCCGCTTCCACGGAGCCCGAGGTCGCTGAACCTGAGGACGCGATCGCGGAGACGGTCGAGGAAGCGGTCGAGGTCGCCGTCGCCGAAGCGGTCGTCGAGGAAGCGATCGAGGAGACACAGGTCGAGGAAGCCGTCGATGTCGCGATCGCCGAGGAGGCCGTCGACGACGCGATCGTCGCGGAAGCCGAGGGCGACACCGCCACGGCCGAGGCCGACGTCGCCGTGGCCGAGGAGGCCGTCGAGGTTGCCGAGGACGCCGCCGACGAGGAGGTCTCGCTCGAGGCGATCCTCGAGGACCTCAAGCGGCGCGAGGGCCGCTCCGAGTAGGGGCGGCGCGGCCGGCCGGCGGTACGACGTGCTGCTGGTCGGCCTCACGGGCGGCATCGGATCGGGGAAGTCGACGGTCGCACGCATGCTCGCGGCGCGCGGCGCGGTGGTCATCGATGCCGACGTGCTCGCGCGCCAAGCCGTCGAACTCGGCACGTCCGGGCTGGACGCCGTGGTCGCTCGCTTCGGTGATGGCGTGCTCGGCCCCGACGGCTCCCTCGACCGTCACGCGCTCGCGTCGATCGTCTTCGCCGACGACGCCGCGCGTGACGACCTCGAGGCGATCGTGCACCCGGCGGTCCGGCGGGCGATCGCCGAGGCGGTGGCGGCGCATGCCCACACCGACGACGTAGTGGTGGTCGATTCCCCCCTCCTTATCGAGACGGGCGCGCACGAAGGCTTCCCCGTCGTCGTGGTCGTGGCGGCGTCTGCCGACGCCCGCGTTGCCCGGCTCGTCGAACGCGGTATGGCCGAGGCCGACGTCCGGGCCAGAATGGCCGCCCAGATGCCCCTTGAGGAGAAGATGGCGGTCGCCGACGAGGTCGTCGACAACGACGGCACCGAGATCGACCTCGGGGAACGCGTCGAGCGGCTCTGGTCGGAGCTGCGTGCCCGGGCCCTATCATCGCCGGCGTGAGGACGACGTGAGGTTCCGGGCCGTGCTCTTCGATGCGGGGGAGACCCTGGTGCATCCGTCACCGTCGTTCCCCGAGCTGTTCTCCCGGATCGTGCGAGACGCCGGCCATGAGCGCGAGCCCGAGGCGGTGCTCGAGGCGAGCGCCACGGTGCTCCGTCGCTTCAGCGAAGCGTCGCGCGACGGCGATCTGTGGACCCTCTCGCCCGAGGCCTCGCGCACGTTCTGGCTCGGGGTGTACGAGCGCATGCTGGAGTCGCTCGGCCTCCCCTCCACCGACGGCCTGCGCGAGACGCTCTACGAGGGGTTCACCGATCTCGGCAACTACGCCCTGTTCGACGACGTCCCCGAGGCGCTCGACGGTCTCGCCGACGCGGGCATCACGCTCGGCATCGTGTCGAACTTCGAGGCCTGGCTCGAGGACCTGCTCGCCGCGCTCGGGGTGCGAGAGCTGTTCCCGGTGCGTGTGATCAGCGGCATCGAGGGCGTGGAGAAGCCCGACCCCCGCATCTACCGGCTGGCGCTCGAGCGATCCGGAGCGTCGGCCGGCGAGGTGGCGTTCGTGGGCGACAACCCGGAGTTCGACGTCGTCCCTCCCGAGGCCATCGGCATGTTCCCGGTGCTGATCGATCGACGTGAGCGGCATCCGAAGCACCACGGGGCTCGCATCACCGACCTGCGTGCTCTCGTCCGCGTGCTGGAGGCGTCGTGACGGACAGGACCTTCGACCCGGGGCAGGCCGAGGCCGCGCTGCCGATGCTCCGCGATCTGCTGCCGAGGGTTCGCGACGCACGACGCGCGCTGGTCGAGGCGAGCGATCGCATCACGGCGGCCGTCGAGGCAGACGGCGGCGGGGTCTCCGGCTCCGACTGGTTCACGGCCCAGGAGCAGCTGCGCGCCGACCTCACGACCCTCGCCGAGGAAGGCATCCTGCTTCGCGATCCCGAGATGGGTCTCGTGGACTTCCCGGCCGAGCGCGACGGCAGGCGGGTCTTCCTCTGCTGGCGCCTCGGCGAAGCCTCGGTGGCGTGGTTCCACGAGGAGCACGCCGGGTTCTCGAGGCGGCAGCCCCTGTGAATCCTGACCGGCGCTCGCCGCCCGTGGTCGTGGTCATGGGTGCCGATACCGAGACACGCCTTCCGGGCATCGAGAAGGCGAACCAGGTGGCCGAGCTGCGCTTCGCTCCCGATCTCGACGAGCTGTCGCGTCTGCTCCCGGACGCCGACGCGCTCTTCGTGTGGCGACTCGATCCGACGTGGCTACCCGGGCTCTGGCCCGTCCCGAGCCGCATCCGATGGATCCAGACGGCATCGGCGGGCGTCGACGCACTCCTATTCCCCGAGCTGATCGAGAGCGACGTCGTGGTGACGAACGCCGCCGGCGTCTTCGACGAACCGATCGCCGAGTGGGTGCTCGCGGCCATGCTCGCCTTCACGACCGGAATACACACCTCGATCGTCGACCAGCAGCAACGCGAGTGGACGTCCGGACGCACGACCGAGCGGCTCGAGGGCGCGCGGCTCGTGGTCGTCGGCCCTGGCCCGATCGGCCGGGCCACGGCCGCCCGGGCGCTCGCCCTGGGGATGTCGGTCGCGCTCGTCGGCAGGCAGCCGCGCCGCCACGAGACGTTCGGCGACGTGGTCGGCGTCGACCAGCTCCACCGCGCGCTCAACGACGCGGACCACGTGCTCGACGCCCTCCCGTTGACGGAGCAGACCCGCGGCCTGTTCGACGCGGCCGCCTTCTCGGCGATGCCGCCGCGCGCCCGCTTCTACAACGTCGGGCGCGGGGGCACGGTCGACGAGCCCGCGCTCGTGGAGGCGCTGCGGGCCGGCACGATCGCGGGAGCGGCCCTCGACGTCTTCGCGACCGAGCCGTTGCCTGCCGAGAGCCCGCTCTGGGCGATGCCGAACGTGATCGTCTCTCCCCACATCAGCGGCGACGTCGAGGGGTGGGAGGACCGGGTCGTCTCTGTCTTCCTCGACAACGTCCGCAGGTTCGCCGAGGGCGAGCCGCTCGAGAACGTCATCGACAAGGAGGCCGGCCACGGCACGGGCGAGCCGCCAGCGACCCGAGTGCGCGGTCTGCCGCCTGGCCCGACCCCGCCCTCCGACCCGGGTCGATGAGTGGCCAGGGTCGCCGACGCCCTTCTTGGCAGCGCGTTCAGCGACGTCGCGATGCTCACGCCGCCCGGGCCCGTGTTCCCCTTCGCATTCGCGTGGTCCGACCTCGCGGTCGTGGCCACGTGGGAGGTCGCCGGCCTCCTGCTCGCCGTCCGGTTCTTCAGCTGAGAACCGCGGAAGTAGCGCGAACGCCCTGCTAGGCTCCGGACCCTGGGCATGAGGGCGGATCGCCTGCCCGGGACGACACGAACGAGGGGGAAAGGCGCGATGCGGAAGTTCCTGCTCGGGCTCGCGGTGCTCGCGATCGTCGCGGCAGCGTGTGCGCCCGAAGACGACACCACCGAGCCCGCCGACAGTGGCGGCACCACCGAGCCCGCGCCCATCGACGCCTCGACCTGCGCAGCCGATGCCGGCACCGTGAGCGACGGAGTGCTCACCGTCGGCACCGGCAACCCTGCGTTCCCGCCGTGGTGGGAAGGTGGCACGACCGAGGAGAATCCCGACTGGGAGTTCAACGACCCCTATCTCCTCGAGGGCTTCGAAGGGGCGACGGTGGGTGCGGTCGCCGAGCAGCTCGGGTTCACCGCCGATCAGATCGAGTTCGTGCCCGTGCCGTTCAACAAGTCGTTCGCGCCGGGGCCGAAGGAGTTCGACTTCGTGCTGCAGCAGATCTCGTACTCGGACAAGCGCGCCGGGGCGGTCGACTTCAGCGAGAGCTACTACGACGTGAACCAGGCGCTCGTCTCGGTGAAGGGTTCCGACATCGAGGGAGCAACTACGCTCGCGGAACTCCAGTCGGCCAAGCTCGGTGCCCCACTCGGCACGACGAGCTTCGACTACATCGAGCAGAACATCCAGCCGACCGAGGAGCCCGCTGTCTACAACGATCTGAACGGGGCGGTGCAGGCCCTGAAGAACGGCCAGGTCGACGGCATCGTGGTCGACCTGCCGACCGCATTCTTCGTGACCGCGGTCCAGATCCCGAAGGGCGTGATCGTGGGACAGTTCCCCACCGTCGGGGCGCAGGAGTACTTCGCGCTCGCCCTCGAGAAGGACAGCGCCTTCACCGAGTGCCTCGACCTGGCGTTGCAGGCCCTGAAGGAGGACGGCACCCTCGCCTCGATCCAGCAGGAGTGGTTGGCCGACAACGCATCAGCGCCCGTGATCGAGGGCTGATCGAGTCGGAGGCCGAGCGGTGACGAATGGCTCGGGGGGCACCTCGAACCTCGAGCCACCGCTCGGCACCCCGAGCCTCGATCATGGCGCGCCGCCGCCTCCGCACGGCAGCCGACGATCCCGCATCCTCGGGGGCGGCGACGCAGGCGCGCGCAATGTCTGGATCGCGGTCGCCAGCACCCTGGTCTTCTTCGGGGTGGTCGCCGTCCTGATCGTGAACTCACCCGGATGGCCGGAGATCAAGAACACCTTCTTCAACGAGCGCGTGTTCAGGGAGAGCTTCCCGAAGATCGTTCGACAGTTCGGGACGAACATCTTCATCTTCATCGTCGCTGAGGTGTTCGTGCTGATCGTCGCCCTGTTCTTCGCGGTGCTCCGCAGCCTGCCGGGCCCGGTCTTCGCGCCGCTCAGGATCCTCGCGATCGCCTACACGGACATCTTCCGAGGGATCCCGACGATCCTCGTGATCTCGCTGCTTGGCTTCGGCATGCCCGCCCTCCAACTGCAAGGTCTTCCCAAGAGCGAGGTGTTCTGGGCGATCGTCGCGTTGGTGCTCGTGTACTCGGCCTACGTGACAGAGGTGTACCGAGCGGGGATCGAATCCGTGCACCCGAGCCAGACCGCCGCGGCACGCTCGCTCGGCCTCTCGCGCATGCAATCGATGCGACACGTCGTGCTGCCGCAGGCCGTGCGGCGCGTCGTCCCACCCTTGCTCAACGACTTCATCGGCCTGCAGAAGGATTCGGCGCTGGTCGCGTTCCTCGGGGTCGTGGAGGCGCTCCAGACGGCGAACATCATCTCGGCGGCGGAGTTCAACTACACCCCGTTCGTCTCCCTCGCGCTCGTGTATCTGGTCATCACGATCCCGCAGACGCGTTTCGTGGACTGGCTGATCGAACGCGATCGTCAGCGGAGACAAGGGGGGACGACGGTGTGAGTCAGCTCCGCGCTCCCAAGCCTGCGGCGATCGTGATCGAGGGGCTCCACAAGTCCTTCGGCGACCTCCAGGTGCTGCGAGGCGTCGACCTCGAGGTCGCCGACCACGAGGTGATCTGCCTAATCGGCGCCTCGGGCTCGGGCAAGTCCACGCTGCTGCGGTGCGTGAACCTGATCGAGCCGATCGACGCCGGGCGCATCGTCGTCGAGGGCGACGAGATCACGGCGAGGGGCATCGACGTGAACGCGATCCGCCGGCGCATCGGCATCGTGTTCCAGTCGTTCAACCTGTTCCCGCACATGAGCGTGTTGCGCAACATCACGCTGGCGCCCACGAAGGTGGTCGGCACGGGCACGTCGCAGGCCGAGACCGAGGCACGCGAGCTGCTCGACCGATTCGGGCTGGCCGACAAGGCCGAGGAGTACCCGGACCGTCTCTCGGGCGGCCAGCAGCAGCGTGTGGCGATCATGCGCGCCCTCGCGATGAAGCCCGACATCATGCTGCTCGACGAGGTGACGAGCGCGCTCGACCCCGAGCTCGTCGCCGAGGTGCTCGACGTGATCCGTGAGCTCGCCGCCGCCGGCATGACGATGCTGATCGCGACCCACGAGATGGGCTTCGCGCGCGACATCGCGACCCGCGTCTGCTTCCTCGACGACGGCGTGATCGCCGAGCAGGGGCCGCCCGAGCAGATCTTCGGCGCCCCGCAGCAGGAGCGCACCGGTCAGTTCCTGGCCCGGATCGTGGCCGCCGGGCGCATGTGATTCACTCGAGGGCGCGCTCCACCGCCTCGAGATCGTCGAGGTACGGCATCGCCCCGAGCGCCTCGAAGGTCGGGCGCGCCTCGGCCAGCCGCGCGCGAGCGTCGTCCGCCCTCCCGAGCTTCACGAGGCAACGGGCGGATCCCAACCTCGAGAGCGCGGTCTCGAGGGGGAACCCGTAGACCTCCCACTCGGCCCCGACGCGCGCATGCAGGTCCAGGGCGAGGGTCGGGTCGCCCCAGGTCTCCTCGAACGCCGCCCGGCCGGTGTCGAACGAGAGCCGGAGCCGTCGCGACGAACCCCCCTCGTCGATGTCGACGTCGAGGATCTCGGCCGCCCGGCCCCGCTCGTCGGCCTTCACCAGCAGGCGCACCGCGAGCGGCAAGAACCCAGTCCGGGAGGTCGGCTGCGACGCCGTCGACGCGGTGAACGCATCGAGGTGCATCAGCATGCCGCGCCGCTCGTCGTCGGCGCAGGCGATCTCGGCCGCGAGCAGGAACGCGGGCGCGAGGTACTCGACCGTCCCGAGCTGCGTCGCCCTGTCCATGAGCTCCTTCGCGCATGCGCGCGCCGTCTCGTGGTCACCCCTGCGCAGCGTCACCCATCCTTGGAACTGAACCGCGACCGACCCCGGCTGCGTCTCGCCCCCGTGGTCGGCGTCCCAGCCACGCAGCCAGGCGGCCGTGCTCAGCACGTGATCCCAGTCGCCGGTATCGAACAGCGGCTCGAGCAGTCCTCCACGGGCCCACGCGTAGGAGGTCTCGAGCCCGCGGGCCTCGCAGAACGCGGCCATCTCCTCCCACACCGGCTCCGAAGCGGCGGGGCCCCGTTGGTACCAGAGCTCGTACGCGTAGTTGTTGTACGCGACCGCCGTCTCTTCACCGAGCCCGTACTCCGCGCCCACGCGCAGCGCCTCTCGTAGATCGTCGAGCCCGGCCTCGTCTCCGAGCTTGCTGCGACTCGCCCCGCGGTACGTCAGGGCAAGCACTTCCTCCCGATCCAGCTCCATCTTTCGCGCGAGGCCGAGCGCTCGCTCCGACCACGAGACGCACGGGCGGAGCTCGCCGACGACCCAGAGGTGGCCGGCCATCCGGGTGGCAGCGTGCGCGAGCGCCGGCCCAGCAGGGTGAGCCTCGAGCACCCCGATCGCCTGCTGCAGCAGCGGCCCCTCCCCGTCGATATCGCCGCGCTCGAACCGCGACCGTGCGAGCATCACGGTCGCGTCGGCCGCCCCGATCTCGTCCTCGTGCAGGGCGAACAGGTCGACCGCGGCCCGCAGGTCGTCCTCGGCCTGATCGAACCGTCCCGCAACGAGTGCAGCGGTCCCGGCGCCGACCAATGTGCGGGGCCGCCTCGGATCGTCGTCGGTCATCAGGTCGAGGGCTCGCCGGGCGTGGGCGAGTGAACGGGCGGGGTCGAGCGCGACGGCGCGACCCGATGCGGCCAGGAGGTGGTCGACCGCCCGATCGGCCATCTCCGCCGCCATCGCGTCGCCGGCTGCCTGGGCCAGATCGTGTGCCTCGGCGTAGTGGGAGGCCAGCCGTTCCTCCCGGTCGGCGGCGCCTCCGCCGAGCGTCGATCCGAGCCACTCCGCGACGGCGCGGTGCTTGCGGGCCCGATCCGCGCGAGGGATACGCCCGTACGCCACGTCGCGCACGAGCACATGCCGGAACGTGTACTCGGTCTGCCCGGCGACCGAGGTGGTCTTGGCGCGGCGCAGGATCTCGCGTTCGACCAGCTCTTCGAGCGTGGTCCTCGTCACGTCGACGGGGGCACCCGTGATCGCGGCGACCGCGCCGGGCCAGCACGTCAGGCCGACGACGGCGGCGTCCTGCGCGGCGGTGCGCAGCCTCGTCGGGAGCGCGTCGAGCCGCGACGAGAGCAGCGCCTGGATCGTCGGCGGGAGCGTGACCCGGCCGACGCCCGGGCCCTCGGCTGCATCACGCCTCGTCTGATCGCGCAGCATGCGCATGAACTCCTCGGCGTACAACGGGTTCCCGCCCGATCGCTCCACCACGGCCTCGGCCACGTCGGCCGGCAGCGTGTCGCGATCACGCAGGGCGGCCACGAGCTGGGCGGTCTCGGTCTCCGACAGCGGGTCGAGCTGCATCGTGGTCGCCCCCGGGCGGTCGCCCCATCCCGGCCGCACGTCGAAGAGCTCCCTGCGCCCCGCCACGATCACGGTGAGCGGCACGGCGCCGACGTTGTCGAGCAGCAGATCGAGGAACGAGAAGAGGGCCGGCGACGCGTCGTGCATGTCCTCGAACGTCAGGATCGTCGGGTTCTCCTGCGCGAGGCGCTCGACGAACGCCGACCACGCCGAGAACGTCTCCTCACGGGTGGCGTCGTCGGCCTCGGCACGTGCGGTGACGAGAGGCAGCAGGTGCCGGTGGAGCCGGTGCCTCTCGTCCGAAGTCACGGTCACCCGCTGGAGGGTCTCCTCGAGCTTCGAGGCGACGGACTCGGGCGGATCGGAGTCGAGGATGCCCGCCTCGGCCTTCACGATGTCGGCGAAGGGGGCGTACGCCGTCGTGTCGCCGTAGGGGATCGGCCTTCCCATACGCCAGCGCACGAGCTCGGGGAGCTCGTCGGTGACGACCGACAGCTCCGCGATCAGCCGGCTCTTCCCGAGTCCGGCGTCCCCCACGATCGTCACCAAGCGCGGACGCAGGTCGCGCAGCGACGACAGGAACTCGGTCCGCATCGTCCGCAGCTCGTCGCGGCGTCCGACGAACGGAGCACCCATCGGGTCCGGCGGTTCGATCGCCATGCGCCCTCGCGACTCGATCGGCGCCCAGATCGGGATCGGCCCCGCCTTGCCCTTCACGGTGACCGGGCGCAACTCCTGCCATCGGAAGTTGAAGCGCGTCGCGAGGTACGTGGACGCCGCGACCACCAGCCCGTCGGGCGGGGCGGTCGACTGCAGCCGCGAGGCCGTGTTCACCACGTCGCCCGTCACCCGCTCGCCGATGCGCGGGCCGCGTCCGAGGGAGACCACGACCTCTCCCGTCGCAACGCCAACGCGCACGGCGAGGGACGACGGATCCTGCAGCCGCAGGCGCTGGATCTCCTCCCTGATGCGCAACGCGGCTCGCACCGCGCGTTCGGCATCGTCCTCATGGGTGACGGGAACCCCGAAGACTCCGAACACCACGTTGCCGACCACCTTCTCGACCGCTCCGCCGAACCCCTCGATCTGCCGCTGAAGCAGCTCGTGGAAGGGCCGCAGCGTCGCCGTGAGGTCCTCGGGGTCCAAGCCCGGCTCGAAGCGTCGCTGCACGTCGACGACGTCGGCGAACAGTGCCGTGATCAGCCGGCGTTCCTCGCCGGGGGAGTCCAGCGGGGTGCCGCACGCGATGCAGAACCGAGCCTGCTCGGGGTTCTCGGCGCCACAGTTGGGACAGATCCGCATGCCCCGAGTCTACGGAGGGCTCCCCGCCTCCAGGGCGGCTTCCGGCTCCTACCCGAGATTCGCCACGCGCTGAACGACGTGGTCGTCCACGTGACGGATGACCACGCCCTCGATCCGCGCATCGAGCTCGGGCAACCGATCTCGCGGCACACGATCTGCCGTCCACGTGAGATCACCGGTCGTGCAGAGCTGGGCGTCTTCGGCGTCTGTGAGCGTTGCCTGGGTGTTCTTGTAGGTCCCGTCGGCGGTCCGCGAGCGGAACACGCCGGCCACGTGCAGGGCTTCCGCTCCGAACACCAGGTCAAGCTCGAGCCTGCGTCCTTCGAGCCGGCGACCTACGCCGCCGAAGCCCCACCAGGACCTGTACTCGATCGCGCTCGCATCCTCACACAGCAGCTCGACTTTGATGTACATCTCTTTCAGCGACAGGCGCCCATCGTCGGCGACCCGGATCAGGAAGTCGATCCTCGTTCCGGCCGAGGTCTCCCCTTCATACGCTCGGAGTCGCGCCGCCGAGGCCGGCGACGAGATCGCCACCACCGAGATGAGGGCCATCGACGTGATCAGGAACCGGCGCATCGTGAGCCTCCTCGCAACGGGTTGCCGCATCGTGACACACGCTCGTCGGAGGAGCATCGGCCGAACAACCGATGTCGGCCGGGGGACCTAGACTTCGTGCGATGCCTCCGTTCACCCTGCGCTCTGAGTTCCGACCTGCCGGCGACCAGCCGGCCGCGATCGAGCAGCTCACCGCGGCAGTGCGGGCCGGCGAGGAGCACGTCACGCTGCTCGGCGCCACCGGCACCGGCAAGACGTTCACGATCGCGCACGTGGTCGAGCAGGTGCAGCGACCGACCCTGGTGATCGCGCCGAACAAGTCGCTCGCCGCCCAGCTCGCGAACGAGTTCCGCGAAGTGTTCCCCGACAACGCGGTCGAATACTTCGTGAGCTACTACGACTACTACCAACCCGAGGCGTACATCCCCTCGACCGACACGTACATCGAGAAAGACAGCTCGGTCAACGACGAGATCGAGCGGCTCCGGCACTCGGCGACCGCCGCGCTGCTCGGGCGGCGCGACGTGCTGATCGTGGCGAGCGTCTCGTGCATCTACGGGCTCGGATCGCCCGAGGAGTACGAGGGGCAGATCCTGCGGCCGTACAAGGGCACCGACATCCCGCTTGAGTTCGCGATGCAACGGCTCGTCGACATCCAGTACTCGCGCAACAACATGAGCCGGGCACGCGGCACGTTCCGCGTGCAGGGGGACACGCTCGAGGTGTTCCCGCCGTACGAGCAGACCGGCTACCGCATCGAGTGGTGGGGCGACACGGTCGAGAAGATCTCGCGGTTCGACCCCGTCACGGGCGAGATCGTCGCCGACGACATCGTCGACCTCACGGTCTTCCCGGCCTCGCACTACGCGACGAGCGAGGAGCGCATGAAGGCCGCCGTCGTCACGATCGAGGAAGAGCTGCACGAGCGGCTCGCCGAGCTCGAGAGGCAGGGCAAGCTGCTCGAGGCCGAGCGGTTGCGCATGCGCACGAGCTACGACCTCGAGATGATGCGCGAGGTCGGGTTCTGCAGCGGCATCGAGAACTACTCGCGCCACATCGACGGGCGCAGCGCCGGCACGGCGCCGTACACGCTGCTCGACTACTTCCCCGACGACTACCTCGTCGTGATCGACGAGTCGCACGTGACGGTGCCCCAGATCGGCGGCATGTACGAGGGCGACCTCTCCCGCAAGTCGGTGCTCGTCGAGCACGGGTTCCGTCTGCCGAGCGCGATCGACAACCGGCCTCTGAAGTTCGAGGAGTTCACCGAACGGGTGCACCAGACCGTGTACATGTCGGCGACGCCGAGCGCGTACGAGCTACGGCACTCGTCGAAGGTCGTCGAGCAGATCGTGCGGCCGACCGGCCTCGTCGACCCCGAGGTGCAGATCCGGCCGACGAAGGGGCAGGTCGACGACCTGATCGAGGAGATCCGAAAGCGGGCCGAGGCCGATCAACGGGTGCTCGTCACGACGCTCACGAAGAAGATGGCCGAGGACCTCACCGACTACCTCGTCGAGATGGGCATCCGGGTGCGGTACCTGCACTCCGAGGTCGACACGCTCCAGCGTATCGAGATCGTTCGCGATCTTCGCTTGGGGGAGTTCGACGTGCTCGTCGGCATCAACCTGCTGAGAGAGGGGCTCGACCTGCCGGAGGTCTCACTCGTCGCGATCCTCGACGCCGACAAGGAAGGCTTCCTGCGGTCGGAGACCTCCCTCGTGCAGACGATCGGCCGAGCGGCGCGCAACGTCGACGGCACGGTGTTGATGTACGCCGATCAGATCACCGACTCGATGAAGAGGGCGATCAGCGAGACGCAGCGGCGCCGGCAGATCCAGCTGCGCTACAACGTCGAGCACGGCATCGACCCCACGACCGTGCAGCGCAAGGTCACCGACATCCTGCTGACCCTGCGGGGCGAGGGCGATCCGAAGGCCACGGCGCCGACGAAGCCCCGGCGCCAGCGCGCGGCTCGCCCCGAGATGCCGACCGAGGAACTCGAACGCCTCGTCCAGGGCCTCGAGGAGGAGATGCACCAGGCGGCCAAGGATCTTCGTTTCGAGTACGCGGCGCGGCTGCGCGACGAGGTCCACGACCTGAAGCGCGAGCTGAAGCAGCTCAGGGAAGCCGGCGTTGCCTGAACGCGACTCAGCCCCCCCGATGTTGGTAGAAGTCGACCTTTTCCGGTTCCAGCGGCGTGTTCCCGAGGATCAGATCGGCCGACTTCTCGGCGAGCATCATCACCGGGGCATAGATGTTCCCGTTCGTGACGTAGGGCATCGAGGAGGCGTCGACGACGCGCAAGCCCTCGAGACCTTGGACCTTCATCGTGAGCGGGTCGAGTACCGACATCTCGTCAACGCCCATGCGCGCGGTGCACGAGGGGTGCAGGGCGGTCTCTCCGTCCTTCGCGACCCAGGCGAGGATCTCCTCGTCGGTCTCGACGCTCGGACCCGGTGACATCTCGCCGCCGTTGAACGGATCGAAGGCCGGCTGGGTCAGGATGTTCCGGGCGATGCGCACCGACTCCACCCACTCGCGCCGGTCCTGCTCGGTCGAGAGATAGTTGAAGCGCAGCGCGGGATGCACGCGCGGGTCGGCGCTCTTCAGCTTCACGGAGCCGCGCGCGTCGGAGTACATCGGGCCGATGTGCACCTGGTAGCCGTGGTCGCCCGAGGGCGCAGACCCGTCGTAGCGGATCGCGATCGGCAAGAAGTGGAACATCAGGTTCGGATAGTCGACGTCGTCGTTGCTGCGCACGAACCCCCCGGCCTCGAAGTGGTTCGTGGCGCCGAGTCCCGACCGCAGGAACAGCCACTCCGCGCCGATGAACGGCCGGCGCCACATCTTCATGCCGGGCGCGATCGACACGGGCTGAGTGCACGAGTACTGCACGTACACCTCGAGGTGGTCCTGCATGTGCTCGCCGACACCGGGCAGGTCCGCCACGACGTCGATGCCGAGCGCCTGGAGCTCCGAGGCGTTGCCCACCCCCGAGAGCTGCAGCAGTTGGGGCGAGTTGAACGCCCCGCCACAGAGCACGACCTCACCGGCCATCGCGCGCTTCGGCGAGCCGTCGCGGCCCTGCGTGTACTCGACCCCGACCGCGCGCGTGCCGTCGAAGAGGATCCTCGTGACGAACGCGCGCGTCTCGACGTCGAGGTTCGGTCGCGACATCACCGGGTGCAGGTAGGCGCGCGCCGCCGACAGCCGCCGGCCGCGATGGATCGTGCGGTCGAACGGCGCGAACCCCTCCTGCCGGAAGCCGTTCACATCGTCGGTGAGCGGGTACCCCGCCTGCTGCACGGCCTCGAAGAACGCGCCGAACAGGGGAGTGGTCGCGGGGCCCCGCTCGAGCACGAGCGGTCCGGCGTGCCCGCGCATCGGGTCGGTCCGGTCCGACGCGAGCGTGCGTTCCATACGCTTGAAGTAGGGCAGGCAGTGCGCGTAATCCCACGTCTCCATGCCGGGATCCGATGCCCACCGCTCGTAGTCGAGCGGGTTCCCCCGCTGGAAGATCATGCCGTTGATGCTGCTCGAGCCGCCGAGCACCTTGCCGCGCGCGTGGTACACACGGCGGCCGTTCATGTGCGGCTCGGGCTCGCTCTCGTACTTCCAGTCGTAGTACTTGCTGCCGATCGGGAAGGCGAGCGCCGCCGGCATGTGGATGAAGACGTCCCAGATGTAGTCGGGGCGCCCCGCCTCGAGCACGAGCACGCGGTTCGAGGGATCCGACGACAGCCGGTTGCCGAGCGCGCTGCCGGCGGATCCGCCCCCGACGACAACGAAGTCGTACCGCCCACCCATCGCGTGCCCCCTCCTCGCGTTCGCCTCGCTGACCGCGCGAGCATGCACCAGCGCGCGCCGGCGCGCATCGGGGTCGTTGCCGATCCCGCAACGCTACGGTTCGGCGGAGAGCGGGGGTAGGGTTCGCCCGTGGCTCGACTCGTGATCCGTGCGCCGCTCGCGTGGCTCGGCCCCGGCCGGGCGACCCCCGACGTGCAGGTCACGTGCGAGGGCGGCTCGATCGTCGAGGTCGGCCGCGTCCATCCGGTGCCGCAGACCGACGAGCTGGTCGTGGCCGACGGCTTCCTGATGCCGGCGGGCGCCGACCGCCACGTGCATGTGTGGCTGGGCGACCCCGTGGCGATCGTCCGAGGCGGCGTCACGGCCGTGCGCGACCTCGCGTGGCCGGTCGATCGGATCTTCCCGCTGGCCGACGCGTCGGAGATGCCGGGCTTCAACGGACCGTTCATCCGGGCCGTCGGTCCGATGCTCACGGCCCCCGGCGGGTACCCGACGCATGCATCGTGGGCGCCCGCGGGCACCGGTCTCGAGGTCGCCGACACGGAGGCGGCCGGGGCGGCGGTGGCGGACCTCGCGGCGAGAGGCGCGGTCGCGATCAAGGTCTCGCTCAACGCGGAGGCCGGGCCGACGCCGAGCGACGCGGTGCTGACTGCGATCTGCGATGCGGCGGCCGAGCATGAGATGCCGGTGACGGCCCACGCGCAGGGTGCGGGACAGGTCGCTCGGGCCCTCGGCGCCGGGGTGGGGGAGCTCGCGCACACGCCCTGGAGCGAGCGGCTCGATGACGCGACGATCGCCGCGGCCGCGGCTCGCCAGCGATGGGTCTCGACGCTCGACATCCACGGCTTCGGCCGGGACACGCCCGAACTCCGGTGCGCCCTCGACAACCTCGCGAGGTTCCATCACACCGGCGGCGAGGTCGTCTACGGCACGGACCTCGGGAACGGTCCGATCCCGTCGGGTGTGCATGTGGATGAGCTGCGCTGGCTGCGCGCCGCGGGGCTCACGACCGAGGAGGTGGTGCAGGCGTTCGTGCGAGCGCCGATCGAGGTCGGTGCCCCGGCCGACCTGCTCGTGGTGGGAGAAAGCCCGCTCGGCGACGTTGCAGCCCTCGACGAGATCAGGCTTGTCGTCAGGGCGGGACAGGTCGTCTCCCAGTAGTCTGTACCAGACTACCGAATCGACACGACGGCGCCCGTTCCCTCGCAGCGAATAGGCAAGGACGTCCGTAGTGGCACCTGCGTGAGAACACGGAGGTCCTTGCCGAGTGCCGGATGCGAGCCGGCGCCCTGAGCCCACCCAGCAGGGTCAGCGCGAGGCCACCACAGATCGGAGCTCGTCGAAGCAGCGGTCGACCTCTGCTTCCGTGTTGAAGAAGTGTGGGCTGATCCTCAGGCCGTCGCCACGAAAGTCGGTGCACACGTCGCGCTCGAGCAGCTCGTGGCAGATCGCGCCGGCGTCGTCACCCACCCTCACGTTCACGACGCCGCCTCGTTCGTCGCGCGAGCGGGGTGTGCGCACCTCGAGCCCGGCCTCGTCGGCCCGCGCGATCACGTGGTCGGTCAGCTCACCCTGCCGCGAGCGGATCCGCTCGACCCCGACCTCCGAGATCACGTCGATGCCTCCCTGCGCGAGGAAGAACACCGGCGCCGGCGGCGTGCCGTGTTCCAATCGGCGGGCCGTCGGGTGGTACGTGAGGTGCTCGAGGTCGAACGAGAACGGCTCCTCGGTCGCGAACCAGCCGGTGACGGCGGGTTCCAGGGACGGCAGGACGTCGCGGCGTGCGTAGAGGAACACCATGCCGGGGCCGCCGCACATCCACTTCAACGAGCCGGCCGTGTAGAGGTCGCACCCGAGGGCGTGAAGGTCGAGCGGCACGATGCCGAGGCCGTGGTAGTCGTCGACGAACGACAGCGCGCCGCGATCCCGGGCGATCGCGCACACGGCGGCCGCGTCGACGATCGCGCTCGACCGATAGAGCACTCGGTTCAGCATCACGATCGCCGTCCGTTCGTCGATCGCCTCGTCGTAGGCCTCGATCGGGATCGTGAGCCCGTCCGGGGAGCGCAGCCACACGATCTCTGCGCCCGTCTTCGCCGCCCAGGCCAGCCAGACATGCCCGTCGGTAGGGAAGTCGAGCTCGCTGAGGATCACGCGGTTCCGTTCGCACCGAAGGTCGATCGCCGACGCGATCGTCGCGAGCGCCACCGAGATGTTCGTCGTGATCGCGACCTCGTCGGCGTCGCACCCAGCGAGCGCCGCGAACGACCGCTTCAGCCCGGCCATGCGTGGGAAGATGTCCTCGAACCAGACGTGGTCGGGCGCGCCCTTGGTGGCCCACGCGTCGAGGTAGCCTTCAAGCGCCGCGCGCCCCCGGTGCGAGATCGGCCCGAGCGACGCGCTGATCAGGTAGGTCTTGCGATCGAGCACCGGGAACTCGTCCCGGTACGAGGCGAGGTCGCGCTCAGGCGTCGCCGGCCTCCGGCTCGGCGCGATCGTGCTCCAGCAGGTAGTCGACGTACATCGGTCGCAGCGCCTCGCCGAGCGGCCCTGAGTCGGCGTCGTAGAGCAGGTCGTTCAGCAGCGCGAGCGGCCGGCGGACGTCGGTCTTGCTGCGCTCGTCGTCGCCGATCACCTCCTCGGCCACGGGCAGCGCCTTCAGCAGGTCCCAGAAGTAGCCCACGTCGAGCCGGCGCTTGGCGAGGGCGATCGCGCGATCGTAGAGATCCTTCGTCGGCAGGGCTTCGAGTTCGGCGCGGGTCGTCATGTGAGGCAGCCTAGCGTCCGTCGCCGGTGGCTGGCAGGAACCGCTCGAACCAGGCCACCGTGCGCGTGGCCAGATCCAGGATCGCGGGGAACTCGCTCACCCCGTGCCCTTCCTGTGGGTACAGCACCACCTCGGCGGGAACCCCTTGCTCGCGGAGCGCCCGGTAGAACTCGACGGCCTGACCGACCGGTGTCGCCCGGTCGTGGCGCCCCGACGTGAGCAGCACGGGGGTCGTGACGTTCGCAGCGTGCAGCACCGGACTGCGGCCCGAGTACTCCTCGGGCACCTCGTGCGGCTGCCCGCCGAGGAAGTCGCCCACCCACGCGCCGAGGCTGCTGTCGAACCGCTCGGACCACCAGTCGGTGACCGGGGAGATCGACACCGAGGCCTTGAACCGCTGATCGCGCGTCGGGATCCACGCGGCCATGAACCCACCGTAGCTTCCCCCCGTCAGCACGAGGCGATCGGGGTCGGCGAGGCCGGCCGCGACCACGGCGTCGACGCCGGTGAGCACGTCGTCGACGTCGAGGCCGCCCATGTCGCCGACGACCCGAGCGGCGAAGCCCTGGCCGTGTCCGGTCGATCCCCGTGGGTTGGGCTCGAGGATCGCGAATCCGCGCGTGAGCAGCAGCGCCTCGAGCGTGCCGGGGAAGCGGTCGTCGGAGCTGCCGATCGGACCGCCGTGCACGTCGAGCACGAGCGGGAACGGCCCCTCACCGGGCGGCAGTGTGAGCAATCCCTCGATCTCGAGGCCGTCGGTGGAGATCCAGCACATCGCCTCCCGCCGTCCGACCGCGCCGAGCACGACGTCGTGACCGGCGTGGCGCGGCGCGGCGACCTCGCGCTCGGCTCCCTCTCGATCGACCACGACGATCGAGGGCGGCCGACGGTGCGACGACGTGAGCACCGCGATCCCGTCGCCGAACGCTGCGCCGCTGGGGTGGTAGAGCTCGCCCACCGACCCGTCGGTGGTCCAGATCTCGCGGACGATCCCCGCTGCCGTCACCTCGAGCGCGAGGGAGACCAGCCCACGGCGTCCGAAGACGAGCAGGCGATACTCGTCGAGCCAGACGGCGCGCGACGCGTCGACGTCGCCGAGATCCACCGGCGCCGTCGTTCCCGAGGCGACGTCGATCAGCCGCAGGTCGCCGCAGACCACGACCCGGTCGCTGCACACGGCCTCGATCACGGCGACCGTGGCGCCCGACGGGGAACCGGCGACCCACCCGAACTGGACGTCGCTCGAGGCCAGCGGTCGCTCCTCACCACTCGCCAGATCGACCAGGGATACGCCCGCCCCGTACCAAGCGTCCTCACCCGCGCCGTCGGAGGTGACGGCGACGGCGTGGCCGGCGCCGCACCAGTCGGCCTCCCAGACGTTGCGGTCCTCGGCCGAGACCCGGCGCGCCTCGCCGCTCGCGGCGTCGACCAGCCAGAGCGACCGCCGTTCCGCGTCGCCGTCGTCGACCGACTCCACGTCGGGCACCCACGCCGGCACATCCTGCTCACCGCCGAGGGTGCCGGACCCGAGCGCGTCAGCCTGCTCGGCGGCGTTGCCGGCGATGCCGGCGAGGATGCGCGCGCCGTCGGCCGACCAGCGATGCCACTCCACGGCACCCGGCAGGGTGGCGAGCTGTCGAGCCTCGGACGGCACCTCGACGTCGAGCACGTACAGCTGGTGCCGCCCCTTCGCCGCCCGATCGGAGCGGAAGCTCAGCCGCGTGCCGTCGGGGGACCATCGCGGTTCCGAGTCGTCGTTCGGCCCGTCGGTGATCTGTCGGAGCTCGCTGCCGTCGGCGGCCACCAGACAGATCCGGCCGAGCGCGTGGCCCTCCAGCCGGTCGAGTCGCTGACCGCGGAACACGACCCATCGGCCGTCCTGCGACGGGGCGGGGTCGCCGGCGGGCGTGGCGGTGCCGAATCCAGGTTCGAGCACCGAGCGGAAGAAGGACTCGACGTCCTTGAAGAGCGGCGTTTCGCGCAGGTCTCGTTCCATCGGGGGAGGATAGGCGGTCCGGTCATCCCGCGTTCCGGCACCTCAGACGATCGCCGTCGCGATCCAGAGATAGAGCATGATCGAGAGCAGATCCTGGATCACCGTCGCCAGCGGGCCGCTGCCGAAGGCGGGGTCGACCCCGATCCTGCGGAACAGCGCCGGCAGCGCCATGGCGACCACGCTCGCCACACTGCACGCGGCGAGCAGCGACAGGGCGACCGCGATCGCCACGTCGGGGTCCGCTCGCCACCACAGCACGAACGGGAACGCCAGCGCCGCCAAGGTGAGGCCGATCAAGAGTCCGGTCGCGGATTCCCGACGCACGACCTCACGGATGGACACCCCGACCGAGAGGCCCCGGATGATGATCGTCTCGGTCTGGGTGCCGACGGCATCGGCCATGTACACGATCCCGGGCAGGAAGACCGCGAGCACCGCGGCGCGCGCGAGGTCGGCCTCGTAGCTCCGGACGAGCACGGCGGAGGCCGCGGCACCGGCGAGCCCGATGATCAGCCACGGGAGCCGGTGACGCAGCCGCCGTCCGATGGACTCCCGGCTCGAGATCCTGGCCTCCGACGTGTCGTGCAGCGAGCCACCCAGGCGCGATAGGTCTTCTTCGTGCTCGGCGGCGAGCACCGCCAGGAGCGCATGTGGAGGAACCAAGCCGAGGAAACGCCCGTCCGCGTCCTCGACGGCCACGGTATGCGCGAGGCCGTTCACGACCTGCCAGGCCGCCACCTCGGGGTCGGTCTCGGGCCGGGCGCGCGGCGGGGCTGGGTCCATCAAGGCAGAGGCCATCGTCTCGTCGGGGGCCGAGAGCAGCGCCTCGACCGCGAGGAGACCCGCCATGCGCCCGTCCTTCAGGACCGCTACCGCGGGCGCCCGGCGAGGCGGTGACCTGCGGAGCCCGGCGCGGATCTCGCGGATCGACGCATCGACCGAGGCGACCGGCACGTCCCGCTCCGCCAGCGCCCCGATCGTCCGGGCGCGCGCGACGCCGGCCCTCGTCAGTGTCGACATCGTGCATCCTCCCTTGGGCGGTCCTGCCGTGATCCATGGACACGCTACGACGCTCCCCGGAGCGTGTCGCCGGGCGCCACTACACTGGCTCACCGTATGGGCACCGACTCCCTCGTCATCCACGGCGCCCGTGAGCACAACCTCAAGAACGTCACGCTCGAGCTCCCCCGTGACCGCCTGATCGTGTTCACCGGCCTGTCCGGCTCCGGCAAGTCCTCGCTCGCCTTCGACACCATCTACGCCGAGGGGCAGCGGCGCTACGTGGAGTCGTTGTCCGCCTACGCGCGCCAGTTCCTCGGCCAGATGGAGAAGCCCGACGTCGACTTCATCGAGGGGCTCTCCCCGGCGATCTCCATCGACCAGAAGTCCACGTCGCGCAACCCACGGTCCACGGTCGGCACGATCACCGAGATCTACGACTATCTGCGCGTCCTGTATGCGCGCGTCGGACACCCGCACTGCTACAACTGCGGCCGCCCGATCGGGCGCCAGACCCCAGACCAGATCGTCGATCAGGTCATGGAGCTGCCCGAGGGCACCCGGTTCCAGGTGCTGGCCCCGGTCGTGCGGGGGCGCAAGGGCGAGTACGGCAAGCTCCTCGACGAGCTCGCGCGCAAGGGCTTCCCCCGCGCGCGCATCGACGGCGAGGTGCGAGAGCTCAGCGAGCCGATCAGGCTGGCGAAGACCTACAAGCACACGATCGAGGTCGTGGTCGACCGGCTCGTCGCCAAGCCCGACATCCGCCGTCGCGTCGCCGACTCGATCGAGACCGCGCTCGAGCTCGCCGAGGGCATCGCGTCGATCGCGGTCCAGACGCACGACGGGGGAGAGGAGCTCCAGAACTTCTCCCAGTCGCTGGCGTGCACGCACTGCGGCCTCTCGTTCGACGAGATGGCACCGCGGAACTTCTCGTTCAACTCTCCGTACGGCGCGTGTCCGACCTGCGACGGCCTCGGCACGCGGCTCGAGGTCGACCCCGAGCTCGTCGTGCCCGACACCGACCTCTCGGTGCACGAGGGCGCGCTCGCCCCCTGGGCCAGTGCCACGCTGGAGTACTGGAACCGCGTGCTCGAGTCCGTGGCCGAGGCGCACGACCTCGATCTCGACACGCCGTTCCGCCGGCTGACCAAGAAGCAGCGCGACGTGCTCCTGTACGGCAGCGACGAGCAGATCCACGTGCGGTACAAGAACCGTTACGGCCGGCAGCGCTCGTACTGGACCACCTACGAGGGCGTGGTCACCAACGTCGAACGGCGCCACCGTGAGACCGACTCCGAATCGCAGCGCGACAAGCTCGAGCAGTTCATGCGGGAGATCCCTTGCCGGGCGTGCACGGGCGCCCGCTTGCGGCCAGAGACCCTCGCGGTCACGGTCGCCGGGCTGAACATCGCCGAGCTCACCGACCGGTCGATCCGCGACACGCTTACGTTCGTCGACACGATCGACCTCAGCGAGCGCGAGACGATGATCGCCGAGCGCCTCCTCAAGGAGATCCGCGAGCGGCTGCGGTTCCTCGTCGACGTGGGCCTCGATTACCTCTCGCTGGCGCGGCCTTCGGGCACGCTCGCCGGGGGCGAGGCCCAGCGCATCCGGTTGGCCACCCAGATCGGCTCCGGGCTCGTCGGCGTGCTCTACATCCTCGACGAGCCGTCGATCGGGCTGCACCAGCGCGACAGCAAGCGACTGATCGACACGCTCGTGCGGCTCCGCGAACTCGGGAACACGCTCATCGTCGTCGAGCACGACGAGGCCACGATCCTCGAGGCCGATCACATCGTCGACATCGGACCGCTCGCCGGCGAGCACGGAGGCGAGATCGTGTACTCGGGCGACCTCAAGGGCCTGCTCGAGTGCGAGAGGTCGATCACGGGCGCGTTCCTCACCGGGCGCCGGCAGATCCCGACGCCCGAGATGCGGCGCACACCCGGCGACCGACGGGTGCGGCTCGAGGGTGTTCGCGAGAACAACCTGCAGAACGTCACGGTCGACGTGCCGCTCGGTCTCTTCGTCTGCGTCACTGGCGTGAGCGGTTCTGGCAAGTCGACGCTCGTGCAGGACGTGTTGCTCCGGGCGCTGATGCAGAAGGTGTACCGCTCTCGCCTGCAGCCCGGGAAGCACAAGAAGCTCCACGGATGGGAGCAGGTCGACAAGATCGTCGACATCGACCAGTCGCCGATCGGTCGGACCCCCCGGTCGAACCCCGCCACCTACACCGGGGTCTTCGACCACGTGCGCAAGCTCTTCGCCCAGGTGCCCGAGGCGAAGCTCCGCGGGTATCAACCGGGCCGCTTCTCGTTCAACGTGCGGGGCGGTCGGTGCGAGCATTGCGCCGGCGACGGCCAGATCAAGATCGAGATGCACTTCCTGCCCGACGTGTACGTCACGTGCGAGGTCTGCAAGGGACGGCGGTACAACCGCGAGACGCTCGAGGTGCGATACAAGGGCCGATCGATCGCCGACGTGCTCGAGATGAGCGTCGACGAGGCGCTCGAGTTCTTCCAGCACATCCCGCCGATCAAGCGGCACATGCAGACGCTCTCCGACGTCGGACTGGGGTACGTGCGACTGGGACAACCCGCGCCCACCCTGTCCGGCGGCGAGGCGCAACGCATCAAGCTCAGCTCCGAGCTGCATAAACGGGCGACCGGCAACACGATGTACGTGCTCGACGAGCCGACCACCGGTCTGCACTTCGAGGACGTGCGCAAGCTCCTCGCGGTGCTCCAGCGCCTCGTCTCGACCGGCAACACCGTGCTCGTGATCGAGCACAACCTCGACGTGATCAAGACCGCCGACTGGCTGATCGACCTCGGGCCGGAGGGCGGCGACCAAGGAGGCGAGGTCGTCGCCATCGGGACGCCCGAGGCCGTTGCCGCCGAACCCATGTCCCACACGGGCAAGTTCCTGGCGGAGGTGCTGGAACGTCCGCAGCTGCCGCTCGAGACCTCCGGCGCGCTCGTCCCGCACGGGTGATCACGCTGTGCTGCAACGCCCGCGATGCTTGTTAGTATCCCCGCCGACGTGACCACGCGCCTGTCGATCATCCTATGTGCCCTGGCCCTCACGGCCGCCGCCTGCGGCTCGATCCCCGAGGGCGAGGTCGTCAGCGGCGAAGGCGAGCGCTTCGTCCCCTTCGTCGCCGAGTTCCTCGACGATGCCGGCCTCGGCAACGGCGTCGCCGTCGATGCCGAGGGCGTACCCTACACCTCGTACTGGATCTTCCCGGCCGTGCTCGAGGAGGGCGAGATCCCCGTCGGCCGGCCGATCGGCGCGCCGTACATCACCACCGACGACCCCGAACCCAAGGACGGCGCCGCGATCGGCGTGGCGAGCCTGTCCGCCGAGGGGGTGTGGACGAGGGGCGCCGCGGCCCAGGTCCGCGAGACCCCGACCGGGGTCTCCATCCCCTACGGACCCGCGTTCGACAAGAGCCTGGTGGGCGCGACAGCCGAGAACACGAACGGCACCGACATCGCGATCGACGATGCCGGCGGCAAACACGTCGTCTGGACGAGCCAGAACGGCGTCTCCTACGCGGGCGGCACCGACGCGTTCTCGGTGGAGAAGGTCTTCGATTACGGCTTCGGCCTGCGCAAGGCCGGTCCGATCGGTCGGGCGTCCGTCACTGCCGACGCCGACGGCAACCCGTGGGTCGCCTACACCGTGAACGCCTCCGGCCAGGAGGTGCGGGTCGCCACGAAGTCGGGCGACGAGTGGAGCACGCAGACCGTCGCGACGATCCCACAGTGCGCTGGGTGTCCGCAGCCGCAGCCGACCCGCATCGGCGTGACGTCGGCCGGGCCCACCGTGGCCTGGGTCGACACCGCCGCGGGTTCGGTCATGGTCTCGGTGCTCGACGGCGACGAGTGGGTCGCCAGCGAGGTCGCCGGCGGCGTGAGCGGGCAGGGCCTCGACATGGCGGTCGACGCCGACGGCAACGGCATCCTCACGTTCTACGACGACGACGGCGGCCTGCAACTCGCGCGGCAGAGTGGCGCGACCTGGTCGCTCACGAAGATCGCCGACGCCGCTCCCACCGATCCGGAGACGATCGGGAACCTCGCGCCGATGACCAGCATCGCGGTGGACGACGAGGGCGGCCTGGTCGCCGCCTGGGACGACGCCGACGGCGTGGTGCTGGCCACGAGCGACGACGGCGAGACGTTCACCCCGATCGAGACCGCGGACACGCTCGGCGGGCGGTCGGCCTCCGTGGGGGTGAGCCCCGACGGCGCGAACGTCTTCATCGCCTGGTACGACGTGAAGGGTGAGAACCTGCGGTTCGGCGTTCAGGGCGACATCGGAGAGCTCCCGGTGGCCGCCCCCAGTCCGACGATCGACCCGGCCGATGTCACGGCACCACCCGTCGACGGTGGCGGAGAGTGCGGCGCCGACGGCGAGATCCTGCTCGACATCGTCGCGAGCGGGGTCGCGTGGGACACGAGCTGTCTCGTCGCGCCGGCGGGGGAGGCGTTCACGGTGAACATCGACAACCAGGACGCCGACATCCCCCACAACTTCGACCTGCTCACGGAGGAAGGCGGGGAGGAGATCGGGAAGACCGCCGTCGAGCCGGGCCCGATCCAGCAGACCCTCGACGTCGACGCCCTCGACGCCGGCGAGTACTTCTACGTCTGCGACGTCCACCCGACGACGATGACCGGCACCTTGGCCGCGATCGAGGCGGGCGGCGGGGGGGGTGGCGGGGGCGGCAACTAGCCCACGCTCACCGGGGGTGTCCGGCGGCACGACTACGATGACCGGGTGACCCTCACCCGACCGTCCGCCGGCGACATCCCAGACGAACCGGGCGCATATCTGTTCCGCGACGGCGACGGCCGGGTGATCTACGTCGGCAAGGCCAGGTCGCTCCGCAAGCGACTCGCCAACTACTGGGGCAAGCCCCTGCACGCGCGCACAGAGGCGATGGTGCAGAACGCCGAGAGCGTCGAGTGGATCGTCGCGAGCGGCGAAGTCGACGCCCTGATGCTCGAGTACAACCTGATCCAGCGCCACCGGCCGCGGTTCAACATCCGCTACCGCGATGACAAGAGCTACCCGTACCTCGCGCTCACCGTGGGGGAGGAGTGGCCTCGCGCCCAGGTGCTCCGCGGCGCGAAGCGCAAGAAGGTCCGCTACTTCGGACCGTACGGGCACGCGTGGGCGATCCGCGACACGCTCGACGCGCTGACCCGCGTCTTCCCGGTGCGCACGTGCTCCAACTCCTTCTTCGACCAGCGCGCGCGCGCGAAGCGCCCCTGTCTCTACTTCGACATCGGTCGGTGCAGCGGGCCGTGCGTCCCCGAGGTGAGCGGGGTCACGCACGAGTCCTACCGCGCCGACGTCGACGCGCTCGCCGACTTCCTCGCCGGCAACACGAAGCCGGTGATGCAGCGTCTCGACCGCGAGATGCACGAGGCGGCCGAGCGCCAGGAGTACGAGCAGGCGGCGAAGCTCCGCGACCAGCTCGGCGCCGCGAGGCGCGCCCTCGAAGCCCAGGAGATGGTGCTCGATCGGCCCGAGAGCATCGACGTGATCGGCATGGCCGACGACGATCTCGAGGCCGCATTTCAGGTGTTCATGGTGCGAGGGGGCCGGGTGCTCGGCCGCAAGGGGTGGGTCGTCGACCGCGTCGAGGAGCTCACGCGCGAGGAGCTGGTCGCGTCGTTCGTGCGCCAGCTCTACATGGAGCGCGAGGAGGTGCCGCCACGGGTGCTCGTGCCCGCCGAGCCGGCCGACCGTGAGGTCCTCGAGGCATGGCTGGGGGAGCGGCGCGGCACCAAGGTCAGCATCGGCGTGCCGGAACGGGGCGCGAAGCGCCGGCTGCACGAGGTCGTGATGCGCAACGCCGAGGAGTCCTTCCATCGGCACAAGCTGCGCCGGGCGTCAGACTTCGGAGCGCGCTCGCGCGCCCTCACCGAGCTCGCGGACCGGCTCGGCCTCGAGCAGGCACCGCTGCGCATCGAGTGTTACGACGTCTCGAACCTGGGGCCGACCGACAAGGTCGGCTCGATGGTGGTGTTCGAGGACGGCCTGCCGAAGCGATCGGACTACCGGCGTTTCCGTATCAAGGGCGTCGTCGGTCAGGACGATTTCGCTTCCATGGAAGAGATGCTGCGCCGGCGCCTCTCGCGCCTGATCGAAGAGCGTGCCGAGTCGCCCGCCCCCGGCCGGCGCTTCTCCTACCCGCCGGCGCTCGTCGTCGTCGACGGTGGCCGGGGGCAGCTGAGCATGGCGTCGAAGGTCCTGGGAGAGCTCGGGTTGCAGATCCCGCACATCGGCCTCGCGAAGCGGCTCGAGGAGGTCTACTTCCCCGACCACCCCGAGCCGCTGATGATCCCGAGGGGCTCCGAAGCGCTTTTCGTGCTCCAGCACCTGCGCGACGAGGCGCATCGGTTCGCGATCACGTACCACCGCCAGACGCGCGAGAAGCGAGCGCTCCGCTCCCCCCTCGACGACGTGCCCGGCGTCGGGCCCGCGAGGAAGAAGGCCCTGCTCAAGCGCTTCGGATCACTGGCGCGCCTGCGTCGAGCCGCCCCCGAGCAGATCGCCGAGACGCCGAGCATCGGGCCGGAGCTCGCCGCCGCGATCCACGAGCGCCTCCACGAAACCGGGCAGACCGATCAGCCGCTCGTCCGTGGATCCGACCTCGTCGCAGACGGCAAGGTCAGCGCATGACGACCGAGGCGACCCCGGCGCCGGCCACAGGCGTCTCGACGGGAGGCCCCGGCTTCCTCTTGATCACCGGCCTCTCGGGGGCGGGGCGCTCGGAGGCCGCGCACTCGCTCGAGGATCTCGGGTACTTCGTGGTCGACAACCTCCCGCCCGCCCTGCTCCCCACGATGGCCGAGCTGGTCTCGAGGCCGGGTGGTCCGACGCGCATCGCGATCGTCGTCGACGCGCGCGGAGGCGTGTTCTTCGGGGAGCTGTCCAAGGCGCTCGACGAGCTGAAGCAGCTCCGGGTCGACTATCGCATCCTCTTCCTCGAGGCCGCCGACGACGATCTCGTGAATCGCTACGAGGCCACGCGACGCCGGCATCCCCTCGCGCCCGCCGACCGGGTGGTCGAGGGCATCCGCAAGGAGCGGCTCATGATGGAGAGCCTGCGGGGCGACGCCGACCTGATCATCGACACCACCGGGCTTACCCCGCATCGCCTGCGCGACCGCATCCGCGACGCCTTCTCCGAGGCCCCGCCGGAGCAGGGCCTGCAGGTCTCGGTCACCTCGTTCGGGTTCAAGTACGGCACGCCGCGCGACGCCGACCTCGTGCTCGACGTCCGCTTCCTCCCCAACCCACACTGGGTCGACGAACTGCGCCCGCTCCCGGGTACCGACGAGCGGGTCCGCGACTACGTGCAGGGACAGGACCAGTACCGGGCCTTCATGGAGCGGCTCGAGGCCATGCTCGAGGTCGTGGTGCCGGGCTACGTGGCCGAGGGCAAGTCCTACCTCACCTGCGCCATCGGGTGCACGGGCGGGCGACACCGGTCGGTGGTGGTCTCCGAGGAGCTCGGCCGGTACTTCGCCGAGCGCGGCATCCCGGTGACGGTCGCGCACCGCGACCTCGCACGGACCTGACGGGCCGTCCGGCCCGTGCCGTGGTCCAGGGGCGCTGACTAGGATGGAACCCGTAACGACCCGACGGTTCCAGCTGCTCGAGGAGGACCCCATGAGCGTGAAGATCGGCATCAACGGATTCGGTCGCATCGGGCGCAACTTCTTCCGCGCCGCGAAGCAGCTCGGTCTCGACTTCGACTTCGTGGGGGTGAACGACCTCGGTGACGCCGCCACGATGGCGCACCTGCTGAAGTACGACTCGGTGCACGGACGCTACCCGGGCGAGGTCGGACTCGGCGCCAACGGACTGGTGATCGACGGCGACGAGCTCCGCGTGCTCGCCGAGCGCAACCCTGCCGACCTGCCGTGGAAGGACCTCGGCGCCGAGATCGTGATCGAGTCCACCGGCATCTTCACCGACCGCGACAAGGCGGCCGCCCACCTCGAGGCGGGCGCGCAGAAGGTGATCATCAGCGCCCCGGCCAAGAACGAGGACCTCACCGTGGTCCTCGGAGTGAACGATGACGCGTACGACCCGGCGAACCACCACGTGATCTCGAACGCCTCCTGCACCACGAACTGCGTCGCTCCGATGGCGAAGGTGATCGACGACGCGTTCGGCATCGAGCAGGGGTTCATGACGACCGTGCACGCCTACCCGAACGACCAGAGCATCCTCGACCTGCCGCACAAGGACCTGCGCCGTGCCCGGGCCGCGGCCGTGAACATCATCCCGACCTCCACCGGGGCAGCGAAGGCGACCGGTCTCGTGCTGCCGCACCTGAAGGGCAAGCTCGACGGCATGTCGATGCGGGTCCCCGTGCCCGACGGGTCGGTCACCGATCTCGTCGTGACGGTCTCGCGCGACGTCACCCTCGACGAGGTCACTGCTGCCTTCAAGGCTGCGGCCGACGAGGGTCCGCTCGCCGGCAAGCTCGTGTACACCGAGGACCCCATCGTCTCGAGCGACATCGTCGGCAGCCAGGCCTCGTGTACGTTCGACGCGAGCGCCACGATGGTGATGGGCAACGTCGTGAAGGCGGTCGGCTGGTACGACAACGAGTGGGGATACTCGAGCCGCCTCGTCGACCTCGCCGCCATCGTCGCGGCGAAGCTCTGACCCGCGGCGGCCCGGTTCTCGCCGTGACCCTTCGCACGCTCGACGACCTCGGCGACGTCGCCGGCTCGCGCGTCTTCGTGCGTGCCGACTTCAACGTGCCGCTCGTCGCCGGGGCGGTGGCCGACGACGCACGCATCGTCGCGACGCTCCCCACGATCCGCGAGCTCCGAGAACGCGGGGCCTCGATCGTGCTCGCCTCGCACCTCGGCCGCCCCAAGGGCGATGTGCACCACGATCTCCGGCTGGCACCGGTGGGAGCGCGGCTGGCGGAGCTGACCGGGGAAACGGTGGCCACGCTCGCCGAGACGGCTCCGTCGGAGCTGCCCGACGACCCCGTCGTGCTCCTGGAGAACCTGAGGTTCGACCCGGGCGAGGAAGCGAACGACCCGGCCTTCGCCGGCCGTCTCGCCGACCTCGCCGATGCCTACGTCGACGACGCGTTCGGTGCCGCGCACCGTTCGCACGCGAGCGTCTCCGCGCTGCCCGAGCTCATGCTCGCCAGCGGAAGGCGGTCGGTTGCCGGCCGGCTGATCCAGCGCGAGGTCGAGGTGCTGTCTCGCCTGCTTCGCGATCCAGAGCGGCCATACGTGGCGATCCTCGGCGGGGCCAAGGTGAGCGACAAGCTCGCGGTGATCGAGTCCTTGATCGACCGAGTCGACGTGCTGTTGATCGGCGGGGCGATGGCGTTCACCCTGATCGCCGCCGACGGAGGGGAGATCGGCACGAGCCTCTGCGAACGGGAGCGGTTCGACGAGGTGCGCGCCGCGAGAGCCCGAGCGCGTGAGCGTGGCGTGCTCGTCGAGGTGCCGCAGGACGTGGTCGCTGCCGCCGAGATCTCCGCGACGGCTGAACGTCGCACGGTGCCCGCCGCCGAGATCCCTCGCGGCATGATGGGGCTCGACATCGGTCCGAAGACGGTCGAGGAGTACGCGCGCATCATCGCCGACGCCAAGACGATCCTCTGGAACGGCCCCATGGGCGTGTTCGAGCTCGAGCCGTTCAGCGCGGGCACGCGCGGGGTGGCCACGGCCGTCGCGCACGCCGAGGCGTTCAGCGTCGTCGGTGGCGGGGATTCCCTGCTGGCCGTGAAGAAGGCCGATCTCGCCGACGCGTTCGATCACCTGTCCACCGGCGGGGGAGCCTCGCTCGAGTTCCTCGAGGGTCGCTCGTTGCCCGGCATCACGATCTTGGAGGACCGTCCGTGACCACGACCCCCGCCGCCGACCGCCGTCCGATCATCGCGGCCAACTGGAAGATGCACAAGACGCACCTCGAGGCGATCCAGGCCGTCCAGAAACTGAGCTACCTGCTCGACAAGGACGACGCCGAACGCGTGGAGGTCGTGATCTGCCCGGCGTTCACCGCGTTGCGATCGGTGGAGACGTTGCTCGAGTCCGACAAGCTCCCGTACGGCCTCGGCGCGCAGAACGTCTCGTTCGAGGAGCAGGGCGCGTTCACGGGCGAGGTCTCGCCCCTCATGCTCGAGGCCCTGAGGGTCGGGTACGTGATCGTTGGCCACTCCGAGCGCCGCCAGTTGTTCGGCGAAGACGACCTCGTCGTCAACAAGAAGGCGCGCGCGGTGCTGAAACACGGCATGACGCCGATCCTGTGCGTGGGCGAGTCCCTCGAGGAACGCGACGCCGACGGCACGGAGACGAAGGTCGCCCAACAGATCCGCCGCGGCTTCGACCACATAGATGCTGAAGAGGCGACGACGATGGTCGTTGCCTACGAACCGATCTGGGCGATCGGCACGGGCCGCCACGCCGACGCCGCCGACGCGGGCCGAGTGGTCGAGGTGATCCGCTCCACCCTCGCCGATCGATACGACGACACCGTCGCGCAGGCCGTGCGCGTGCAATACGGCGGAAGCGTGAAGCCCGGCAACATCCGGGAGTTCATGGCGCATCCGGAGATCGACGGCGCTCTCGTGGGTGGCGCGAGCCTCGACCCCGAGGACCTGGCGCTGATCGTGAAGTACCGCTGACAGAAGGAAGGACCAGCGTGGGCACCCTCCTGTACGTCTGCCTCGACGGGCTCGGCGACGACCCGATCCCCGCGCTCGACGGCCGGACGCCGCTCGAAGCCGCCGAGACCCCCAACCTCGACGCGCTCGCCGCCCGGGGTGCGACCGGCACCGTCGTGACGGTCGGCCCCGGCATCGCGCCGGAGTCCGACATCGGCGTGTTCGGCATCCTCGGGTACGACCCCACCGAGGAACACCCGGGCCGGGGCGTGCTGGAGGCGCTCGGCATCGGCATGGACTTCATGGACGGCGACCTCGCGTACCGCATCAACTTCGCGACGGCGTCCTGGCCCGAGATCGTCGATCGCCGCGTCGGCCGCGACCTCTCCAGCGACGAGGCGCACGCGTTGGCCGACGAGGTGAACCGCACCCTGCAGCTCGACGGCGCCTCCTTCGAGCTGCGGGCGACGATCGAGCACCGCGGGGCGCTCGTGATCCGCTCCGACGACGGCGTCGCCCTGTCGTCGAGCGTCACGAACACCGACCCCGCCTACGAACGCCGAGGGCACCTCGGGGTCGCGCTCGAGACGTTCGAGCCGGTCGTCGCGACCGCCGTCGCGCTCGATGCGTCCTCGGGAGCCGAACGAGCCGCCGACCTCACGAACGCGTTCGTCGAGGGCTCCGCCCGCATCTTGGAAGCCAGCGAGATCAACACCCGCCGGCGCGAGGACGGCAAGCTTCCCGGCAACCTGATCCTCACACGCGACGGAGGCGATCACCGTCCGAACCTCGAGCCCATCGCGGAACGGTTCGGCATGCCGTGGGGATGCTTCGTGGAGATGCCAGTCGAACGCGGCATCTCGATCGCCCTCGGCATGCAGCCGGTGGACGCACCCCGCCTGGATGCCACCGGATTCGGCCCGGCCGCCGAGGAGCGGTACGCGGAGTGGGCACATCTCGCCGCCGACGCGCTCGGAGACTTCCAGGCTCTCTACGTCCACATCAAGGGGCCCGACGTGCCGGCCCACGACGGACGTGCGGAGGACAAGCGCGACGTCGTGACGGCGATCGACCGAGCGTTCTTCGGCGAGGTGCTGCCCCGCCTGGCAGGCGGCACGCTGGTCGCGGTCACGGCCGACCACGCCACATCGTGTCTGCGCAAGGCCCACACCGCGGACCCCGTGCCCCTTCTCGCGAGCGGGGGACGGGTGACCCATGACGGCACGAGCTCGTTCGGAGAGCGGGCATGCGCCGAGGGCTCCCTGGGGGAGTTGCTCGGGCCGCAGATCCTGCCGAGGCTCAGCGCGCTCGTCCGTGACTGAGCGCTCCCGGTGTCGATTCGATTGCGGATTCCTGCCCCGTTTCCCGTGGGCACACCGCCTCGGGCCTGCGGGAACGTGCCGAACTGCGTTGCCGTGAGGACCGAACAGGCCTATCATCCGCGCCGGTGAGCGACGACCGACACGACGTACCGGGCGACGACCGCGGCTCCCTCTTGGCACCGGGGACCACCGGCACCCGCTCGGGCATGGGCAAGGAAGGGAAGTTCGTCGAGGGCGCCCTCGTCGAAACGGAGGTCGTCCCTGGAGCCGAACTCCCGAAGGAAGATATCGGGCGTTCCCCGTGGCAGATCTTCTGGCGACAGTTCCGCCGGGACCGATGGGCGCTCGTCGGCATCGTCGTCATCTTCGTGATGATCGTGCTGGCGATCATCGCGCCACTGTCGGTCCGGTGGACGGGCCACGAACCGAACTTCGTGAACCTCGACGCGCTGGATTCGTTCGGCCTGCCCGGAGCCCCGTCGTGGTGGCCGTGTCCCGAGGGCGCTGCGGACGCCCCGGTCGTGATCGAGGGCGGCCAGGTATCGGTGACGAGCCAGGGCTGTACCGCGGTGCCCGGCTACTTCCTGGGCGTCGACTCGACGGGCCGTGACCTCTTCGTGCGCATCCTGTACGGCGCTCGGACCTCGCTGTTCATCGCGTTCGCCGCCACCGGTATCGCACTGATCATCGGCACGGTGCTCGGCGTGATCTCGGGATTCTTCCGGGGGAAGACCGACACCGCCATCTCTCGGCTGACCGACGTGGTCCTGTCGCTGCCGATCCTGCTGCTGGCGCTGGGCCTCGCCTCGGCGTGCGGCGCGAGCGCTGAGGGCTGCCTCGGAGGCTTGATCAAGCCGGGTCTCATGCTCGTCAGCCTCATCATCGGCCTCTTCAGCTGGCCGTACATCTCACGCATCATCCGCGGGCAGGTGCTCTCACTGCGAGAGAAGGAGTTCGTCGAGGCATCGCGATCGTTGGGGTCCAGCAACTGGCGCATCATGGCCCGCGAGATCTTGCCGAACGTGGCGGCCCCCTTGATCGTCTACACGACGTTGATCATCCCCTCGAACATCCTGTTCGAGGCCGGCCTGTCGTTCCTCGGTGTCGGCGTGCCCGACACGACGCCGTCGTGGGGAGCGATGCTCAGCCAATCCGCCAGCGCGTTCCGCTACGCGGTCTGGCTCATGATCTTCCCGGGCATCGCGCTGTTCATGACCACCCTCGCTTTCAACCTCGTGGGTGACGGCATGCGCGACGCACTCGATCCTCGGACCCAGGCGTGACCGTACCTCTCTTAGAGGGTGTGGAGCCGCTGCGAGCGACGATAGGGGGCGATCGATATCGCGCATCATCGAGAGAGACTTCTAGACACACGAGAGAGGGGGTCCTGCACATGAATCGCACATTGAGAGTGATAGCACTGGTCGCGGTACTCGGCCTCGTCGG
>JBGGNG010000067.1:0-23896 GCA_041287635.1 Actinomycetota bacterium | reverse complement strand
GCGAGCACGCCCGCGGGGCTGCGGGCCCGCCTGCGCTCCCCAGTACGCGAAGTAACCGTCGGCACCCGCCGCGCCGCAGCCCGTGCCGGAGGTGTCGTAGTCCTCGTCGGACAAGATGGGATGCGTCATCGCCTTGTGCTGGCCCCACGTCGGGTGGTAGGCCTGGTTGAAAGCGCTCAAGCCGCCGCAGTTGTACTGGGTGTCCCCCAACGCCAAGACCTCATCGGCGCCGCCGAGCAGTTGCGCGGTCCACTTCTGTCGGCACTTCGATGCCGTGCCGTTGCCGTTGTTGTAGTTGGAGTCGCTCGGATCGCACGCGATGTCGCCGGCAGCGCGCACCACGATGCCGTCACCGCTCGAAGCGGGCGGCGTCGTCACCAGCAGCGGCGGGCTGGACTGCGGGGACGAGCCGCTGCCGTTGAAGGCGTCGACCGTGTAGCTGTACTCGGTCTCCGGCTGCACGGTGCCGTCGACGAACGACGCAGAGCCGGACGTGTTCAGCAGGGACCCGTCGCGGTAGACCGTGTAGCCGGTCGCGCCGCTGGATGCGTTCCACGACAGACCGACGGCGTCGGCGGTGGTCGACGTGGCGGTCAACCCCGTGGGGGTCGGGGGCGGCGTACCACCCCCACCTCCTCCGACGAAGGTGGTGGACACGACGACGTCGTCGTAAACGACGTCCATGCTCGCCGCCGCCACGTCGTTTCGGCCGAGCACCACCCGGCCCACGGCCGTCGTGCCGAAGTTCTGCGTGCCGCTCATCGGCGCGTTCTTCACGCCGCCGACCCAGACCTCGACCATGCCGGAAGAGCCTGAGACGAAGACGTGGAGCTGGAGCTCGACGAACGCTCCGGACGGCATCGTGACGCCACCGTTGAGCGTCGCGCCCGTCACGACGTTCTTCAGTACGAGGGCGTTCGAGGCGTTCGCATTGAGCGACGCGATCACCTGGCCGCTCGCCGTGCGCAGTCGCAGCAGCGGGGTCGAGCCCGTATGCGAGACCAACCGGACGAACGCCCGAAGGTAGACGTCGGACTGGGGCGTCGCGAGCGTCGCCGTGGCATGCGCGGAGGCGCCCGATGTCGTGGCTCGGCCCGCCCAGGCCCCGGCGGCCACGATGCTCTGCTGGGCGGTGAAGTTCTGCGTGGTGCTCCACTGCTGAAGCGTGCCGGACTCGAAGTTGTCGCTCAGGAGCTCGGCGGCGATCACCGGCCGAGCGGGCGCGAGCACGGACAACGCAAGTACGGCCCCGATGAAAAGCGTGATGCGGGGGGAACGGCGCATCGATCTCGCTCCTGCCGTGACGAGGGGGCGCCGGACGGCGGTCCGGCGTCGAACGGCTCGCCGCGAACCTATCGCAGGCACGCCTGTCGAGTAAAGGGCGACCCTGAAGGAGGCTCGGCCATCGGGCGCCGCGAGCCTCGCCATCGGCCGATCAGCTATGGCAGCGCTGGCGCCCCTTGTCCAGGGTCGTGCGGCCGACCGCGACGAACCGCCACTCATAGCTGGAGCGGCGCAGGCTCATCGACAACACACCGTAGCGGTCGTCGATGCGGCGCTGCGACCCGCGGATCGGATTGCCGAGTGAGTAGAGCTTGGCGCCGCCGGTCCCGACGACGAACTCCCTGATGCCTCGACGAGCCGGGTGACCGCTCGGATCGAGCAGCGCGAAGCGTTCGTAGTTGTGCTCATGCCCGTTCAGCACCACGTCGACGCCGGCACGATACAGCACCTCCCAGAGTTCCCGCATCCGGCTGTCCGAGCCGTGGTCGCGGCCCGACGAGAATCGAGGATGGTGCCAGTAGGCGAGCTCACAACGGCTTCCGTCGCGGGCGAGGTTCCTGCGCACCCACCGCAGCCGGTGCTCGCTCGGCGCGCCGCCGCCCGTGTTGATCGACAGCAGGTGCCACCGCCCGAGATCGAACGAGTACCATCCGCCGCTGCCGCGGCGGGCCCTCGACCCGAAGTAGTCGAAATACCCGCGGGCCCCCGAGGTGTGGTACTCGTGGTTCCCGGGGGTCGGGAACGTCTTGCCTCGGAACCGGCCCCACGTCGGGTGATACGAGGAGCGATAGTCGCTCAGGGCGCCGTCCGGATACTGGTTGTCGCCGAGGGTGAGCACCGCGCGCGGCCGGAGCCATCCGATCAGCGCGGTCGTGCGCCGTTGGCTCTCGCAGGGCTGGTCTCCGCACGCGATGTCACCGGCGGCGACGATGACGGGAGCGCGCGCCCACGCGGTTCCGATCGACGGGATCGCTGTCGCGACGCTCACGATCACCGCTGCGACGACGGTCCGTGTCCTCAGAGCCTTCCTCACGCGTACCTCCCGCTGCTTCGCCGGACGGGCAGCCTACCCGAGCGGCCCACCGGAGGCACCGCGCGTTGCCTCGGACGGCTACGTTCAGACGGCGGACTAGCATAAGCGCGAGGCATCGACCCAGCACCGAGGAGGCTCATGCGTCGGGGAGCGGTATGGGTGATCGCCGGAGCGGCGATCCTGGCGGTCATCGTGGTCGCCGCGGTCGGCGTCTGGCCCGACGACGCGCAACCGGGCGCTCGGCGGAACGACACCATGATGTCGGTGAGCCCTCCACCGCCAGGGGCGCTCACGGTCGTCGCCGCCGGAGACATCTGCCCACACGAGCCAGACCCGTGCGTGAGGACCGCCGACCTCGTCTCTCGGCTGCGGCCCGACGCGGTGCTGGCGCTCGGCGACAACCAGTACGACGACGGCACGATCGAGCAGTACCGGTCGAGCTACGACCGCGCGTGGGGGCGATTCGCGGCGATCACCTATCCGGTCGCGGGTAATCACGAGTGGCACACACCGGGAGCGGAGGGGTTCCTCACGTACTTCGATCGCTCGAGCCACTGGTACACGTTCACGATCCGCGGTTGGCGGTTCTACGCGCTCGATGGCACCTGCGACGAGAACGGAGGATGCGCGCCGGGCGACGAGCAGTATCGATGGCTGCAGTCGCAGCTTGCCGGCCGCGACGATCGCTGCATCCTCGCCTACTGGCACCAGCCTCGATTCTCATCCGGCATCGAGCACGGCTCCGACGACGAGGTCGCGCCGCTGTGGCAGCTGCTCGATGATGCCGGAGGCGATCTGGTCCTCAACGGCCACGAGCACAACTACGAGCGCTTCGCGGGCCAGGACGTCGACGGTCAGGCCGATGCCGGGGGCATGGTGCAGATCGTGGCCGGGACCGGGGGCACACCGAACGGGTACGGCTTCGGCGATCCGCTCCCGAACTCCGAGGTCCGCCTCGGCGGCTCCGGCGTGGTGGAGCTGGGTCTCCACGAAGACGGGTGGGTCGCTCGGTTCATACGTCCGAGCGGTGAGGTCTCAGATCAGGCAGAAGGATCGTGCTGAGGCCTGACCTCAGGCCTCGTCGATCTGGCCTGCTTCCTGTTTCTCGACCTCCGAGTGCTCGCCCACGTGGCCGTTGCTCGACGGGGCGTCGCCGGATGCGGGGATCGCCTGGGATGCCTCGGACGACCGGGGCACCGGGGATGTCTTCGGTCGTTGCTTCGCCGCCGGGGTGCGCGCAGCAGTCGCGGCGCGCGAGCGCTCGTCGGGCCCGTAGTACTGGTCGTACGTGGCGTACCCGAGCGTGGTGCGCTGCAGCGCCGTGATGTTGTTGTAGACGCCGCCGGCGATCTCCCCGCCCGCCGTTCGCAGCTGGCGAACGGCGTCCTCGAGCGCCGTACGGCTCGAGATCGCCGGGTCATGGACGAAGATCACAACGTCGGCGACCTCGGCGAGGATCGAGGCGTCGGCGACCGGCAGGGTCGGCGGCGCATCGCAGACGACGATGTCGCCCAGTCGGCGCATGTCGTGGAAGACCGCGTCTGCGTGAACGCCCGCCAGCAGCGCGACGGGATCGTGCGGTATCTGCCCGCTGCGGATGATCGAGAGGTTCGGGACGTCGGTGCTCACGACCACGTCCTTCAGCTCCGCATTGCCCTCGAGAGCCTCCCGGAGCCCTGGTCCGTTGGCGACATCGAGGAACCGCTCCGCCCTCGGACGTCGGAGGTCGGCATCGACAAGCAGCGTGCGGATACCCGTCTCCGCGAGCACGGTGGCGAGGTTCGCCGTGGTCGCGCTCTTGCCTTCTCCCGGCAGGGCGCTCGTCACCACGACGACGCCGACGGCACGCTGGGATCGCAGGAACCGGATGTTCGTCGCGAGCGTTCGATAGGCCTCGGCGGCCGCTCCGCCCGGCTGATCGCGGACCACGAGCTCGGCCTTCTCCCGCCTCGACCAGTCCTCGACCGACGGGATCACGCCCATCACCGGCGCGTCGATGTACTCGGCGAGCTCGTCGCGGCCGCCGACGCGGTTGGCCCTCAGACCGAGCACGATGGCGAGCGCGGCGCCGATGATCGCCCCGACGATGAAGCCGAGGATGGCGGCGAGCACGAGGTTCGGCCCTGACGCGTTGCCCGGCGCCACCGCGAACTGCACGATCGAGCCGCCCTGGCTGGCACTCGCGTTGGACCGGATCTCGCCGATGTCGGTGCCGAGCTGGGTGATCTCCGCGTTGATGCCCACGAGGTCAGACTGCAACTGTTCGATCTCGACCGGGTCGTTGCTCTCCTCGATCTGGCCCCCGATCTCTCCCGCCAGCGCCGCCAGGTCATCGCGCTGCTTCTCCAACGGCGCGAGGGCTGCCTCCACCTGACTGTCGATCTTCTCCTTGCGGGCCGCCAGGTACTCCTCGGCGAACGAGTTCGAGATCGCGGCCGCCGTCTCCGGCTCGCTCGCAAGGTAGCCGATGTACATCACGGCCGCGTCACGGATCGGTTCGACCCGCACGGTCTTCGCGAGCTCTTCGGGCGATGTCGAGAGCCCGAGCGAGTCACGAACCGCCGTTGCGATGGTGATCGATCGCACGATCTCGCTCTCGATCACCATGTCGGGTTGCAGCCCCGTGGGATTGCCCACCGATCCGGAGATCGCGGGGTTGACGAGCGGGTCGACGATCACCTTCGCCTGCGAGTAGTAGGTGGGCGGGCGCAGCGCGACGTAGGCGCCCGCGATCGCCGCGACGATCGTGGCCATGGCGACCACGGTCCATGCGCGGGTCCGGATCATCTGCCAGTAATCGCGGAGGTCGAGGATCCTGGTGGTCTCGGACAACCTACTGCTCCTGCTCGTTCGGCCCGTGATGACCGAACCGTCGGCCGGGCGTGGTTCCGCTGGGGTGGACCACTCGGGATGATACCGGAGGGCTTCCGGCCGCGCCTCCATGCTTTGGCGTATTTCCTCAGAGACGCAACATGTCGAGCGATCTAGGCCCTTCGTCCAGAGCCGGATCACCGAAGGTCTCGAGGCGCCGTCCCCCGGTTGCCCTCATTCCGCGCCTGTCGTACCGTGCCTCGCAGCGGGTCCCTCCCCCCGAGCCGGCGCAGGCGCCGGACACACCCGCACGTGTTGGAGGTTTCACCAGATGGCAACTACCCCCGAGACGATGTCTTCACCCGAGCAAGAACGCCCCGAGCCCCTTCGCGCCGGCGTCTGCGAGCTCTACCTGATCCGACACGGCACGACGACGCTGAACGTGCAGAACCGTTATCGAGGGCGCCGCGACGTGCCACTCGACGCACAAGGGTGGGCCGACGCGGTCGAGGCCGCCCGCGCCCTGTCACCCCTCACGCTCGCTGCCGTGTACGCCGGCCCCCTGCGGCGCACGATCAACACCGCGCAGGTGATTGCCGACGAGTGCCGCATCCCCGATGTTCGCATCCTGCATGGGCTGGTGAACCTCGACTACGGCGAGTGGGAAGGCATGACGTCCGAGGAAGCCGCGATGTTCGACCCGGAGGCCTTCCAGCGTTACAAGGAAGCGCCCGACAAGGCCATCTGCCCGAACGGCGAGCGGCTCACCGATGCCCAGAGGCGCATGGTCGAGGCGATCACACTGATCGGCGAGCGCCACGCCGGCGAGCGCGTGGCGGCCGTCACACACGCGGTGATGATCCGGCTCGTCGCGGCCACGATCCTCGATCTGCGCGGCGATCGCTGGCGTATCCCCGTCGGCCGCGGGTCTCTCACCCGCTTCGAGGTGGAGGACGGCGAGATCAGGCTCGTCGGCATGCCGCAAGGCGACGACGTCGACTGACACGATTGCGAGGACCCAACGGCCGGCGCCTCCCCGCGCGCCCTTCCCCCCGATGAAGGAGTACACCTGATGATCAGACGCACCCTCCGTCTCGGCCTCGCGTTCGCGGTCGCAGCCTCGATGACACTGGTCGTCTCACCGACGGCGGGCGCCGCCCTCAGCGATACCCCCGACGACACTTGGATGACGAACGGCCAGGTGTACACGATCGCGAAGAGCGGCAACACGATCTACATCGGCGGCAAGTTCCGATCCGTACGCCAGTGCCCTCCCGGGCAGAGTTGCGGCGCGGGCAGCGTCGTGAACGTGCTCAACCTCGCAGCCCTCGACGCGACCACGGGCGCGGCGATCAAGACCTTCAGGCCGCAGGTCGGCGCCCCGGGCGAGGCTGCGTTCGTCTATGGCCTTGCCGTCGCCGGCGGCAAGCTGTGGGTGGCCGGCAAGTTCTCGGAGGCTGAGGGCGAGCCGCGACTCAATCTCGCGGCCTATGACCTCACCACCGGTGTGCTCGACCCCGCGGTCGATCACGAGATCGGTGTCGATATCAGCGACCGTATCCGTGGCATCCATGCGCTCGGCGACCGCGTGTACGTGGCCGGCTACTTCACCACCGTCGACGGCCTGCCGCGCAAACACCTCGCGGCGTTCAACCTCGACGGCAGCCTAAACGGTCAGTGGAAGCCCCGGACTGGGGGCCTCGCGCGAACGCTCACCTCCACGTGTGACGGCGGCTCGATCATCGCTGGCGGTTCATTCCGCAAGGCCGCCGGAACGACCGGCACGAGCGTCGAGCGTGCAACCCTCGCGATGTTCGACGCCACGACGGGCGCGCTCGACCCGTGGACGCCCGAGAACGCCTCGATCCCGAACGGGGTGAACGCCTTCGACCTCGACGCAAGCTGTACCCGTCTCTTCGTGGGGTACGGCGGCTCGAACGCGTTGTACGGCTTCGACCTGACCGACAATACCGGCAACATCCTCTTCCAGCTGAAGACCGGTGGGAACGTGCAGACGGTCGACCTCTCGGCCGACGGTACCCGCGTGTACTTCGGCGGGCACTTCGCCAACGTCTCGGTGGATTGTCCGTGGGTCAGCGGCAACGTGAACGACAGCCGCACACGCTTCGCGGTGGCGGACGTCGACGGGTGCACCCGGGAGCCGAACACATCGGACCCGATCGATGGGTGGACACCTTCCTTCTCGGGCAAGTTCTATGGCCCATGGGATATCTTCTCGACCGGCGCCCAGGTGTGGGTCGGTGGGCAGTTCACCGACGTGTCCGGCTCGTCGCAGTACATGATCGCCCGCTTCACCGACGTGTGAGACGAGCCTGAAGTACGAGCTGACCCGCGGCAGGAAGGACCAGGATGCAGACGCTTGGCAGCCTGGAGCTCGCGAGGCTCGTGCTCGCGCTGACGCTCCTGCTCGTGGCCGCCCATACCGTGGGCTACCTGGCGAACCGGTTCGGCCAGCCCCGCGTGATCGGCGAGATCGTCGGGGGGCTACTGCTCGGGCCCACCGTGCTCGGCGCACTCGCACCGGGGCTGCACGACCAGGTGTTCCCGGCCACAGGGCCCGTGCCGATCGTGCTGGATGCGATGTACCAGCTGGGGCTCATGCTGCTGATGTTCAGCGCTGGATCGGAGATCCGCTCGTCGTTCCGTGCGGACGAACGACGCACGGTCGCCGCGGTGACCATCACGGGCATGGTGGTGCCGTTCGTGGTGGGCTTGGCATTCGTGTCGCTCCTGCCCGCGGGAGCTCACATCGGCACGGCAGGCGATCACACGGCGTTCGTCCTGGTGTTCGCGCTCGCGATCGCCGTCACGAGCATCCCGGTGATCTCGCGCATCATGTCCGACCTCGGCATCCTCGAGACGGCGTTCGCCCGCATCGTGCTCGCGGTCGCCGTGCTCGAGGACGTCGTGGTCTACGTGCTGCTCGCGATCGCGCTCGGTCTCGTGGCCGGCTCGTCCGGCCACTCCGTCGGCCTGCCGGCGCTGCTCGAGCTGGAACCCGGCTCGGCTGCGTCGATCGGGTTCCACGTGGCGGCGACCATGGCGTTCCTCGGGGTGGCGCTGTGGCTCGGCCCGCGGATCTACCGCGCCATGCTGGGTTTCCGCTTCAACGTCGTGAAGCGGGGCAGCGCGATCGCGTTCCAGATCGTGTTCATGCTGACGGTCACCGCGATCGCGGTGGCGCTCGACGTGGTGCCGCTGTTCGGGGCCTTCGTCGCGGGCATCGTGGTCGGGTCGGCCGAAGGCACCACCGGAGCCGAGGCGGCCCGCGAGACGATCCGAAACTTCTCGTTCGCGTTCTTCATCCCTCTGTACTTCGCGATCGTGGGCCTGCGGCTGGACCTGCTCGACGGGTTCGAGCCCCTGTTCTTCCTGCTGTTCTTCGCGGTCGCGTGCCTCGCGAAGTTCGCGAGCGTCTGGGTGGGCGCGCGGTGGGCTGGAGAGTCGGCTCCCGGGGCCCGCAACCTCGCCGTCGCCCTGAACGCCCGCGGTGGCCCGGGCATCGTTCTCGCATCGGTCGCGTTCGATGCCGGCATCGTCGACGGCGGCTTCTACGCCGTGCTCGTGATGCTCGCGATCGTGACGTCGCTCGTGGCGGGCAGCTGGCTCGGTCGAGTCGTCCGCGCCGGCACGCCGCTGCGCTGACCTCGGTCGAGCGCCATCGGCTCGGGGCCAGCCCGAATCAGGGGTGCCCGGAAGGCAGGTGCCCGTAGTGGCGCAGGAGCGGCCACGTCAGCGTGGTGACGATCCGCTGCGACCGCTCGGGCAGGTCTCGACGCCACGCGGCGTCCTCGACGATGGTGATCGGCCCGGAGTGCAGCCGCATGCGGTTCCCGGCCACCAGGTGCCCCGGCAAGAGATCGGCCTCCCGGCCTTGCAGGAAGCCGAGATCGTCCTCACCGATCTCGATGCCGAAGCGATCGCCGACGACACGAAGGGCCGCGGCCGGGTCACCGACGAACTCCTCATAGCGCATCCTGCTCATCGGCATCCTCCGCACCCCGGCCAGCACCTCCGACGACAGGTTGAACCATGTCCATCGCACCGCGCTCTTGACGGGACCACGCTGGCCACGGAACGGACGATCCTCGAGCGATCCTTGCCTGCGCACCACTTTGGCGTTGGAGTTCGCCACCCCGCGACTATCGCGGATCAGGTGGAGGTAGCGGATGTCGTACCGCTGCCTCAGTCCGCTGAGCATGTACACGTGCGCCGGGATCTTCATGGCGTCGACGATGATCCGCCCGCCCGAGACCTCGTCGATCGCGTCGTACAACGTCGACATGAGCGCCTGGTACTCCTCGAGACGCGCACGGTAGGACGGCCAGAGGCCGGGCGCGAGCAGGAACGGCAGGGCGAACGGATGAGGGAACCGGCTGTCCTTGAGCACGAGCGATTCGCGGAGCCACGTCGCCCGCTCGGCGTCGACGCGGTCCCATCCCCCGAACCCGGTGCGCCCGACCTCGCTCCAGAACGGACAGCTCGCGACGGGCTCGCCGCAACTGCACTCCACGCCCTCGATCAGCCCCTTGTCCCAGAGCCGGCCGACTTCCCCGATCGCCACGAGGCCGGGCAGCTCTCCGAGCAGCCTCGAGACCAACGTGGAGCCGTTCTGGCCCGTGCCCGCGATCGCGAGGATCCGGGGCCGTTCGCGGGCATCGTCGGAGAGGAAGGGGCGAACCTGTCGGTCGGGCATGCGTCGTGCTGCCTCTCGATCTTCGGGTCGGCGTGCGTCCGTGGCGTCGGGGAACCATCGTGCCGGTCGACGGCGCCGGCAATGTCGGTTGAACGCCCGCGCGGGCGACCAGGAGGACGTTACCGCCGAGGGCACGCGCTGTCAGCGTGAGAGCATGCGCTCCTCGAGCCCGTTGGCGGCAAGCACCTTCACGGACGCCGCGCGGAGGGTTTCGGCCTCGCGCGTGGTGAGCGCGTCGAGGAACCGCGCCCGGACACCCTCGAGGTGCACGGGCGCCGCGGCGCGGAACCGCCTCCGCCCGGCCGCGGTGAGCGAGACGAGGGTGGCGCGGCCGTCGTGCGGGTCGGGGGCACGACGCACGAAACCGTCGTGCTCCAGTCGATCGACGGCGCGCGTGGTGCCGCTCGCGGTCAGCAGCACGCTCTCTGCGAGATCGGCCATACGGAGCTTCGAGCGAGGCGCGCGGTCGAGGTACAACAACACCTCATAGTCGGAGAGGGTGAGCCCGGATCGCTCCCGGAGCTCCGCGTCGAGAGACTCGGTCGCCGCGTCGTGCGCCTGCAGGAACGTGAACCATGCCTGGAGCTTCGCGTCCGATGCCATCGCCACAGGCTAGCTGCACGATAGTTGCGCACGCAACTATCTTCCCCTCGGTAAACTGGATGTCCCCACCCGAACCCGAGACCCGAACAGAGGAGGGTCAGCATGTCCACGGCCACGTTCGTCACCAACGAAGGCTCCTTCACCGTACGGCTCATGCCCGAGCACGCCCCGGACACGGTGCGGAACTTCGTCGACCTCGCGACGGGGAGCAAGGAATGGACCGACCCCCGCGACGGGCAGCCCAAGACCGAGGCGCTCTACTCCGGCACCATCTTCCACCGGGTCATCGACGGCTTCATGATCCAGGGCGGCGATCCGACGGGCACCGGCATGGGCGGCCCGGGCTACACCTTCGACGACGAGTGCCCGCCCGACGGGCCTTCGTTCGATCGCGCCGGACTGCTCGCGATGGCGAACTCCGGGCCGGGCACGAACGGATGTCAGTTCTTCGTGACCGTCGCGCCGGCCGACTGGCTCACCGGGCGTCACACGATCTTCGGGGAGGTCACCGAGGGCTACGACGTGGTCGAGCGCATCTCGAAGGCCCCGACCGGGTCGCAGGACCATCCGACCGACGAGATCGTGATCGAGCGCATCGACGTCGCCGAGTGACGTCGGCCACGCCGAGGGCGGCCACGTGACCGCGGTCTGCTGCTACGGCGACTCGAACACCTGGGGCTACGAAGCTTCGACCGAGGACCGCCTGCAACGCTGGCGTCGCTGGCCGGGCGTGATGCAACGCGAGCTCGGCGACGACGTGTACGTGATCGAGGAAGGGCTGAACGGGCGCACCACGGTCTTCGAGGATCCGTTCGAACCGGGGCGCAACGGCATGACGCACCTGCCGGTCGTGTTGAAGACGCACGCCCCGCTCGACCTCGTCATCATCTGGCTCGGCACGAACGACCTGTTCGTGCCCGGCGGCCTCACCGCGCAGGACGCGGCACGGGGCGCGATCACGCTCGCCGAGATGGTGCGAGCGAGCGACACCGGCCCCGACGATGAGCCTCCCGAGGTGCTCGTGCTGGTGTCGCCACCGTTCGGCCCGCTCGGCGTGCTGGAGTGCGACTCTCCCCACGGGGAGCTCGAATCCACAGGGTTCTCGGACGCGTATCGTCGGCTGGCCGAGGAAGCCGAGGTGCCGCTGCTCGACCTGGCCCCGTTCGCCGAGTCGAGCCCGATCGACGGCATCCATTTCGAGGCCGCGGACCACGACGCGGTCGGCCGCGCGGTGGCCGCGGCGGTGCGCGACCTGCTCGACCTGCACTGAAGACCGAGCGCCCGACGGAGGGCACGCATGCATGGGGACACGCAGCTCATCGCGACGATCGCGATCAGCCTGGCGGCCGCGCTCGCGGGCGGGCTGATCGCGGCGAGGCTCGGCCTGCCCACGATCGTGGGCTACCTGCTCGCCGGGGTCGTGGTCGGCCCGTTCACCCCCGGATTCGTGGCCGATGCCGAGCTCGCCACTCAGCTCGCCGAGATCGGGGTGATCCTGCTGATGTTCGGGGTGGGCATGCATTTCTCGGTCGCCGACCTGCTGAAGGTCCGCGGGATCGCCGTACCGGGCGCGCTCGGGCAGATCACGGTCGCGACCCTGCTGGGCATGGCCGTCGCGTGGGCCTGGGGGTGGCCCGCCGGCGAGGGGCTGGTCTTCGGACTCGCGTTGTCGGTGGCGAGCACCGTCGTGCTGTTGCGGGCGCTCGACGAGCGCGGTGGGGTCAAGACCCCGGAAGGGCGAGTCGCGATCGGCTGGCTCCTCGTCGAGGACATCGTGATGGTCGTCGCGCTCGTGGTGCTGCCGGGCCTCGCCGGCGTTCTCGGCGGGTCCGCCGACGCCGGTGGCGACGGGTCGCTCGTGCTCGACCTGCTGCTCACGCTCGCCAAGCTGGTCGCGTTCGTCGCGTTGATGCTGGTGGTTGGGCGACGGGTCGTGCCCATCCTGCTCGGCTGGGCGGAACGGCTAGGCGCGAACGACCTCTTCGTGCTCGCGGTGCTCGCGACCGCGCTCGGCATCGCCTACGGCGCGGCGGAGATCTTCGGCGTCTCCGTGGCGCTCGGCGCCTTCCTCGCCGGGGTCGCCGTGAACGGGTCGGACCTCAGCCATCGAGCCGCCGAGCACGCGATCCCCCTGCAGGAGGCGTTCGCGGTGCTCTTCTTCGTCTCGGTCGGCATGCTGATCGACCCGGCGACCCTCGTCGATCAGTGGCAAGCGATCGTGGTCGTGGCGCTCGTCGTCGTGGTCGGTAAGGCTGTGGCGGCGTTCGCGATCGTGGCGCTGGCCGGGCGCCCCGCGCGCACCGGCCTCACGGTGGCGGCGGGGCTGAGTCAGATCGGCGAGTTCTCGTTCATCCTCGCGGAGTTGGGGCGTTCGCTCGGACTCATGAGTCCGGGAACCGAGTCCCTCGTGCTCGCCGGCGCGCTCGTCTCGATCTCGTTGAACCCGTTCATGATGCGGTCGATCGATCCCGTGTTGGTGTGGATGGAGCGGCGACCTGCGCTCGAGCGGCTCGCGCGCGGGCGTCGCACACCCGTCGGGTGACTCCCCCTGCAGCGGCGACGCTCACGAAGGGCGATCGAGCCGATAGACGAGGTGACCCCATCCAGCTCTGATCGTGCCGCGCCAGATCTCGAACCCAAGCTTCTCGGCGACCCTCCTCGACGGCAGGTTCTCGGGCCGGATCAACGAGATCAGGAACTGCTCGTCGAGGGAGGCGAAGGATGCATCGCGACACGCGGCCCCGGCCTCCGTGGCGATGCCCTGACGCTGACGCGAGGCGAGCACGTGCCAGCCGAGCTCGACGTAGGACACCCCATCGGCCCCTTGCACGGTCGGTCCGCAGTCCCCGATCACCATGCCGGTGGACCGGTCTTCGATCGCGAGCAAGCCGAACCCGTCCAGTTGATAGCGCTCGAGCTGCCGGTCGATCCAGGCGCGGGTGCCCTCGCGGTCGAACGGCGCCGGGTAGTACCGCATCGACTCGGCGTCGCCGAGCACATCGAGCATCGCCTCGAGATCTCCGTCGTCGGTGCGCATCGGACGCAAGCGCAGGCGTTCGGTCTCGATCGGAGTGGTGATGCGCACGGCACGCCAGCCTAGTCCGGGCCTGTTGCTCGCCCCAAGGTCGCCCTTCCGCGAACGGCCGAAGTCCGCTACCGTCTGCGCCCTAGGACATCGAGATCGTCATCGGATGGAAGATGGCTCGGACCAGCATGCGGCGGAGCACCGGCGAGTCGTCCGACGCGAACGTCATCGTCGTTCCCGATGCCGACGCGCCCACGGTCGACCCGCGCGCCACATTCGTTCGCTCGGGCACCCGATACTCGTGGGGGCTTGTTCATGGCTCCTATGCCGTCTGGAAGGGCCGCCGCGCACGCCGGCCGATCGAGGTCTACGACCTGGATTCGATGGCCGACGCAGAGCGCCGCTTCAAGGATCTCGAAGCGACAGCGAGGCTCCGCTCCGCGCGCCGGCGGTCTTTCGTCGGTCGCTGGGGCCGTCGCCTCGCGGTCGGCGCGATCGTCGTGGCGCTCGGCGTGTCGGTCGGCGCGTTGCTGGGCTCCCTGCAGGGTTGGGGGGGCGACGCGGAACCGAGCCTGAAGGGCAGCGCCGTGACGGAGGCGATCCGATACGACGACCCGTCCGGCCGATTCTCCATGCACGTTCCCGCCGGATGGAACGTGGTGACGTCCGCCTCGGGTGCGACGCAGCTCGTGAGTCAGGACGGCGATGTGACCGTCTCGATCGAGTCCATGCCGGCCGGCGATCTCGGTGAGGTCGCGGCCGACTTCATGAACTCGGCGACCGACGGATGGGACGACGTATCGTTCGAGTCCCCCGTGGAGCGAGAGCTCGGCGGGAGGCCCGCGATCGCCTACGGTGGCACCGCGGTCGACGGGTCGGGCGAAGAGATCCGGTTCCTGGCGATCGTGGCCGACGACGCCGACGGCGAGCACCACGGCATGCTGGTGCTGGTGCCGCTGGACTGGGATGCCGCCACCGGGTTCGCCCCGATCGAGGAGATCGTCTCCTCGCTGAAGCCGGCATGAGCACGATGGCGGTCCTCAGAGCCCGAAGCTGACCGCCCCGAAGATCGATTCGAACGACTCGGCGGCTTCCTCGCCGTCGAAGACCGGGTAGCGCTTCATCGACTCGCCCATCGCCTCCTCATCGGGGAAGACGAGCTGGCTCTGCGCCACCTCCCGGTGACCGAACCGGTCGGCGATGATCGCTCGAGCCTCGGGAACCGGGCAGATGTACCCGACCCAATCCGCGATCATGGCGGCGATCTCAGGTCGGTAGACGAAGTCGATGTAGGTCATCGCGTCGAGCGGATGGCGGGCATTGGCCGGGATGAGCATGTTGTCGGTCCACAGCAGGGCTCCCTCGCGCGGCACGACGAAGGAGAGGTCCCGTCCGAGCTGTTGCGCCTGGAAGACGTCGCCCGACCAAGCCTGGCTGATCCACGTGTCGCCGCGCTGGAGCGCCCCCAGGTAGGGCTGCCCGTAGTACCCGCGCACGAGCCCGTCGCCGCGTTGTTGACGCAGGCCGTCGGCGGCACGCCGCCAGTCGTCCACGGTCGAGGTGGCCGGCTCGATCTCGAGCCCGAGGAGCCCGGCGCCGCCGAGATCGAGCGGGTCCGACATCATCCCGACGCGCCCCTCGAAGACCGGGTCGAACAGGTCGCGGATGCTGTCCGGCCTGCGTCCCAGCGCCTCCTCGGCTTCCGGCCGGAACGCGATGCCGGTCAGCCCCGACTGCCACGCGACCGAGTACCTGTTGCCGGGGTCCCACACCGGATCGCGGACGAGGTCGCTCGCGTGCTCGCGGAATCGCACGAGCCGTGAGTGGTCGAGCGGCGTCAGCCACCCCGATGCGATCAGGCGGTCGACCTCTGGCCCGTTCGTCATCACGATCAGGTCATAGAACAGCGGCAGGTCCGCTTCGAGATAAGGCTGGATCGAATCCATGAACCCAGCGTTGTCCTTGATCGGCCGGTAGTAGCGAGCGTGGATACCGGTCTCCTCGGTGAACAGGTCGAGGGACGGCCGCCGGTTGCCTCGGACGTCGATGTAGTACGGCCAGTTCGCGAAGTTGAACCGGCCGGTTTGCCGCTGCGTGGCCCACCACGCCTCCCAGTCCACGTCGGCGCTCGGTGACGCGCTCGCCGCACCGATCGGCGAGGGCGTCGCGGCGTCGGGTTCGCACGCGGCCAGCAGGCTCGACCCCAGCATCAGAGCCGCCCCCCGCCCTGCTCGACCCAGGAACGCGCGACGGCTCATGCCGATCCGATCGGCCGCTGCGCTCGAGGGGTCGCGGTGGCGCTCGCTCATCGTCGTGCGGGCGACGGTACGCTCGCACCGCCGGCACGCGCAAGCGTCCGAACGGCTATCGCCTGCGGGACCGAACGCGCGATACTGCGAGCTCCCGACGCCGGCCGCGCCGGCGAGCATCGAGACCGAGAGGAACCGCCGATGACCGACCGACCGAACGTGCTGGTGACCCGTCCGATCATGGATGCGCCGCTCGCCCGGCTGCAGGAACGATGCGACGTGACCGTGCACGAGAACGAGTTCGGCATCCCTCGAGACGAGCTGCTGCAGGTGATCGCGGGCCGCGACGCGATCGTGACGATGCTGACCGAGAAGGTCGACGCGGAGTTCCTCGCAGCCGCTGGGCCGCAGCTGAAGATCGTGGCGAACCACGCCGTCGGGTTCGACAACGTCGACGTTCCCGCGTGCACCGAGGCGGGCGTGCTCGCGACGAACACGCCCGACGTGCTCACCGAGACGACCGCCGACACGGCGTTCGCGCTGCTGATGGCGGCGGCCCGCAGGGTCGGCGAGGGAGAGCGGTTCCTGCGCGCGGGCACCCCGTGGATCTGGGGACCGCTGATGATGCTCGGCCAGGACGTGCACCACAAGACGATCGGCATCGTGGGGTTCGGTCGTATCGGGCAAGCGGTCGCTCGTCGCGCGAAGGGCTTCGGCATGCGCGTCGTCTACAGCGACGCGGTGCAACTGCCGCCCGCGGTCGAGGCCGAGACCGGGGCCGAGCGCCTCGAGCTCGACGAGCTGCTCTCGCAGGCCGATTTCGTGTCGATCCACACGAACCTCACGCCCGAGACGCGGCACCTGTTCGGCACCGAGGCGTTCCGCGCGATGAGGCCGACGGCCGTCGTCGTGAACACGTCGCGAGGCCCCGTGATCGACGAGTCGGCGCTCGCCGACGCGCTCGAGTCCGGTGAGATCTTCGCTGCAGGCCTCGACGTGTTCGAGCGGGAGCCCGAGGTGGAACCACGACTCTTGCAGCTCGAGAACGCCGTCGTGATCCCGCACCTGGGCAGCGCCACGGTCGATACGCGAAACGCGATGGGCGACGTCGTCGTCGACAACGTCGTCGCGGCGATCGACGGCGATCGCCCGCCGACGCTGCTGAACCCCGACGTGCTCGGCGGCTGAAGGGGTGCCCGCCCGGTCGGCCGCCGCGCGGGCCCGCGGTGGTCCGCGCCCCATGCCGCCCGAGCTGCGGCGCGACGTCAGGCTGCTCACGACGATCCTCGGCGAGGCGATCGCCGAGAGCGGCGGACCGGAGCTCCTCGACGACGTCGAGGCGCTGCGCAGGGCCACGATCGAGCTGCGCGGCCGCACGACCGATGCCCGGCGGCGGCGGGTCATCGAGCTCGTCGGGTCGCTCGACACCGCTCGTGCGGAGCAGGTGATCCGCGCATTCACGTGCTACTTCCAGCTCGTGAACCTGGCGGAGGAACGCCAGCGGATCAGGGTGCTGCGGGCCAGGACGCACGGCGCCCGGCCACTCGAGGGGTCGATCGCGGCGCTCGGCCCGCTCGCCACCCCGGACGCGTTCGGCGACCTGCGGATCCGGCCCGTGCTCACCGCGCACCCCACCGAGGCGAAACGCCGCGCCGTGGTCGAGCATGTCTGGCGCATCGGGGATCTCCTCGACCGGCTCGACGACGCTCGTCTGGGCGCGCCCGAGTCGATCGAAGCCAGGCGGCGCCTCCGAGAGGAGATCACCGGACTTTGGCACACCGACCCCGTGCGTCATCATCGGCCCGAGCCGCTCGACGAGGTGCGCGCCACGCTCGCCCTGTTCGACCAGACGATCTTCACCACCTTGCCGCTCGTGTACCGCGAGGTGGATCGGGCGCTCGACCCGGAGGGGAGCGGCATGACGGAACCTCAGTTCCCTGCCTTCCTGCGGTGGGGCACGTGGGTCGGCGGCGACCGGGACGGCAATCCGACGGTCACGGCCGAGACCACGACGAAGGCCTCGGCGATCGCGACCGACCACGTGCTTCGGGGTCTCGAGGCGGCGACCCGCCGCATCGCCCGGACGCTCTCGGCCAGCGAACGCGACGTCACCCCCTCGACGGGCCTGCGCAGGGCGCTGGTTCGCGACGAGCGGTCGTTGCCGGGTGCCGCCCGCGAGCTCGCTCGCAAGCTGCCCGACGCCCCCCACCGGCGCAAGCTCGGCCTCGCCGCGCACCGGCTCGCGGCGACACGCTCCCGAGGCCGTGGCGCCTACGACGACGCGGCGGAGTTCGTCGCCGACATCGACGTGGTGCAGCGCTCGCTCGACTCGGGTGGCGCGTCGGCCCTCGCGTGGGGTGAGCTCCAGCACCTTCGATGGCAGGCCGAGACGTTCGGCTTCCACCTGGCCGAGATGGAGGTGCGCCAGCACGCGGTGGTCTTCGACGCGGCGCTGCGCGAGCTCGCGCCGCGAGCGGCGGGGAACGCGCGTGCGCTCGATCGGCTGGCCCGCGCCAAGGAGGTCGACCCCCCCGAGGCGAAGACAGCCGAGACGCGCGAGGTGCTCGCCACCTTCCGGGCGGTCCGCGACGTCCAGGACCGGCTCGGCGCGCAGGCGTGCGAGCGGGTGATCGTGAGCTTCACCAGATCCGCCACCGACCTCGCGGGGGTGCTCGCCCTGGCGCGTTTGGCGAACCCCACCCGTCCGGCCGACGTGCAGCCGGTGCCGCTGCTGGAGACACGTCACGAGCTCGCGACCGCGGCCGACATCCTGGACGCGTGGATCGCCCTCCCCGGCACGAAACGGCTCCTGCGACGGAGGCACCGCGAACTGCAGGTGATGGTCGGCTACTCCGACTCCGCCAAGGAAGCCGGCGTGCTCGCGGCGAACCTCGAGCTCTACCGCGCCCAGCGATCGACGGCGGCGTGGGCGCACGAGAACCACCTGCGCCTCACGATCTTCCACGGGCGGGGCGGCGCGCTCGGCCGTGGCGGCGGCCCGGCCAGCCGCGCGATCCTCGGCCAACCGCCGGGGTCGGTCGACGGTCGTTTCACGGTGACCGAGCAGGGCGAGATGGCGTTCGCGCGGTACGGCGAACCGATGCTCGCCAGGCGCCACCTCGAGCAGCTCACCTCGGCGGTGGTTCGGGTGACGGCGGCCGACGGTGCTCCCGACCCGGCCGACCGGTTCGAGCGACAGGTCGAGCGCATGGCCGAGGCGTCGCGCGCCCGGTACGAGTCGCTCGTGCGATCGCCGGGCTTCGTGCGCTTCTTCCGACGGGTGACCCCGATCGCTCAGATCTCGACGCTGCCGATCGCCTCGAGACCCGTGTCGAGGGGCGTCGCCGAGGCCGACGATCTCGACGACCTGCGGGCGATCCCGTGGGTGTTCGCGTGGGGCCAGAGCCGCGTGAACCTGCCCGGCTGGTACGGGCTGGGGGCCGGCCTCGACGCCGTGGCCCGCGAGCGCGGCGGGCTCGCGACCCTTCGAGCGATGTTCCGCGAGTGGCCTTTCTTCACGGCGCTGATCGAGAACGCGGAGCTGTCCCTCGCCAAGGCCGACCCCGCGATCGCCGAGCTGTACCTTGCGCGCGGGGACCGCGACGACTTGAGCGCTGCGATCCGCGACGAGATGACACGCACGACCGAGCTCGTCTTGCAGGTCGCCGGGCACCCCGAGCTCCTCGACTGCCGCCCGGAGTTGCAGCAGGCGGTCGAGCTGCGCAACCCCTACGTCGACGCGCTCTCGTTCCTGCAGCTGCGGTTCCTCGACGGACGTGGGCGGGCGGAACGCCTCGTGCAGGCCACGGTGAACGGCGTCGCAGCTGGGCTGCGCAACACTGGGTAGCAGCCGGGCTGCGCAACAGGGGGTAGCCTTCGCACCGTGAGCGAACGCGAGCTGCTGATCCTGGAACCCATCGCCGAGGCCCCCGAAGTGGGGCGCTGGCTCTCGGCGCTCGACGACGGCCGGGTCGACACGCTCCGTGAGCTCGACGACGTGACCGAGGCGATGCTCGACCAGCAGCCCCCGGGCGCGCCGAACAGCATCGGGACGCTGCTGTACCACATCGCCCTGATCGAGCTCGACTGGCTGCTCGTCGACCTGCTGTTGCAGGCGCAGGGCGTGCCCTGGCCCGAGGAGCTGGTTCCCTACGCGGACCGGGAGGGCGAGGGCACCCTCACCGTCGTCCGAGGCGAGACGCTCGGAACCCACCTGGAACGCCTCGCAGCGGTCCGCGCGATCGTGCACGAACACATCGCCCCGATGTCGGTGGAAGACTTCCACACGCCGCGTGCCGGGGAGACGCTCGACGTGAGCCCGGCCTGGGTGATCCACCATCTGCTGCAGCACGAGGCGGAGCACCGCGCCCACATCGCGTGGGTGCGCGACGCCTTGCTGGGCCGGCTCGACGCGCCGAGCTGACCGCCGCTCGCGGAACTTCGGGTCAGACGGGCGGACTATCGGACGGGGTTGCCCCTGTGCCATACTCGAGCCGTCTTTGAACCGTCGTTCAAACGACACACGGACCGCGGCTGCCCGCGGGAGGGAGGCTCCAACGATGACCGACCCGACGATCCCGGCGCTGACCCCGGGCGAGCGGCTGCTCTGCGGCCCCGGCCCGTCGAACGTGCATCCGAAGGTGCTCGAGTCGATGCAGCTGCCGATGAACGGGCATCTCGACCCCGACTTCTGGGACATCCTCGTCGATCTCGTCACCGGCATGCGCGCGCTCTGGCGCCGACCCGAAGGCGGTCTCACGATCGCGCTCAGCTCGTCAGGCACGAGCGCGATGGAGGCCGGCTTCCTGAACCTCGTCGACCCCGGCGACACCGTGATCAGCTGCCACTGGGGGTTCTTCGGCTCCCGTCTGAACGACTTCGCCCACCGCGTGGGCGCGAACGTTGTCGAGCTCACCACCGACTTCGGCCAGATCGTGAGCGTCGACCGCGTCATGGAGACGCTCGCGGCCAACCCCGACGCGAAGATCGTGAGCGTCGTGCACGCCGAGACCTCGACCGGCGCGGAGTTTCCGCTCGAGAAGCTCGCCACGGCGATGCGAGCGAGCGGCTCCGATGCGCTGCTCTACGCGGACTGCGTGACCTCGCTCGGCGGCCAGCAGGTCGAGGCCGACGCGTGGGGCATCGACTATGGCTACTCGTGCTCGCAGAAGGCGCTCGGGTGCCCGCCCGGCATCGCGCCCGTGACGATCAGCGAGCGCGGCGTCGCCGCGATCCAGCGCCACCAGGGGGCCGTGCCCTACTACTACGACTTCGAGGAGCTCTCGAAGTACTGGATCGATCGCCCGATCACGTACCACCACACGATGCCGATCCTGCAGTACTACGCGCTGTACACGGGCATCCGCCTCGCATTGGAGGAGGGCCTCGAGGCGCGGTGGGCGCGCAACACCGACGCCGGTCGGTACTTCCAGGACGAGATCCGCTCACGCGGATACGAGCTGCTCGCCGACCCCGACCACCAGCTCGTGGAGCTCACCGCCGTCAAGGTGCCCGAGGGCGTCGACGGCAAGGAGGTTCAGACGCGCATCCTGCGTGAGCACGGCATCGAGGTCGGTGGCGGGCTCGGGCCGAAGGCGCCGCCGATCTGGCGGGTCGGCCTGATGGGCGTGAATGCGCACCGCGAGACCGCCGATCGCGTGCTCGCCGCGTTCGACGCCGTGCTGCCTCGTTGAGGCGCTCCGTGGCGGGGCGACGAGGATGAACCGTGCGCGACTGCATCGCAGCGAGCTCGCCGTGCCCGGCACGAACGTGCGGGCGATGGAGAAGGCGCCCGCGCTCGACGCCGACGTGGTGTTCCTCGACCTCGAGGACGCCGTCGCGCCCGACGACAAGGAACGGGCCCGCACGAACGTGATCGACGCGCTCGGTGCCCACGACTGGTCGCGGTGTGCGATCAGCGTGCGCATCAACGACCTCGATACCCACTGGTGCTACCGCGACGTCGTCGATGTGGTGGAGGCGCGAGGCGAGGTGCTCGACACCGTGCTCGTGCCCAAGGTCGGCTCGCCGTCGGACGTGGAGTTCGTTGCGACCCTGCTCGACCAGATCGAGCAGCGCAACGGCTGGGGCGCCGGCCGCATCGGCATCCACATCCTGATCGAGACCGCGGCGGGCATGGCCAACGTCGAGGCGATCTCGCGGGCTCGACCCGACCGGCTCGAGGCGATGGTGTTCGGGGTGGCCGACTACGCCGCGAGCGTGCAGGCGCGCACGACGAACATCGGCGGCGCGAACCCCGGCTACTCGGTGCTGACCGACCCCAGCCCGCAGACGGGGGCACACGAGATCCACTGGGGCGACCAGTGGCACTTCGGCATCTCGCGCATGGTCGCGGCGTGTCGGGCGCAAGGCCTGCGTCCGATCGACGGTCCCTTCGGCGACTACGAGGACGCCGACGGATACCGCAGCGCCGCCCGCCGCGCCGCCGCCCTTGGGTGCGAGGGGAAGTGGGCGATCCACCCGTCGCAGGTCGAGCTCGCGAACGAGGTCTTCACGCCGGCCGAGGCCGAGATCGAGCACGCCGAGCGCATCCTGCAGGCGATGGAGGAAGGCGCGAAGGAAGGCAAGGGGGCGGTCTCGCTCGACGGCCGCCTGATCGACGCCGCCTCGATCCGCATGGCCGAGAACCTGATGCGCAAGGTCGAGCAGATGCGCGCCCGGGGAGGGGACGCCACGTGAACATCCACGAGTACCAAGCGAAGTCGCTGCTCCGGCAGTACCGGGTGACCACGCCGCGCGGCGAGGTCGTCTACACGTCGAAGGCCGCGGCGCGCGTCGCCGAGGAGCTCGGCGGCCAGCGGTGGGTCGTGAAGGCGCAGATCCACGCCGGCGGCCGCGGCAAGGCCGGCGGCGTGAAGATCGGCAACTCCCCCGCCAAGATCGCCGAGATCACCGATCAGATGCTCGGGTCCACGCTCGTCACGGCCCAGACGGGCCCCGAGGGCCAGCGGGTCAGCCGCGTCCTCGTCGAGCGTGCGTCGCGCATCGAGCGAGAGTTCTACCTCTCGATGGTCGTCGACCGCGACGCCCAGCGGATCGTCGTGATGGCGAGCGCCCAGGGCGGGGTCGACATCGAGGAGGTCGCGGCCGCCGACCCCGACGCGATCCACACGGAGTACATCGACCCGGGCGTCGGGCTCGTCGACTTCCAGTGCCGCAAGGTCGCGACCGCGATCGGCCTCGGGAAGAAGACCACGTCGTTCACGCGGCTGCTCAAGCGCATGTATCGGCTCTTCCGCGACCTCGATTGCCTGATGCTCGAGGTGAATCCGTTCATCGAGACCGAGGAGGGCGAGCTCGTCGCGCTCGACGCGAAGATGAGCTTCGACGACAACGCACTGTTCCGCCAAGGCGACGTCGTGGAGCTGCGCGACTTCGACGAAGAGGACCCGAAGGAGGTCGAGGCGTCCGGTCACGGTCTGAACTACATCGCGCTGGACGGCTCGGTCGGCTGCATCGTGAATGGGGCCGGCCTCGCGATGGGCACGATGGACGCGATCGTGCACCACGGCGGACGCCCGGCGAACTTCCTCGACGTCGGCGGCGGCGCGAGCCCCGAGAAGATCGCGAACGCGTTCCGGATCGTGCTGCAGGACCCGAACGTGCGGGCGATCCTTGTGAACATCTTCGCCGGCATCAACCGCTGCGACTGGATCGCGACCGGCGTCGTCCAGGCGACGCGCGATCAGGAGATCGGTGTCCCGGTGATCGTGCGCCTGGCGGGCACGAACGTCGAGGAAGGCCGCCGAATCCTCGACGAGAGCGACCTCGAGCTGATCCAGGCGGTCGACCTCGACGACGCGGCGTCGAAGGCGGTCCTGGCGGCCGAGGGGGTTCCGGCATGAGCGTCTTCGTCGACAAGGACTCCAAGGTCATCATCCAGGGGTTCACGGGCCAGCACGCGACGTTCCACGCTGAAGAGGCGATGAACACCGGCACGAACGTCGTCGGCGGCGTCACCCCGGGCAAGGGCGGCTCGACCCACCTCGGCCTGCCCGTGTTCAACAGCGTCGCGGAAGCCGTCGAGGAGACCGGCGCCGACGTCAGCGGCATCTTCGTGCCGCCCGCGGTCGCGACCGACTCGCTGCTCGAGGCGGTCGACGCGGGCGTCGACGTCGCCGTGATCATCGCCGACGGTGTGCCCGTGCAGGACA
>JBGGNG010000066.1:0-3788 GCA_041287635.1 Actinomycetota bacterium | reverse complement strand
CGACCACCCGTCCCGCAGGAACCGAGCCGGCCACCACGAAGGCATAGATGAGCGCGGTCGCGAGCCCGATCTTTGCGGCACTCAGGCCGATGCTCCGGGACAGGTACGGTGCCAGTGCCCCGACGCCGAACGGCAACGATGCCGCGGCGAACTGTGCCGCGAACAGGGCACCGAACGCCGACGCGTGCCGCCCGGGCGCGACGGTCTGGCCGGCCGCCGTCACCGCCCCGCCCCGCTCCACGCCTGCTGGCTCCTCATCCGACCCGATGGATTGTGTATTATGTCGAGACTACGGGAGGGGGGACCGACCTGCGAGCCATGGTGCTGGAGCGGCCGGGTCGCCTGGAACCCCGCCCGATCGACGCTCCTCCTACCCTCGATCCGCATGATGTCCTGGTCGGCGTCCGGGCCGTCGGCTTGTGCGGCACCGACCACAGCATCTTCACCGGTGCGATCCCCGTGGAGCATCCCCGGGTGCTCGGACACGAGATCGTGGGTGAGGTGATCGGGGGCGATCGAACCCTCACGGCCGGAACCCGGGTGCTCGTCGATCCGAACCTCGTCTGCGGCCGCTGCGCTCGGTGCCTGGAGGAACGCGAGAACATCTGCGCCCGCTCCCGGTTGGTCGGGCGTGACTGCGACGGAGGATTGCAGGAACGCATCGCGCTCCCTCGGGCCAACCTGCATCCCGTGCCCGACGGGGTCCCCGACCACGTGGTGCCCGCGATCCAGATGCTCTCGACCTGTCTGCACGGGCAGCGACTCGCGCGGCTCGACGAGGGCGCGTCCGTGATCGTCGTCGGGCTCGGCGTGACCGGGCTCATGCACGTGCAGCTCGCATCGGTGCGCGGCGCGGCGCCGATCGTCGGCATCACCCGGTCCCCTCGAAAGCGCGAGATCGCCATCGCGACCGGTGCGGACGTCGTGCTCGACGCGACCGATCCGGACGCGATCGACCGGGCTCTCGAGGCGACCGGCGGAGGCGCCGACGTCGTGATCGAGTGCGCCGGCACGGTGGCCACGCTCGGCGTGGCGGTGCGGCTCGCGCGACCGGGTGGACAGGTGGTTGCTTACGGCACGATCACCGAGCGTGAGGGTGCGTTCCCCTTCTACGACCTGTACTACAAGGAGCTGGACGTGCTGAGCCCCCGCGCCGCCACGTCGCACGATGTCGTCGAGGCCCTCGATGCTGTCGCGAGCGACAGGATCGACCTCGAACCGCTCATCACCCATCGCATCGGGTTCGACGACGTGGCATCCGCCCTGCGTGTCGGCCCGGAGCCGGATCGCCTGAAGACCGTGGTCGAGGTGGGATAGATGCGCGCCATGGCCGTGACGGGATACGGGCGCCCGCTCGAGCCGATCGAGGTGCCCGAGCCGACGCTGCGCGAGGGAACCGCGCTCCTCGAGGTCGTGGCCTGCGGCGTGTGCTTCTCCGACGTGAAGGTCGCCCGCGGGCTGATGCCGTTCCGCGACGAGGTGCCGCTGCCACACGTCCCGGGCCACGAGGTCGTCGGGCGGGTGATCGCCTGCGATCCGCCGGGAGCGTTCCCCGATGATGGAGGCCTCTTCGCCCTGTTCCACTCGTGGCCGTGCGGGCGGTGTCCCGCATGCCGCCGGGGCGACGAGGCACTGTGCGCGCACATCGAGGCGTGGGTCGGGTTCACGCATCCGGGCGGGTTCCAGGAGCGACTGGTGGTGCCGCTCGACCGTCTCGTCCCGCTGCCGCCCGGCATCGACGCGGCTCACGGCGCCCCGACGACCTGTGCGCTGGGCACGGCGTTGCGAGCGGTCGTCACCCGTGGCCAGGTGGGTCCCGGCGATCGAGTCATGGTGATCGGGCTGGGCGGGGTCGGAATCCACGCGGCGCAGATCGCCGCCGCCGCGGGAGCCCGGGTGATCGGGCTCGACCCCCACGCACCCACCGTCAAGATGTTGCGCACGCTGGGCATCGAGAGTTTCGCCGGCGAGGACGAGGCGGCCGCGGCCGCCGTGGAGATGACCGGCGGCGAGGGTGTCGACGTCGCGATCGACACCGTCGGGCGAGGCTCGACGCTCGCGACGTCGACGGCCCTCGTGCGCCGGGGCGGGCGGGTCGTCGGTGTGGGGTACTCACCCACCGACGACCTTACGGTCGCCACCACGCGGATGGTGCTCGATGAGCTGGCGTTCATCGGCTCACGCTATGCGAGCCGCGACGAGATGCAGCGGGCGATCCGGCTGGTCGCGAGCGGACGGGTCACACCGGTGGTGAGCCTCGTGCGCCCCCTCGACGACATCAACGAGGTCTTCGATGCCTTGGCGGCGGGCGATGTGGTCGGTCGAGCGGTGGTCGACGTCTCGGGAACATTGCAGCACACACCCTTCGGCCAGAAGTCCCTCGCTGCCGGAGGCTGATCGTGTATCCGATATCGTACACACGGGGTTGATCATGGGAGCCAGATCGAAGACCGCACTGGGGCGAGACACCACGGCCAAGGTCGTGGCGGGACGCCTGCGTGACGAGATCCAAGAAGGCGTCCTCGCCCCCGGCACCAGGCTCCGCCAGAACGAGGTGGCGCAGCGCTTCGGCGTGAGCACCACCCCCGTGCGAGAGGCGTTCGCTCAACTCCAGGCCGAGGGCCTCGTCCGGATCGACCCGCACCGAGGGGCCGTCGTCTTCCACCCCACCGCCGCGGACCTCCTCGAGTACTACGAGATCCGTGAGGTCCTCGAGTCGCTCGCCGTCACCCACGCGATCCCCGAGCTCACGCCCGCGGTCTCGAGGGAGCTCACCGACCTGATCGACCGCATGCGCAGGACGAGCGACGCTCGGCGGTGGCTGCGACTGAATGACGAGTTCCACCTGAGGCTGTACGCATGCGCCGGGCGACCGCACCTCACGTCTCTGATCGACAGCCTGCGGGATGCCTCGACGCCCTACATCTACATGTTCGTCGCCAACCGCAAGCCGTCCGATCAAGCGAACGACGAGCACCAAGAGATCCTCGACGCATGCGTGCGTGGTGATGCCAAGGCGGCCCAGCGGGCGATACGCGACCACCTGCGGCATGCATCGACCGAGCTTGCCGAGCAGCTCGGCGGGTCGGACGAGCTCACGGGCGCCGACGCCTGAACCCCGAGGTCCGCGACGCATGACCCCCGCCGGAGTCCCCGTGGTCGAGCTGAGCGACGTCGTCGTGCGCATCGACGGGCGGAGGGTGCTGGGCCCCGTCTCGCTCCGCATCGAGGCGGGTGATCGCTGGGTGTTCGTCGGCCCCAACGGCGGCGGGAAGACCACGCTGCTCTCGGTCGCGGGCGCGCGGCGCCAGCCGTCGTCGGGGTCGGCCCGCGTGCTCGGCCTCACGTTCGGCCGCGGTGACGTCCGCACGCTCCACGCAGACATCGGTCACACGAGCCACGCGCTCACGGAGATGTTCCCGCCGTCGATGCACGTCATCGACGTGGTGCTCACGGGCAAGCGGGCCGCCCTGTCGTCGTGGTTCCAGGACTACGACGACGACGACCGCACTCGAGCCCACGCGCGCGTGGCGGCCGTCGGGTGCGGTGATCTCGCCGATCGGGTCTTCGCGACGTGCAGCCAGGGCGAGCGACAGCGGGTGCTGGTCGCCCGCGCGATGTTCGGCGAGCCACGGATGCTCGTGCTCGATGAGCCGTCTGCCGGCCTCGACCTGCCTGCACGCGAGTCGTTGATCGACGCGATCGAGCGGGCGTCGGCCGACGATCCACAGCTGGCCGTCCTGCTCGCCACGCACCACCTCGAGGAGGTACCACCGTCCGCCTCGCAT
>JBGGNG010000065.1:0-9025 GCA_041287635.1 Actinomycetota bacterium | reverse complement strand
GCCATTCTGTTCGACGAGAACAACTGGTGGGTCCTGCCCGCCTTGATCGCTCCGCTCGTCTTTGCGCGGCAAATGTTCTTCAGGTCGCAGGCGCTCGAGGAGGCGCACAAGGAGCTCCAGGAGCGTGAGCAGGTGCTCAAGACGTTGTCGAACGCGATGGCGGAGGAGCGTGCAGACGAACGGCTGCAGATCGCCGGGTACCTCCACGACGATCTGGCGCAGGTGCTCTTCCGGCTCTCTATCCAGGTCGACGTCGCACGCAAGCTCCTCGAGAAGGACGATATCCCGGCGGTTCGGGATCAGCTCGAGAAGATCCGCGAGTCCAAGCAGGCGACCTCCGACCGCATCCGGGCGCTGATCCGAGACCTGCACCGCTCGCCGTTGGGAGCCAGGGGGCTCGCCGAAGCGCTCGAGTCGTTCACCGACGAGGTCGGGCGCGACGCCGACGTCACGTACCACCGCGACATCGACGAGATGCCGCTGCCGGCGCCGATCGCACTGCTGATCTTCCACATCGCGCGCGAGGCGGTCATGAACTCCCTCAAGCACGCCCAGGCCGCGGACTTCTGGATCGGGGTGCACGAGGACGCCGACTCGATCGTGCTCGAGTTGCGTGACAACGGCGTCGGCTTCGACGTCGACGCGCCGGGACCCGAGGGTCACTTCGGCATGGCGATGATGCGCGAACGCGCCCAGGTCGGTGGCGGCACGTTCGACGTGCAGAGCGCTCCCGGCGAGGGCACCACGATCACGGTGAAGTTCCCGAGCTCACTGCTGCAAGCCGAGGCTCCCCCTCAGGCCGTGACCGGCGGGGCAGGCGACGTTCAGGAGGGAGGTGCTTCCCCCGATACATCGGGATCCACGCGGGGGGACGACGATTTCCCGCGAAGTGTCCCCGCATGACGATCACGGTGAACGCCACGATGCCTGCGTAGAGGAACGCGTCGCCGATCGACAGCACGGTCGAGACCGGTGGGGGCAGGCCGATCACGTCCGCGAGCGGGGTGAGCACGTCCGACGACGTCATCACGTGGTGTTTCCCGTCATCGATCGCCGAGGGCAGCACCCCGCTCGGTCCGCCCGCTGCGCGGATCGCCGCCTCGCTCACGGGCATGCCGCCGTTGAACGCGATCACGGCCATGTTGAGCGTGAGGCCCAGCAGGAGCAGGGGCGCAGCCGGGAGTCGTCGGTTCACCCAGACGAACGCGATCAGCAACGCGTAGCTGCCCACGAGGGCGGCGACCGCGACATCGTCGTCGAGCCAGCGGTCGAACGGGATCAACTGCAGCACGAGTCCCGCGGCGGCGGCGCCCCACCAGTACACGTGGATCCGCTCGAAGTTGCGCACGCTACCGCCCGCGAGGGTTCCGGCGACGAGGCCGATGATGGCGACGGTCAGGACGACGATCATGGTGGGGAAGGATGACGCGTGCGGGCTGCGATCGTCGCATCGGTTCCGTCGCAAGTCCAGCCACGAGCGGCGCAGAGGTTCGCCCCCGGCCGATGGCGATGCATCGCCGTAGGCTCGACACATGGCGAGCAGTGTCGACACCGGCTACTTCGGGCCCGAGAGCGTCTCGTGGCAGGTCCACCGCGAGGTCACGGTGTTGTTCGGCGGGGCCCGTGCTCTGCTGATGCAGGCTGCCCACCCCCTCGTGGTCGCCGGAGCGAACCAGACCGGCATGTACGAGCGCAACCCGTGGAAGCGACTGCAGCGCACGCTGATCCTGACCTACACGCTCACGTTCGGGACGAAGGCCGAGGCGCATGCCTCCGCCGACAAGATCAACGAGGTCCACACCCGCATCAACGGCACCGACCCCGTCACCGGGAAACGCTACGATGCGCTCGATCCCGAGCTGTTGCTCTACGTCCACGCATGCCTCGTCGACTCCGCCATCCTGTTCGAGCAGCTCACCGTCGGCAGGCTCGACGACGCGGGACGGCAGCGGTTCCACGAGGAGCAGATGCTCGCGGCGGAGCTCTGCCTCGTCCCTCGGGCGATGATCCCGGCCACGTGGCAGGCGTTGCGCGCCTGGCTCGCCGACTTCGAGGATCGGGGGGAGTTGCAGGTCACCGAAGGCGCCCGCAGGGTGCTGGATCTGTTCTTCGATCCTCCCGAGGAAGCGGAGTGGCGCCCGGTGCTCCGGGGCGTGTCGCGCCTCGCCTACGGCACGTTGCCCGAGGACCTCCGCGAGATGTACGGCATGCCGTTCGGGGCCGTGAAACGGACGGCGATGAGGGCGACGTTCCCGGTCATCCGAGCGGCTCGGCCGCTCCTGCCGCCGAAGTACCGCTTCATCGCCCCGTACTCGGAGTTCCTGCTCCGCCAGCGCGGCATCGACCCCGAGGTCGATCAGGCCGAGGTCAGGAAGCGGGTCGGCATCCGCCTCTAGCCGGGGCATCTCGGCATCGGGCATCGCGTGGCAGACTGCGGCCATGACGGCTCATGCCGACGTCGATGGACTCTTGCTCGATATCGATGGCGTGCTCGTCACGTCGTGGCGGGCTCTTCCGGGGTCGATCGCAGCCGTCGCCACGCTTCGCGACGGCGACGTGCCGTTCCGGCTCCTCACGAACACCACGACGCACTCGCGGCTCGGGCTCGCCGAGACGCTGCGTGAGGCCGGCTTCGACTTCGACCCCGACGAGATCGTGACGGCCGTGACCGCGACGGCGAGTCACCTTCGCTCGCACCACGCCGGCGCGAAGGTGTTCGTGCTCAGCGACGGAGACCCGGGTGAGGACCTCGGTGAAGTCGAGCTGGTCGACGTCGACCACGCCGATGTGGTCGTGCTCGGCGGGGGGTGCGACGACTTCAGCTACGAGGCGATCAACCGGGTGTTCCGTCGGCTGAACGACGGCGCCGCGTTCGTGGCGATGCATCGCAACCTCTACTGGCGCACGAGCGAGGGGCTCCAACTGGACGGAGGCGCGTTCGTCGCAGCCCTCGAGACGGCGTCGGGCGTCACGCCGGTCGTGTGCGGCAAGCCGGCGCCCGCCTACTTCGCCGCTGCCCTCGACGCGCTCGGGGTGGTCCCCGAGCGCACGGCGATGGTCGGCGACGACGTCGTGAACGACGTGGTCGGTGCTCAGGACGCCGGTCTCACCGGTGTGCTGGTGCGGACGGGCAAGTTCCAGCCTTCCGACCTCGGTCGTGGCACGCCGGACGTCGTGGTCGACTCCCTCGCCGACGTGCCCGCGCTGCTCGGGATCGGTGGCTGACGTGGGATCGGACCGGACCGCCGCGCCCGGGGTGTTCACCGGCATCGCCCCGCAGTACTCGTGGGCGGGCGCGGTCCTGTCGTTCGGCCAAGACCCTCGATGGCGACGGTTCATGGTCTCCAAGCTCGGGGCCGTGCCGGGATCGCTCGTGCTCGACGTCGCCGCCGGTACCGGGTTGGTCTCGCGGGATCTCGCGGCGAGGCTGAGTGTGAACGTGATCTCGCTCGACCCCAGTGGGCCGATGCTCCGAGCGGGGATCCCCGCGAACGAGGCCGCCGGGCTCGCCGGCCGGATCCACCCGGTGCTCGGGCGGGCCGAGGTGCTTCCCTTCGCCGATGGGACCTTCGATGCGCTGACGTTCACCTACCTCGTGCGTTACGTCGACGACCCCGCCGCCACGCTCCGAGAGCTCGCGCGCGTCGTCCGCCCGGCAGGCTCGATCGCGTCGCTCGAGTTCCACGTGCCCCAGCAGCCGATGCTGCGGGCGGGGTGGTACGCGTACACGCGCGGCGTGCTGCCCGTGCTCGGGTCGTTCGTGTCGCCCCAGTGGCGACGCACGGGGAACTTCCTGGGGCCGAGCATCAGCCGGCTCGAGGACCGCGCACCGCTGCCCGAGCAGGTGCGATGGTGGCAGGAGGCGGGCATCCGTCACGTGCGCTCGAGGGAGCTGACGCTCGGCGCCGCCGTGGTCATCTGGGGAGTGAAGGAAGGCCGTCGTGGGGGATAGTTCGAGCGGGTCCGCGGATCGCCCGGCGTTCTACGCGTTGGAGCCCGGGGGCTTGCGCGACTGGTGGAGCCTGCTGCATCCGCCGTACACGGTCTGGCACCTGTCGTACGTGGTGATCGGTGCGTCCCTCGCGCCCGATGTCGACATGCGATGGCTGGGCGAGACGCTGCTCGCCTTCTTCCTGGCGATGGGGCTTGCCGCCCACGCGCTCGACGAGCTGCACGGGCGTCCGCTCCGCACGCAGATCTCCGATGCGGCCCTGGTCGCCGTCGCGGTCGTCGGCCTCGCCGGCGCTGTCGCTCTCGGCATCGACGGCATGATCGAGGTCTCGCTGTGGCTGGGCGTGTTCATCGCGGTGGGAGCCTTCCTGGTGGTCGCGTACAACCTCGAGCTGTTCGGCGGGGTGTTCCATTCCGACCTCTGGTTCGCGCTGGCGTGGGGAGCCTTCCCGGTGCTCACCGCGTACTTCGCGCAGACAGCGGAGCTCGGTGTGGCCGCGCTCCTCGCCGCGGCTGGGTGCGCGGCGTTGAGCGCCGCCCAACGGGCGCTGTCGACGCCGGTCAGGCGCCTGCGACGGCACGTCGCGGACGTGCGCGGAGAGATGATCCTCGGAGACGGGATCCGCGAGCCGGTCGACGCATCGACCCTGCGGGAGGCCCCCGAGTCCGGGCTGCGGCTGATGTCGCTCGCGGTACCGCTCCTCGCGGCGGGCCTGCTCGCCGCACGGCTGTTCTGATCAGGGCCTACCCGGACGACACGATCGCCAACACCTCGTCGGCGTAGCGGTCGAGCTTCGCCGGTCCGATCCCCGGCACGGACGCGAGGTCGGCCCAGTCGCTCGGCTTGCGCTCAGCGATCTCGGCGAGCGTCGAGTCATGGAAGACCACGTACGCCGGCACACCGTCGATCGAGGCGCGCTGGCGCCGCCACTCCTTCAGACGGTCGAACAACGGACCCCCTCCGGCCCCGACCGTGACCGGGGCTCTCGCGCCCCGAGCCTTCGCCGCGGAACGCGTGGCTTCGGCCTTCACCACGCCGATCTCCCGCAGGAAGGGGCTGGGCGCGGAGCGCGGCTCTCGCGGCCACGACAGGAACAGGTGCTCGCGCGCCCGAGTGATGCCCACGTACAGCAGGCGCCGTTCCTCATCAGGGTCGGCCTCGCTCTTGCGCGCCCGGTACGGGAGCTCGCCGTCGAGGAGCCGAGGCAGGAACACCGCGTCGAACTCGAGTCCCTTCGCACGGTGGTACGTCATGAGCTGCACGCCCCGACCCTCGCGCTCGGCCGCGAAGCGATGCTCGAGCTCGACCAGGAAGCCGTGGACGGTTGCCTCGCCATCGGCGGCGCGGGCGTACTCCGACCCGAGCGCCCGCATGCGGGCCAGGTCGGCCTGGCGCGTGGCCTCCTCCTCGCCTGCGTCGTCGCTCGCCCCGCCGTGGGCGTATCCGACCGCGTCGGTGATCGCCTCGACCGCTTCGGCGATGTCGGTTCCGTCGACCCTGCGCAGCCGGGCGAGCACACCGCGTGGCCCCGGCCGCCGCAGGAACGACCCGTCGCGTACCTGGTAGGGCACGGCGGCTGTTGCGAGCGCCTCCTCGTAAGCCTCGGAGCGGGCGTTGATGCGGTAGAGCACGGCGATCCGCTCCCATGCCACGCCGTCGCCGTGCAGCCGCTGCGCCTCGCCGATCACGAACGCCGTCTCTGCCTCGGTGTCGGCCACCGCGCGCGCGGTGGGGTTCGGGCCGTCGGCGCGGGTCGAGCGCAGCGTCTTCTCGAACCCACCCATCGATCGGGCAAGTGCATTCGCGACCGTGAGGACCTGCGGCGAGGAGCGGTAGTTCTCCTCGAGCCGGACGATCGTGGCGTTCGGATACCGCTCGGGGAACGTCAGCAGGTGCTCCGGAGAGGCGCCCGTGAACGTGTAGATCGTCTGGTAGTCGTCGCCGACGACGCAGAGTTCGTCGCGTCCACCGAGCCACCGTTCCAGCAGGGCGTGCTGCAGCGGGTTCACGTCCTGGTACTCGTCGACCGTGAACGCGTGGAACCGTTCGTGCACGAGCCGGGCCGCCTCGGGCTCGTCATCGAGCAGCCTCACGAGCATCAGCAGCATGTCCTCGAAGTCCATGCGACGCTCACCCTTGGTGCGCTCGTAGGCCGCGAACGTACGCTGCATGAGATCTGCCGGCAGCGGGGGTGTCCGGTCCGCCGCCTCGATCGCCTCCAGGTACCCAACCGGGTTCACGAGCCGGTTCTTCGCCCACTCGATCTCGCCGGCGAGCTCCCGGCGCGGCAGGAACCGGTACGCGCCGGGCAGGCCGTTCGCGATCGGGTTCAGGATCTGCGCCTTCGTGTTCAGCACCTCGGGCAGGTCCCGCCCGGTGAACCTCGGCCACAGGGTGCCGAGTTGGCGCAGGGCGGACGCGTGGAACGTTCGAGCCTCGACGCCTTCGATACTCAAGCCGGCCAACCGGGTCTTCAGCTCACCGGCCGCCTTCTCGGTGAACGTCACTGCGAGCACGGCAGCGGCCTCGAACGCGCCGACCTGGACCTGATGCGCGATGCGGTGGGTTATCGTCGTGGTCTTGCCGGTGCCCGCACCCGCCAGGATCACCACCGGTCCGCGCACGGCCTCGGCCGCACGGCGCTGCGCGACGTTCAGCCCGGCGAGAGGGTCTGTCGGGGGTGCCATCGAGGCGACGCTACCAGTGGGCTCGGACGGATCGGCTCGAAAACCGTTTCAGACTCGGGCGGCTGCCGCCGATAGGGACCATATGGCTCTGGTTGAGAACAGGCCGCCCGCGGACGTGTCGGGCCGCGTGCCGCTGCACTACGCGGCCCTGTTCGGCGACCTCCATCGCGCCCAGGATCTCGTGGACTCCGGCGCCGACATCGGCATCGGCGACCACGACGGTCAGACCCCGCTGCACTACGCCGCACAAGGGTGCTCGGTGGCCGTCGCCGAGCTGCTGCTCTCGCGCGGGGCCGATGTCGACGCCGAGGACGTTGACGGGAACACGCCGCTCTGGTGCGCCACGCTCCGCACGCGAGGAGAGGGGCCGATCGTGCAGATGCTCCTCGGTTCCGGCGCCGACCCTCACCACGAGAACCACGAGGGCCGCACTCCGTCGAAGCTCGCGAAGGCACTCGGTGGCGTCGACATGTCGCTCCGCAGCGCCGGCTGATCGCTCCCTGACAGTTCGCACCTGAGGTCGTCTCCTGCGCTATCTGCGGTCCGGACTACCCTGGTGGCATGACCGCTCTCCCCAGCACCCTCGGTGCCCTGCGCGCGAACGGCTTCCCCGACCGCACCGTGAAGCAAGAGGTGCGTGACAACCTCCTCACGAAGCTCGCCGCCGGAGGGGACCTGTTCCCCGGCCTCGTGGGGTTCGACGACACCGTGTTGCCGGCGCTCGAACGCGGCATCCTCGCCGGACACGACCTGATCCTGCTGGGGGAGCGTGGCCAGGCAAAGACGCGCCTGGTGCGTGCGTTGGTGAGCCTCCTCGACGAGGTCGCGCCGGCGATCGAGGGCACGGAGACGAACGACCACCCCTACCGCCCGATCAGCGCCCACGGTCGGGCTCTCATCGCCGAACGCGGGGACGAGACGCCGATCACGTGGATCTCCCGGGACGACCGCTACGCCGAGAAGCTGGCGACACCCGACACGAGCGTGGGCGACCTGATCGGCGACGTCGACCCGATCAAGGTGGCCGAGGGCCGCTACCTCGGCGACGAGGGCACGATCCACTACGGGCTGATCCCGCGCACGAACCGCGGCATCGTGGCGATCAACGAGCTGCCCGACCTGCCCGAGCGCATCCAGGTGTCGCTGTTCAACATCCTCGAGGAGCGCGACGTGCAGATCCGCGGATACCGCATCCGCCTCCCCCTCGACATGCTGCTCGTCGCGACGGCGAACCCCGACGACTACACGCATCGCGGACGGATCGTCTCGCCGCTGAAGGATCGCTTCGGCACGCAGATCCGCACGCACTATCCGGAGACCCTGCACGAGGAGATCCGCATCATGGACCAGGAAGCCGCCCCGATCGACGGCGCGGTGCCGGTGCGGGTGCCCGTCTTCATGAAGGAGATCGTCGCGGCGCTCACGGCAGAGCTCCGTCGCTCCTCGCACGTGAACCACCGCAGCGGCATCAGCGTGCGCTACTCGATCGGCAACCTCGAGACGCTGCAGGCGGCGGCCGTTCGCCGGGCGGCCCGCACCGGCGAGCCGGAGGCCGTGCCGCGCGTGGTCGACCTTCCCGCCGTGCTGATGAGCTCCGAGGGACGTGTCGAGTTCGACACGATCGAGGAAGGCCGAGAGGCCGAGATCCTGCTGCGTGCGGTGCGCACCGCCGAGCTCGAGGTGTTCCGCCGCCGGCTGTCGGGCTACGACTTCGCACCCCTGCTCGCGCGGTTCGACGAGGGGCTCGCGATCGACACCGGCGAGCTCACGCCCGCCAGCGACCTGCTCGATGCGATCGGCGATCTGCCCGGCCTGGCGAAGCTGCTCGAGCGTCTCGGCGTCGAAGAGGAGAGCCCGGGCGTCGCAGCGAGCGCCCTCGAGTTCGCCCTCGAAGGCCTCTACCTCTCCCGTCGGCTGAACAAGGACGGCGGGGACGGGGCCGCGCGCTACTCGGGCCCCGAGGCCGCCTGAAGGCGCCGCCTCGTAGTATCCGGCGCGATGTCACAGCTGCACGAGTGGGTCGGTTTCGCCGTGGTCGCGCTGTTCGCGATCGGCTGGCTCTGGCCACTCGGCGCGCTGATCGTGCGGCGTGGTCCCGGCGAGCGGTACTGGCAGTGGCTGACGGTCGCTCAAGTGGCCGCCGGGCTCCAGGCGCTGATCGGCATCGTGCTGCTGCTGCTCGGGCGCCGACCCACGGAGTGGCTCCACTTCGTCTACGGGTTCGGACCGATCCTGATCCTGATCATCGCGCACGCGCTCGCGCGCGACGTCCAGAAGACCCAGCCCGGTGCGAAGCCGATCCAGCCGTGGGTGCCGTTCGCGTTCGCCGCGTTCATCTGCTTCGGGCTCACCTTGAGGGGCCTGATGACCGGCCTCGGCATCGGCT
>JBGGNG010000064.1:0-3036 GCA_041287635.1 Actinomycetota bacterium | reverse complement strand
GCCGTCAAGGAGCTGTACCGCGAGGCGGGGGTCGGGCACGACTTCGACGCGGCGGTGATCGAGCGCGATGCCGACGGCAAGGTGAAGGTCGCCAAGAAGCACGAGCAGCCCACGCGCCACGCCGCGTGGACGGGGCTTGCGATCGGCGCCCTGGCCGCGATCCTGCCGGGCATCGGCCTGGGCGTTGGGGCCGCCGTCGGCGCCGGCGTCGGAGCCGTCGCCGGGCACATGAAGGGCGGCATGAGCGACGACGACCTCAAAGAGCTCGGCTCGGTCTTGGACAAGGGTCAGGCCGGATTGATCGTGCTGTACGCCACGAACATGGCCGATCAGATCGCCGCCTCGATCAAGGCCCAGAACCGCTACGTGTCGAGGGAGATCGACGCGAGCGCCGACGAGCTCGCCAAGCAGCTCAAGGCCGCCGAGGGCGAGTAGAGGGCTGTCTGCATCGATGCTGCCTCGCCGTTCACCCGGCCGACGGTGAGCGAAGCGGGAGTCCGCGAACGCCGGCCTCGATCGCCACGATGCTCCAGCCCCCGAGGCTCGAGATCGCGAGGCGGTCGAGGTCGGCGCCGATGAACGCGACGTTGGCGGGCTGATTGAGGGCGACGCCGTCGGGGTCGTCGAGCCAGATCTCGGGCCGGCCCTCGGGCGTGACGCGCCAGACCCGATCGGGGCGGTAGCAGCCGACGAACATCGTGCCGTCGGCCGCGAGCGCGATGCCGTCGGGCTGCGAGCCGTCGAGATCGACGACCGTCTCCGGAGCTCCCGCCGCCCCGTCGGCGCCGATCGGTACCCGCACGACCCGCCGCCGGCTCGACTCCACCACGAGGAGCGCATCGCCCTCGGCCGACAGGCAGCACCCGTTCGGGAAGCCCGGCACCCGGTCGGTCCAGACGTCGGTCGTTCCGTCGATGTCGACCCGGAACACCAGCCCGTCGTCGGCGCCCCACGCGCCGGAGTCGGTCACGTAGAGGTCGCCCAACCCATCGAAGGCTGTGAAGTTCGGCACGCGGATCGGATGGTCGGGTGTCCCCGTCGAGTAGGTCGAGATCGCGCCCTGTCCGGTCACGCGGGCGATCTCGGCGCGGCCGAAGTCGCACGCGAAGACGGTGCCGTCGCCGTCCACGGTGATGCCGTACATGAACCCACCGGTCGACGCGATCTCCTCGACCTCGCCGTCGATCCCGATCGCGTAGATCTGGCCGGCTTCTCCGCCCGCATACAGGCGGCCGTCGGGTCCCCAGGCCACGCCCTCGGGATGGTCGAGGCCGGTCGCGATCGTCTCGAGTCGATCGAGCATGTTCATCCTCCCGGTCCTAGGCCTCCCGGTCGTAGGCCGCGATCACGTCGACGAAGGCGCGCACGTTCGCGCGACGCCCGCCGGCGTGCAGGGTGAGTACCGACTCGCCGCGCTGCCACGCCGCGAGGAAGACCGGCACGTCGTTGTGGCAGCAGCCGTCGGGCAGGTGGCGGAAGACGATGACGCCGTCGGGTATCCCCGAGGGGGAGATGCGTTCCGACGTGATGATCTGCTGGGAGGCGTGGTCGCCGAACCACGAGACGAAGGCCGCCGCGCCTTCCTCGGTCTCGAACACGAGGCCGCGCGCGACGACCCGCGAGAACGCACCACGGCCACCGCCGAAGGAACGCTGCGCGGCTCGCACGAGCCCGGCATCGTCGAGCAGCGTCCGAAGTTCGTCGGGGTGCGTGACCTCGTTGGCCAGATGGTCCGCGTCGACGGATGTCGCATCGCTCGTCATGCGCGGGAGCGCGGAGGTGGGCAGCACGGGCGGCGTCACTCCAGCCGCGATCGAGCCGTCGGTTGCGGGAGCCGAGGCGCATGCAGGCGCGAGGAGCACGGCGACCGCAAGGACGCGAACGATGCGCGACATCCGCTGTCGGTCCCCCCAAGGTGTCGGATGTGCCTTGCTCCGGCCGTCTTCCGCGCGCATGATACGTGGCATCACCGGTGCCCGCGACACGAGGGGGGAGATCGGCCATGGTGCAAAAGCGTTTGACCAGCTCGATCGGCAGGCGGGACTTCCTGCGGTACGCAGGCTACACAGGCATGACCGTGAGCATGGCGGGGGTGCTCGCCGCCTGCAAAGACGCCGAGACGACGTCGAGCGGGGCGCAAGGCTCCGCGCAGGCGTCGATACCGCCGATCGAGGACGAGCCGGGCAGCCTGCAGGTCTTCGACTGGTCCGGGTACGGCAACGGCGACTACTACCCCAAGGAGGAGAAGAAGTTCCTCTGGGGCCAGTACGCGAAGGCGACAGGCGACACGCCTGAGTTCGCGTTGTTCGAGAACGACGACTCGGCCTATACGAAGGTGGTAGCGGGGGCTCGCTACGACGTGGCGCACCCGTGCGGCTATCGGTACAAGGACTGGGTCGACCTCGAGGCGCTGCAACCGTGGGACACCTCGCTGATCCCGAACTTCTCGCAGCTGAACCCCAAGCTCATGACGGCCGGGCAATTCGACGGGCAGCAGTACTTCGTGCCGCTCGACTGGGGGTACATCGCACCGCTCGTGAACCTCGACCATGTCGACGGCGGCGACGAGACGTTCAACGTGCTCTTCGACGAGCGGTATAAGGGCAAGATCGCATGGGTCGACACGCTCAACATGATGGTGGTCGCCGCGTATGCGCTCGGCATCGAGGACCCCTGGGACATGACCGACGAGGAACTCGCCGAGGTGCGCGACTTCCTCATCTCCAAGAAGGGGCTCGTGCGCTTCTACTGGAACCAGTCCTTCGACTTCTGGCGTGCGTTCAAGACCGAAGAGGTGTGGGCGGGCTACTCGTGGCCCGACACGGTCGGCTACGCCGACGCCGCGGGCATGAACTACCTGTACATGCAGCCGACAGAAGGTCGCATCTCGTGGGTGTGCGGCATGGCGTTGTTCGCCGACTCCCAGAACTACCGGCACGCGCACGAGTACGTCGACTCGTGGGCCAGCAAGGAGGCGGCGGAGTTCCTGCTTGCGTACTACTACTACGGGCACACGAACACGACGGCCGACCTCGA
>JBGGNG010000063.1:0-5780 GCA_041287635.1 Actinomycetota bacterium | reverse complement strand
CAGCGCCCCGAGGACGACCAGTGCCGCCACGTCTCGAACCAGGTCGATCTGCTGCCGGAAGCCGACCCGTTCCAGCAGCCAGGCAGCCAGCATCGGGGCGAGGGTGTTGCCGGCCGCCGTGATGAGCGCGTCGGGGAGGTTCGTGATCGGCAGGTTGACGAGGAACGCCGCGATGGCCACCCCCGGCCACAGCCGGCGGCCGTACCGGAGGAACGCGACCAGGGCGAGACCGGTTGGCGGCCAGAGCGGCGTGATGTTGTCCTCGACCACCGCGAGCCGCAGCCCGATCCGAGCGGCGAAGTAGTACAGGACCCCGAGCGCCACGATCGCCAGGACGTCGTGACGCGTGATCCGTGAGGCGACGACGAGCCGTTCCCCTCGGGGCCCGACGGGGGAGGTCATAGGCGGTCAGCTTGCTCCTGAACGACGATCCTTGCCAACCCCCGGGAGACCACGGCCTGGGTTCGGGCGTCTCGACGGTCAGGAAAACGCGATCTTGACGAGGAACACGTCGCGGTCACCGGCGTTGGTCTGGTTCTGGAACGCCCCGTGCGTGGTGCCGACGACGACCACGCCCCTCGGGTCCGAGGCCATCCCGTAGACGGCATCGTAGTCGTCCGTGCCGAACTGGTGCGTCCAGATCTCGGTCCCGATCGGCAGGTACTTGCGCACGAACCCGTCGCTTTCGCCCAGTGGCGTGCCCTCCGGCAGCCCACCAGCGGCAGAGCCGGCAACGTACACGCCCTTCCCGACGGTCCTCACTGCCGTGGCTTCGTCGTCGGCGGCGCTTCCGAACTGCTCCGACCACAGGACACCGCTATCGAAGTCGAGTTTTCCGATCACCGCGTCGAGTCCTCCCAAGGGGTCGCCGTGGAGGAACGTTCCCGAGGTCGAGCCCGCGAAGTAGATGCCGTTCGCACCGGCGGCGATCGACGTGATCGAATCCGCGTCCCCCTCGCCGATCTGAGAGCTCTCGGTCGGCCTCCCGTTTGGATCGAAGGCCGCGATGAACCCGTCCTGGTCCCCGACCGTACGGTGCAGACCCTCGGTTCGGCCGCCCAGGAAGACGTTCGCGCCGCGCGCGGCCACCGCGAGCCCAGCGTCCTCACCGTCGCCTCCGAACGAACGCGTCCAGCGTTCGAGACCGTCGGGGTCCAGGCGCATCACGAACGCGTCGGACGGCCCGTCCAGCCGTTGTTTGGAGAGCCGGCCGCGGGTCGTGCCCGCCAGGTACACGCCGCCGTCTGTGGTCGTGACCGCGGTGGCCTCGTCGTCGCGCTTGGTACCGAATTGCTCGAGCCAGACCTGCGTCCCATTCGCACGGAAACGCGTGACGAACCCGTCCAGGGCGCCGGCCCGCTTCTGCTTGCGGAAGCGTCCGTCGGTCGATCCCGTCACGTATACGGCGGAGCCGGAGACCGCGATCGCGAGGGCCTGGTCGGTGCCGTTGGTCCCGAACTGTTCGGTCCACATCTCGTTGCCGTCCGCGTTGTACCTTCGCAGGAACGCATCGTACCGGTGGTGGTAGGTCTGTCCCTCGAGCGCGAAGTTCGTGAAGCCCACGACGTACGATCCTCCCTTGCCGTCCGACGCGGCCGCGTACGCGAGGTCGTAGCGTTGGGTCCCGAATTGACGGCTCCAATCGATCGAGCTCGTGGCGTCGACCGAGCCGCAGTGCGCGTTCGCGACGAGGCAGTCGGCGACCAGCTGGTCGAGACGTTCCTGCTGCCAGGTGTTCCAGAAGTCGGCATGCAGCGAGTACCACGGCCCGCTCGACAGCGTGAACGCGAGCGACCCGTCGATCGCCAGTGGGTTCATGACGCCGAAATGCACGCGCTCGCTCAGCTTGGGGATGACGTGCCCGAACCCCGCCGGGCAGGCGCCCCCGACCGGATACGTGACGTCAGCGGGTGAGAGACCGGAGCCGTTCCAGCAGCTCGGGAAGTCGATCACCGCGATGATCCCGTCGACGAACTCGTACTGGGCCCACGGCGAGCAGTCGTACGGGGTGTCCTCGCGCGGCGTCGTCACACTGTTGGTCCTCCCGCAGAACCACGAGACGTGCGGGTTCTCGGCCGGCGACGTGGCGTCACGGTTCCCCCCGACCATCTGCAGCCCCGGGGGGATCGTCTCCGTCGTCCCGGTGGCCGAGCCGAGGTAGTAGATGCGCATCACCTTGGGCTTGATCTGCACGCCGTCCAGGTAGCCGGTGGGGGTCCAGTAGCCCGCGGTGTCACTCGCCACCCGGCAGGTGGTCTCGCCGGCCAGCATCGATTTGAACGTGGAGAACGCGTCCACACCCGTGTTGCCGAAGAAGTCGTGCAGATGCGAGGCACCGGGCTGGCCCGGGAACACGATCGGGTCGTCCATGCGCGTGTGGGAGTAGGGACAGCGCAGCACGAACTGACCGTTCTGCGCCGCCCTCGCCGGTACGGCGGGCAGGTCGAGCAGCAGCACGAGGGGGACGACGAAGATGAGGGTTCGCTTCATGCGAGCAAGGCCGACGCTACCCCCACCTGCGGGAAGGGGCAAGGGAACTTCACATGGGTCGTGAGGTGGTCGGGTACCGCCACCGGTCCTGCGAGGGCACCGGAACGTTGGAACCGGGCGCCGGGAACGGCTCGCGCAACGTGAAGGCATCCGACGAAACGCCCCGCTCGCGAAGCACCGCCACGCGATGCTCGGCCTCCTCGACCGTCGGGGTGGTTCCGACCGGGATCCACCACAGGGCCAGGTGGGCGTCCGCCATCTTCTCGAACCAGTCGCGCCGGCGTCGCAGGACCTCGATGTGCCTCGAGGCGAACACGAACAGCCCGAGCGCCTCGATCGTCTCCCACACCGAGAGGTTCACGATGATCCGGTCGTCGTCGAACGCACGGATCCCGGTCGCGTCACCCGCTTCGCTCTGGAGGCGCCACACGAACCCCGGGCTCGAATCGGCGAGCGCGTTGATCGGCGCGAGCATCGAGACGAAGCCCTCGAGCTCGGGTGCGTCGAGCGGGGCGCGGAGCAGTGCGATGTTCACCTGGGCGATGTTCCAGCTGGACGTCACCGGGCGAGGATAACGGACCGTGGGCGCGGGTCGGTTTGCCCGCCGCCGAGCGCCGTCGGATGATGCCATTCGGGAACAAGCGGCCGAAGACGGCCAGGCAGCGGCTGCGGGAGAACACACGGCCAAGGAACACACGGAAGGAGCTCGAACATCATGAGGACCCTCATCAAGGGCGGGACCATCGTGACGGCGACCGAGACGACGAAGGCCGACGTCGTGATCGAAGACGAGAGGGTGTCCGCGATCGGCGTGGGGATCCCCGTCCAGGCCGACGTCGAGATCGACGCGACCGACCGGTACGTGATGCCGGGCGGGGTCGACGTCCACACGCACATGGACCTGCCGTTCGGCGGCAGCTTCTGTTCGGATAACTTCGAGAGTGGCACACGCGCGGCCGCGTTCGGCGGGACGACGACGATCGTGGACTTCGCGTTGCAGGACTACGGAGAGGGCCTGCGGGAGGGGCTCGATCGATGGCACGAGAAAGCCAAGCTGGCGACGACCGACTACGGGTTCCACATGATCATCCGCGAGGTGAACGACCAGGTCCTCAAGGAGATGGACGAGCTCGTGGGCGAGGGCGTCACCTCGTTCAAGCTCTTCATGGCGTACCCGGGCGTCTTCATGCTCGACGACGCATCGATCTTCCGCGCGATGCGACAGGGTGCCGATTCGGGAACGCTGATCATGATGCACGCCGAGAACGGGGGCCCGATCGACGTCCTCGTGCGGCAGTTCCTGGACGAGGGCAAGACCGAGCCGCTCAGCCACGGTCTCACGCGCCCGGCGATGATGGAAGGGGAGGCCGTCCACCGCGCGTTCAAGCTCGCCGAGCTCGCCGGCACGCCCGCCTACATCGTGCACCTGTCCTCGCGCGACGCGCTGAACGCGGTTCGCGAGGCCCGCGATCGCGGTCTGCCCGCGTACGCGGAAACGTGCCCGCAGTACCTGTATCTCTCCCTGGACGACCTCGGTCGCCCGGGGTTCGAGGGGGCCAAGTTCGTTTGCTCGCCGCCGCTGCGCCCCGCCGATCACCAGGAGGACCTGTGGAAGGGACTTCGGGGCGACGACCTCCAGGTGGTCTCGACCGACCATGCGCCGTTCAACTACGTGGGGCAGAAGGATATGGGCAAGGACGACTTCTCGAAGATCCCGAACGGTCTCCCCTCCGTCGAGGACCGGTTCACGCTCCTCTATGGGGGCGTGGAGGCGGGTCACATCGGGCTCAACCGCTTCGTCGAGATCGTGGCGACGGCGCCCGCGAAGATGTTCGGTCTATACCCGCGCAAAGGCACGATCGCGCCGGGCTCGGACGCGGACGTCGTCGTGTTCGACCCCCGCGTCGAGCGCGAGATCTCGGCGAAGACCCATCACATGTACGTCGACTACTCGGCGTACGAAGGTCGGAAGGTACGGGGTCTGCCCGAGGTCGTGATGCAGCGGGGCCGGGTCCTGGTGCAAGACGGCGCGTTCCACGGCAGGGCCGGTCAGGGCCGCTTCCTACCGAGGAGCAGGATCGCCGTCTGAGCGACGTTCGCGGCCTCAGGCCCGCCCTCGGGCGGGGGTGGACCCCTTCGGCCCGGACGTGCCTGCGTCGGCGTTCGCCTCGACGATCCGGTATCCGACGCCTCGCTCGGTCGTGATCCACCCCGACCCGAGCTTGCGGCGCAGGTAGCGGACGTAGACGTCGACGAGGTTCGACCGCGGGTCGAAGTCCAGCGACCAGACCTCGGACAGGAGTTCGGGCCGGGTCACCGTCGTCCCCGCGTGGCGCATCAGCATCTCCAGGAGTGCGAACTCGCGGGGGGTGAGCCAGATCACGCGTTCGCCGACGCGGGCTCGCCGCGCGATCAGGTCCAGCTCGAGCTCGCCGACCGTGAGTCGCACGGCGTGATCCGCGCGGGGCCGCAGGCGAGCGCGCAAACGCGCGGCGAGCTCGTCGATCGCGAACGGCTTGGCCACGTAGTCGTCGGCGCCGAGGTCGAGACCTCGCACGCGGTCCTCGATGTCGCCTCGGGCGGTCAGGATGACGACCGGGAGCCTGGGGCCGCGTTCGCGGAGGCCGCGCAGCACCTCGAGCCCGTCGATATCGGGTAGCCCCAGGTCGAGCACGACCACGCCGACGTCGTCCGTGGCCACGGTCTGAGCGTCGCCGCCCGTGGAGATGCGCCGTACGTCGAACCCGCGCGCGCCGAGGCCCTTGATCACGAACGACGCGATGCGATCCTCGTCCTCCACGAGCAGGACCGTCATCGTGGGATCAGGATCCAGAACGTCGCCCCCTCCCCGGGATGGTTGTCGACGCCGGCCTCGCCCCCGTGCCCTCGGGCGATGCTCCTGACCACGGCGAGGCCGAGACCCGATCCCTGCGATGTGGGCCCGTGGACGAACCGCTCGAAGGCCTCGTCCTCCCGTCCGCGCGCCAGGCCCTGACCCCGGTCCTCGACCTCGAACAGCCACGCCTTGCGTGCCTGCGAGACCCGGAGCTCCACGGCTGTGCCCTCGCGTGTGTGGACGGCGGCGTTCTGCAGCAGGTTGACCAGAGCCTGTTCGAGACGGTCGGGGTCAGCTTCCAGGCGGGCGTCGGGCGGCACCGGCTGCACGCGGAGCCTCCCGTTCAGGAACGGCTGCACCTTCCGCGCGACCCGTGCCGTGAGCGCATCGATCCGCACGGGCTCTTTCCGAAGGAACGACGGATCGTCGCCCCGAACGGCGATCGTGATGTCGT
>JBGGNG010000062.1:0-16488 GCA_041287635.1 Actinomycetota bacterium | reverse complement strand
GATCTCGGGCACCTTCGCCTCGGTGGCGCCGTAGCTCCACGCGACCTTGACCGGGATGCCGAGACCGGCGAAATGCCGCTCGGTGATCTGCACGAACTCGGTCGAGATGCGCGAGCCGGCCGGCATCTCCTTCGCGCTGTTCGCGGGGTGCTCGTTCGGCACCGCGAGCACGATCGTCGTGCCGTGGCCGGTGCCGGTCTTCGCGTAGCTGAGACTCGTGAGCACCTCGACGTCGCTGCCGGTCTCGGCGATCCAGTCCTGTCCGGTGATGCCGAGGTCGAACAAGCCCTCGGCCACGTAGGTCGGGATCTCCTGGGGGCGCAGCACGCTGACGCGCTCGATGCGGTCGTCGTCGACGCTTCCGTGGTAGTCACGGCTGGACGAGCGGCGCACGGTGAGGTCTGCAGCCTCGAACAGCCGTAGGGTCTGCTCCTCGAGGGAGCCTTTCGGGATCACGAGCTTGAGCATGGGCGTCGGAGTCTACCGGCCGCCGGTCAGCCTTCGGAAGGCGTGAGCGAACGGAAGAAGCAGCTCCGCTCGCCCGTGTGACAGGCCGCCCCCTCCTGGTGGATGCGCGCCACGATCACATCGGCGTCGCAATCGACACGGAGCTCCTGCCAGTGCTGCCCATGGCCGCTCGTGTCGCCCTTGCGCCACAGCTCCTGTCGCGATCTCGACCAATACACCATGCGCCCCTCGGTGAGGGTGCGCTCGAGCGCCTCGTGGTTCGCCCAGGCCAGCATCAGCACCTCGCCGGTGTCGGCGTCCTGTGCGATCACCGGGATCAGTCCACGATCGTCGTACCGCAGCGAGTCGAGGTCGACGGCCGAGCGATCGAGGTCGGCGGGTCCCGTCGGGCGAGCGGCGTCGCTCACAGCCGTACCTCGACGTCGCGTTCGCGCAGGTACTCCTTGATCTCGCGGATCGTAAGCTGGCCGAAGTGCAGCCGGCTCGCAGCGAGCACCGCGTCGGCGCGTCCCTCGGTGAGCGCCTCGGCGAAGTGGTCGAGGTGTCCCGCGCCCCCGCTCGCGACGACCGGGACCCGCACCTCGCCGGCGATCGAGCGCACCAGGTCGAGGTCGTAGCCTTCGCCGGTGCCGTCACGATCCATCGAGGTGAGCAGCACCTCCCCGGCACCTCGTTCCGTCGTCGCCTCGACGGCCCACCCGATCGCGTCGCGGCCTGTGGGTGTGCGGCCGGCATCGACGAAGACCTCCCAGCCGTCGCCGTCGGGCCGCCGCTTCGCGTCGATCGCGATCACCATGCACTGCGTCCCGAACCGATCCGCGCAGCGTTGGAGCAGCGAGGGGTCGCGCACCGCGGCTGAGTTCACGGCGACCTTGTCGGCTCCGGCGCGGAGCAGCTCGTGCGCATCGTCGTCTCGCTTCACGCCGCCGCCGACCGTGAGCGGGATGAACACCTGCTCTGCCGTCCTGGCGATCACGTCGAGCGTGGCGGCTCTGCCCTCGACCGTCGCCGTGATGTCGAGGAAGACCAGCTCGTCGCCGCCTTCACGGTCGTAGTGCGCGGCGAGCTCGACCGGGTCGCCGGCGTCGCGCAGCTCTTGGAACCGCGTGCCCTTCACGACGCGTCCCGCGTCGACGTCGAGGCACGGCATGATCCGTTTGGCGAGGGTCACGGCCGGGTCACCCCCTGATCACCTGGGCGAGCTTCAGGGTCTTCTCGTAGAGCGCCTTGCCGGTGACGACGGCCTCGCACCCGAGTTCGCGCAGCGCCCAGACATCGTCGGCGTCACGGACGCCGCCGCTCGCGATCAGCGGGGTCTGGGTCAGCTTCAGCATGTGTTCGTAGAGCTTCGTGTCGGGTCCCTTCAGCGTGCCGTCCCGAGCGATCGAGGTCACCAGGTATCGGGGCGCCCCCGCGTCGTCGAGAGCGGGAAGGGCGTCATCGAGCGCGGGGCCCTCCTCCTGCCAACCCTTGACCATCACGTGACCGCCACGGACATCGACCGCGACGACGATCGCCTCGGCGTGTTCCTCCACCGCCCGCCGGACGAACGCCGGGTCGGTGGCGGCCGCGGTGCCGAGGATCACGCGTTTCGCGCCGGCGTCGAGCAGCGCGACGATGTCATCGTTGGATCGGATGCCCCCGCCGACCTGCACGGGCACCTGGACCGCCCGGCAGATCGCTTCCACCCGTTCGTGGTTGTGCCCGTCGCCGAGCGCCGCGTCGAGGTCCACGACGTGCAGGCGCCGGGCGCCTTCCTCCTGGAAGCGCACGGCGACCTCGACGGGGTCGGCCGCGTACGTCGTCTCGGCGTCGGGGTCGCCTTGCATCAGGCGCACGGCTCGCCCGCCGCGTAGGTCGATCGCGGGGATCACGATCATGCGAGCGACCCCACGAAGCGCTCGTACACGTGCAGGCCGGCGTCGCCGGACTTCTCCGGGTGGAACTGTGTGGCGAAGACGTTGTCGCGAGCGACCGCAGCCGAGAAGTCGCCACCGTAGGTCGTGGTCGCCACGGTGTGGTCGGTGACCGGTGGCGCGTACGAGTGCACGAAGTAGAAGCGCGTGTCGTCGGGCAGGCCGTCGACGAACGGGTGTGGCGACGTCCAGGTCGTCGTGTTCCATCCCATGTGGGGCACCTTCACGTTGCCTTCGAGGCGTCCGACCAACCCTGGCAGCACCCCGAGGCCGGGCTCCGGATCCTCGTCGCTCCCCTCGAAGAGCACCTGCATGCCGACGCAGACGCCGAAGACCTGCCGACCGGTCGCGCGGAAGTCCGCGATCGCCCGATCCATGCCGTGATGACAGATCGCGCGCATGCACGCGCCGAAGTGACCGACGCCGGGGATTACGAGGGCGTCGGCCGCCGCGATCTCGCCGGCGTCGCGCGTCACGAGCGCGCTGCCGCCCACGCGCGCGATCGCGCGCGAGACGGAGTGCAGGTTGCCGGAGCCGTAGTCGACCACGGCGATCGTGTGGGTCATCGAGGTCCTCTGGTCAGAGCGTTCCCTTGGTGGACGGCACGTCCCCGCGCCCCGTGAGGCTGCAGGCGTCGCCGAGCGCCTTGGCCATCGCCTTGAACTGCGCCTCACAGATGTGATGGGGCGACCTGCCGTACCGAAGGTGCACGTGGATCGTCATGTTCGAGGCCTGCGCGAACGCGCGCACGAAGTCCTCGAGCAGGCCGGTGTCGAAGCCGTCGATCGTCTCGTAGGGCACCGGCACCTCGTGCACGACGAAGTTCCGCCCCGCGAGGTCGAGTACAACCTCGACCGCGGCCTCGTCGAGCGGCACGGTGATGCTCGCGAACCGGCGGATGCCCTCCTTGTCGCCGAGGGCGTCGGCGAGCGCGGTGCCGATCGCGATGCCGCAATCCTCCACGGTGTGGTGGCCGTCGACCTGCAGGTCACCCCTGCACGTGACATCGAGGTCCCATCCGGCGTGCTTGCCCAGTTGCTGCAACATGTGATCGAAGAACGGGATACCCGTGTCGGCCTTCGCCGAACCCGCCCCGTCGAGGTTGAGCTCGACCGCGATGTCGGTCTCCTTGGTCGTGCGGCTCACGCTCGCGGTGCGGCTCACGCCGACAGCACCTCCCGCAGGCTCGTCAGGAAGAGATCGACCTCGTGCTCGGCGCCCGCGGTGACACGCAGCGCGTTCGGCACCACGGCCGTGAGGTCGCGCACGAGCACCTCGCGGTCGAGCAGCGCCTGCCAGACCTGCTTCGCATCGTGCGGCTCCGGTGGTACGAAGAGCACGAAGTTCGCGTCGCTCGGGAACACCGTCGTGCCCGGGATCGCACCGAGCTCCCGCACGATGCGGTCGCGCTGGGCCCGGATCGAGTCGAGCAACGAGAGGGCCTCGACCGTGTGGTGCAGGGCCACGATCCCTGCTGCCTGGGTGAGCGCCGACATGTGGTACGGGAGCCTCACGCGCTGCAGGTCGTCGACGACCGCGGGGTTCGTCATCACGTACCCGATCCGCGCGCCGGCCATCGCGAACGCCTTCGAGAACGTGCGCACGACGGCGATGTTCGGGTGATCGGCGACGAGCTTCAACGCGCTCTCGCCGCCGAACTCGATGTAGGCCTCGTCGACGATCACGAGCGCGCTCGTGCGCTCGGCGAGCGAGGTCACCGCGTCGAGCGGCTGTGCGTTGCCGGTCGGGTTGTTGGGCGAGCAGACGAAGACGACGTCGGGGTCGGCGGCTTCCGCGTAGGCGATCGCTCCATCCTCGATCGTGAACGGTCGTTCGAGCTCGAGCCGGGTCACCTCGGTGTGGGTGAGCCACGAGAGCCTCGAGTGCAGTAGGTAGGTGGGCTCGAACACCACCGCGTTCCGGCCGGGACCGCCGTAGGCAAGCAGCAGCTCGGTCAGCACCTCGTTCGACCCATTCGCGGTCCACGTGCCTTCGAGCGTGTGGCCGTGGTGGGCCGCCAGCTCCTCGCGAAGGCGGGTCATCTGCCCGTCGGGGTAGCGGTGCAGCGGCAGGTCGTGGACCGCCTCTGCGAGCTCGGTGAAGAATCTCTCCGGGAGCGGGTGCGGGCACTCGTTCGTGTTGAGCCGCGCGGCCACGTCGAGCTGCGGCGAGACGTACGGGTCGATATCGCGCACGCCGGGGCGGGGCTCGGCAGCAGGGCTCACGGCTCGACGACCTCGGCTCGGCTCGCACGGGCGTCCATGGCCTTCGCGTGACCGACGAGCCCCTCGGCGTTCGCGATCGCCGAGGTGCGCGGAGCGAACCCGGCCGCGCTCCGCTCGTCGAGCTCGACCACGGAGCTCACCGTCACGTAGTCGGATGCGCGCAGCCCGCTCGAGAAGCGGGCGGTGCCGGCGGTTGGCAGCACGTGGTTCGATGCCACCCCGTAGTCACCGAACGGCACCGCGGTCCACCGGCCGAGGAAGATCGCGCCGGCGTTGCGCACCTTGGGGAGGAAGGCATCGGGCTCGGGCAACAACAGCTGCACGTGCTCCGATGCGAGGTCGTTCACGACCTCGGCCGCCTGGTCGAGATCGCGGACGATCACGGCCTTCGTGTAGTCGAGCGCGGCGTCGACGATCTCGCGACGCCCGGCGTCTTCGAGCGCCTCGTCGAGCGCCTTCGCGACGCGGTCCACGAGGTCTGGGTCGGGCGTGATGAAGAACGTGCGCGCCTCGGGGTCGTGTTCCGCCTGGGCGATCAGGTCGAGTGCCGCCATGTCGATGTCGACGTCGCCGTCGGCGACGATCGCGAGCTCCGACGGTCCGGCGAGGCCGTCGATGCCGACATTCCCCGCGACCTGACGCTTGGCCTCGGTGACATAGGCGTTGCCGGGTCCGACGATGCGGTCGACCCTCGGGATGGTCTCGGTGCCGTAGGCCATCGCCGCGACCGCCTGTGCGCCGCCGGTCTTCGCCACGTAGTGGGCGCCGGCCTTCCTCGCCGCGTAGAGCACCGACGACGGGATCGAGCCGTCGGACTGCGGTGGCGTGCAGAGAACGATCTCGTCGACACCGGCGACGACGGCCGGCACCACCGTCATGCAGACCGACGAGGGGTACACGGCCCGGCCTCCGGGCACGTAGCACCCGACCGATTGGAGCGGCCGGACGATCTCGCCGAACCGCACGCCGTCGCGCTCGTCCCACCACGGGCGAGGGAGCTGCCGGGTGGCCAGGTCCTTCAGCCGCTCGATCAGGTCGTCGAGCGCCGCCCTGAGCTGCGGGTCGATGTCTTCGGCCGCCGCGTCGAACTCCGCGTCGGTGACGAGCACACCGGAGCCGCTGAGGTCGGCGCCGTCGAACCGCTGCGCCAGCTCGATCAGGACGTCGTCGCCCTCCACGAAGACACGTTGGAGGATGCCGCTGACCGTGTCGGCCACGGTGGGGTCGGTCTCGAGCCGAGTGGCGTCGAGACGCTCGCCCCGCTCTCGCAGGTCGAGGAGCTCGAGCATGTCAGCGCTCCTCGTGAACCTCGTGATGGCCCGCGGCGCCGGTCGCGACGGGGGAGAGCGAATGGCGCAGTCGCCGGTCGCGAGCCAGCAGGATCCAGCCGCTCACCCCGACCGCGAACGCGGCGACGGCGAGCATGACGATGGCGACGAGGAGCAGGGTCTCGCGATCCATAGGAAGGGTTCCAGGGTACCGAAACGGGCCCGGCGTCAGCCGGGCCCGGGCATGGGAGCGGGCCGGCGCCTTCGGCGCCGGCCCGCGGTGGTGCGGAGAAGTGTGTGGTGCCTACTTCACGCTGCTCTTCAGACGGGCGCCCGCGGTCACCTTCACCGTCGCGCTCGCCGGGATGTTGATGGTCTCGCCCGTGCGCGCGGCGCGCTTCACCTTCGGGAACGAGATGAAGCCGGGGATCGAGATCTTGTCGCCCTTGGCGACCTCGGACTCGATCGTCTCGGTCATCGCCTTGATGACCTCGTCGACCGTGGACTTCGCGATGCCGGACTTGTCCGCGATCGCGTCGACCAGCTCTGCCTTGTTCATGCGAACACCTCCCCAGGTGTAGTCGGAACCCGGGCAGACTACCCGGATTCCGCATGTTTCCGCGGATTTCCGGGGGCTTTCCGGTATCTCCGCAGGTCAGATGCCTCTCAGAGCGCTACCGCTCCGCTCCTTGAGCGCCGTCGAACGTCTCGTCGGCGTGGAGCGCATCGGGGTCCATCCGGCCTTCGAGCGCCTCGTCGGCGAGGCGGAACGCCATCGCGCTGACGTCGAGATCCTCGCGGTTGGCGAGCACGATCGCCGTCGTGCGCTCGGTCGGGAAGCGCACCATCTTCGACTCCCAGCCCGGGAAGTTGCCGCCGTGGCTCACGATCGGTAGCCCCCGGTGTGTGCGCACCGACAGCCCCCATGCGTAGTGGATGGGGGTGCCGTCGTCGAGCGTGCCGCGCGTCGTGAGGCGCTCGGGGAGCCAGCCGCCGGTGAGCCGGTCCTCGTCGAAGTTCGCGCTCCACGTCGCGAGGTCGGCGACGGTCGTCCACAGCCCGCCCGCCCCGACCGCATGGAAGCGTGCCGGCTCCTCGTAGACGGCACCGTCCTCGGCCTCGAACTGTCCGCGGACGGCTCGATCCGGAAGCGGGCTCTCGTCCTCCCGGAAGAACGTGTCGCGCATGCCGAGCGGCTCGAAGATGCGTGCACGCGCGAGGTCGGTGAGGGTCTCGCCACTCGCCGCGGCGACGACCTCCGCGAGCAGCAGGTAGCCGCGATTCGAGTAGCCGTAGCGACTGCCCGGCTCGAAGTCCAGCTCGGCCACCCGGCGGAGCTCGTCGAGCAGATCGGCGTTACCCCAGGCCGGCACGCCGTGGATCGGAACGCCGGGGCCGGTGCGCTGCCGCTCCCTCACGCCGCCCGTGTGATGGATCAGGTGTCGGATCGTGACCCCGTCACCCCACGCGGGAAGCCGGGGGACGTACCGAGCGATCGGATCCTCGAGGTCGATCCCTCCGTCGCGTTCCAGGAAGGCGGCGCACGCGGCGACGAACTGCTTCGCGATCGACCCGACGTAGAAGATGGAATCCGTGCCGAGCGAACCGTCAGCGTTCGTGGCCCCATCGATCCCGACCTCGATCGTGTCACCGCGTGCGAGCGCGGTGACGGACCCCGTCCGTGTCACGCCTCGCCGGGCCCTTCCCGTCGTGCCTTGCGCTTCTCCTCCGTACGGCGCTCGGCCTCGAGGCGCTCGAGGTCGACCTCGTCATAGCTCACGTAGCTGAACGTCTCGCCGATCGCGGGATGCACGTCGGCGATCAGGCGATGCATCGACTGCGCGACCCGTCGGTACACGGGGTGGCCCGCCGGCTGTGACCTGAGCTCCGTCAGGTGCATCGCCTCGCGCGCCGTCATCTGCATCACGAACCGGATGCGGTAGGCCATCGACACCGCGTACTGCGCCTGCTCGACGAACCCGGCGTCGAGCAGGGCGCGTTCGGTCTCGGCGCTCGCCTGCATCACGCGCTCCCAGCCCTCGCGCAGTCCGGCCTCGTCGATCTGCGACGGCGTCTCGTAGCCGTGCTCGGTGGTCAGGCGCTGCCACTCCATCGTGAGCGGCCGGTGGCGCTGCAGGTCGCGGAACGCCCCGTAGTCGCACAAGACGTCGAAACGGTAGCTGGTGCGTTCCCACGAACGGCCGGGCTTGTGGCGACGGTTCGCCCGGTCGCCGACGCTCGTCTGCAGGATCTCGGACACCTGTTCACGCGGCATCGATCGTGCGAGCGCGAGCAGCTGGTCGTCGGGCATCGCCGACGACGCGTACAGGACCGCGGCCGCGATCTTCGTCTCGCCCTCGGGGTCGAAGTCGACGAGCGTCACCTCGTCGCGGTGCTCGGGCTTCGCGCCGGCGTCGGTGAGTACCCGCCCGGTCAGCTCCTCGATGTGCGCACGGTTCGAGTCCCAATAGCGCGACCACGCGACGCCGCGCTCCTCGACGTCGACGCGCTTCAGGAACTCGGGGATCACCTTCCGCAGCTCGGCCTTCATCAGCTCGCCGACCTCTCGCATCTCCGCCAGACGGTGCACCGCCAGTCGCATCAGCAGCTGCTCGTAGGACTGGCCGGTCGCGTAGATGCCCAGGTTGGAGCGCGTTCCCGCGGGCAGCAGCACGCGCAGGGTGTCGCACGTCTTCGCCATGATCGTCTGGCGGTAGACGAAGTTGCTGTCGCCTTCCTGCTTGGGGTAGCGCTGCGTGAACCACGCTTCCATCGGCTCGTACATGCGCCCGTACGTCGTGAACGCCTCGTCGAGGAACGCCGCGTACCGATCGCCCGCCGGGGTGCCGTCGAGCTCGGGCGGAAGCGTTGCGCGCCACGCGCCGCCGGGCTTGTCGTCGTAGCGCATGTACCGCGTGGACTGCTCGAGGTAGGCGGCCAGGCGCCCCCACTCGAGAGCCTTCGCGAGCAGTTGCGACGACTGCTCGCACGCGAGGTGCACACCGCCGAGCTGGGCGACCGAGTCGTCGCCGTACTCGACGAAGACCGAGTCGTAGAGGCGGGCCGCGCGTTCGCTGCCGGCGGTCGACGAGGCGCCTGCGTGTGCGCCAGCGATCTCGTCGATGTCGCCTGCGAACTCGTCGAGGAACAGCCGACGGAGCGACTTCGTGGTGCGAGAGTAGCGGGCGAACATCGCGCCCTTGACCGCCTCGGGCAGGTCGACGAGGGCGAAGACCGGCCCTTCGAGGTTCGTGAAGTGGCGGGCGAGCACCGCTCGCTCCTGGGGCGTGAAGTCCTCGGTCACGTAGGCGAGCGTCATCGCCTCACGGTACCCCGAGGCTCAGACGTCGCCACCACCGCCCTGGAACACCGTGACGGTCGAGCCGGCCTCGACGGTACTGCCGGCCACCGGTTCCTGCCCGAGGATCCGACTCGGGTTCGGGCAGTCGGGCACCGTCGGAACCGGTTCCCCGATCACCATCTCGAGACCCACCGCCCGCAGGGCCTGGCGAGCGGCGCCGACGGACAGACACCCGGTCGACACGTCGGGCACCTCGACCAACTCGGGTCCCGTCGAGACGTAGATGTCGACTGCGGAGCCGGGCTCGACCTCTGCGTCGGTCGCCGGTTCCGACCGGATCACGAGCCCCTCCGCGATGTCCGCGCTCGCTTCCTGCAGGGTGGAGCCGAGGGTGAGATCCGCTGCGCGCAACTCCGACTGGGCCTGCGACACGGTGAGGCCCTCGAGAGACGGCACCACCACGGTGTCGGGTTCCACGGCCACCGTGATCGTAACGGTGGATCCTCGCGCGACCTCCTCGTCGCGGCGGGGGTCCTGAGCCACGACCGTGCCGGGCTCGGTCTCGTCGGGGTCGACCTCACGACGGCGGACATCGACCTCGAGCCCGAGCTCCTCGAGCTCAGCCTCGGCCGCGGCCTGTGTCTCCCCGACGACGTTCGGCACGATCACGGTTACGGTGCCGCCGTTGTCGTCGCCCGTGAGGCTGTCGACGAGCAGGTAGCCGCCACCGGCGAGCAGGGCGAACAGCAGAAGGCCGATCAGGATGCCCAGCCAGACCTTCCTGCCCGAGCCCTTGGGCTCCTCGGGCGGCGGCAGCACGGCGGTCTGCGACGACGGCCGCGAGATCACCTGGGTGGCGTCGCCGCCCCCGGCGGGCATCAACGGGGTCGCCTCGACCTCCTGCCCCGCGATCACACGTGCAAGGTCGGAGGAGAACTCATCGGCCGTCTGGTATCGGTTCGAGGGGTTCTTCGAAAGCGCCTTCATCACGACGGAGTCGAGACGTGCCGGCACGTCGGGGTTCAGGGACGACGGCACCGCGGGGGTCTCGTTCACCTGCTTGTACGCGACGGCGACCGGTGAGTCGCCCGTGAACGGCGGCCGGCCCGTCAGCAACTCGTACAGCACCGCCCCGAGGGAGTAGATGTCGGTGCGGGCGTCGACCGGGCCACCCTGCGCTTGCTCGGGGGAGAGGTACGACGCGGTGCCGAGCACCGCGCTCGTCTGGGGCGCCGTCTCGGGGCCGAGCACGCGGGCGATGCCGAAGTCCATCACCTTGATCACGCCTTCGCGCGTGATCATCACGTTGCCGGGCTTGATGTCGCGGTGGATCACGCCCTGCGCGTGCGCGGCAGCGATCGCGGCACAGATCTTCTGCGCGATCTCGGCGGACTGCACGGGGGTGGGGCGACGGCCTGTGGCCATGAACTCGGCCAGGGTCCTGCCCTCGATGAACTCCATCACGATGTATTGCGTGCCGTCGTCGGCGCCGGTGTCGTAGACACCCACGATGTTCGGCTGGTTCAGGCGTGCGGCCGCCTGTGCCTCGCGGCGGAACCGCTCGACGAAGCTCGTGTCGCGCGCCATCTGCGGCAGCAGGACCTTGATCGCGACCGTGCGGTTGAGCACCGGGTCGAAGCCGCGGTACACCTCGGCCATGCCGCCGGCGCCGATGCGCGCCTCGACCTGGTAGCGGTCGCTCAGCACCGACTTCATCGCGTCACGCCCTTCGCCGTCTCCGCCTCATGCCTACAGATACGCATCGATCACCTGTCTGGCGATCGGTGCCGACACTTGTCCACCGGTGGCCTCGTTCCCGAGGTTGCCGCCGTCGAGAACGATAACCGCCACGGCGATGCGAGCCTCGTTACCGGGCTCGGCCGGTGCGAACGCCGTGAACCACGCGTTCGGCGGTCGGTTCTCTCCGTTCGTGGCGGTGCCGGTCTTGCCGGCGACCGCGATCGGGAACCCGGAGAACGCGCTCGAGGCCGTTCCACCCTGCGTCACCGAGAGCATCATGGCCCGCATCTCCTTCGCGCTCGCGTCGCTGATCGGCTGGCCGTACTGCTCGGGCTCGAACTCACGCACGATCCTTCCGGTCGGGTCGCGCACCTCGGTGATCAGCCGAGGCCGCATCATCACGCCGTCGTTCGCGATCGCCGCGGCGATCAGCGCCATGTGCAGCGGGTTCGTGAGCACGTTGTCGAGGCCGATCGCCGAGAACGCGAGCTGCGGCTGCCGATCGGCGAAGTACGAGGGCACCGGGAACCGCCCGTTGGCCCACGGCAGCAGGAACGGGATCGTCGGCTCCTCGCACTCGACCTGCTCCGGCGGGTCGGTCGCGCAGAACCCGTAGGCGCGCGCCTGCTCGCTCATCTCCTTGGCACCCAGGTCGAGACCGATCTCGGCGAACGTCACGTTGCAGGACTCCTGGAACGCCGCGGCCATCGAGACGGTCTGCGAGCCGCCGTTGCAGAGGGATCCCCCGAAGTTTTCCAGCGTGTTCGTCGTCTGCGGCAGGTCGAGCACGCGCGGGTTCGGCCACTGGTCGGTCACGGGGTCGACCCCGTTCTCGAGCGCGGCCGACGCGGTGATCAGCTTGCCCGTCGATCCCGGCAGATACAGCTCGTCCTTCGCGCGCGAGATCAGCGGCTGGCTCGGGTCGGTCGAGATCGACTCCCATGCCGCGTTGATGTCCTCGTCGGTGCCCGACGAGATCGAGTTCGGGTCGTAGGAGGGGTTCGCCACGAGCGCGAGCACGTCACCGGTCTCGGGCTCGATCGCGACGACCGCGCCAGGAAGGTCGCCGAGCGCGAGCGCGGCGGCCTCCTGCAGGTCGCTGCGGATCGTCGTGAAGACCGCGCCGCCCTTGCGCTGCCTCCCGAGGATCAGGTCGGTGAACGTCGACACCGCGAGCTCGGGTGCGTCGCCGGACAGGAAGGGGTTCGCCGCCTGCTCGAGCTCGGCGCGCCCGTAGATGCGCGAGTAGTAGCCGGTGAGTCCCGCGTAGAGGGGCCCGTCGGGGTAGACGCGGCGGAACAGCAGCTCCGAGCGGCGCTCCTCGTTGCGGACGCTCTGCGCCAAGACCACCCCATCGGCTGAGAGGATCGGACCGCGCTCGACCCGGTACTCCGCGATGATCTGGCGTCGGGCGTTCGCGGGCTGCGCCTTGATGTCGTCGGCCGCGAACACCTGCACGTAGGAGAGCTGGGCGAACAGCAGTGTGAACAGCACGACGAGCCCGATGCCGAGCCGGCGGATTCGTCTATCCACGCGAGCGCTCCATCGGTCCGCTCGAGACCCGGATCAGCAGCGCGAGCATGATGAACGTCGCGACCCGGCTCGACCCCCCGTAGCTCACGAGCGGGAGCGGCACTCCGGTGAGCGGGATCAGGCGCGTCACGCCGGCCACGATCGCGAACGTCTGTAGCGCGAGGATCGTCGTGAGGCCTGTGGCGAGCAGCTTGCCGAATGTGTCCTGGCGCTCCATCGCAACGCGGAGCCCCCGGGCGATCAGGATCAGGTAGAGCAGCAGCAGCGCGACGGCCCCGATCATGCCGAGCTCCTCGCCGAACGCCGCGAAGATGAAGTCGCTGCCGACGTAGGGGATCAGCGTCGGCGAGCCCTGGCCGAGGCCGGTGCCGACGATGCCACCGGTCGCCATAGCGAACCACCCCTGGGCGAGCTGGAAGTAGCCGAGCCCCGTGACCTTGTCGGGGTCGAGCGCATGCAGCCATGTGTCGACCCGCGCCTGCACGTGGTCGAACGCGAGGTAGCCGAACCAGGCGCCCGCGGCGAACATCACGAGCCCGAGCCACAGGTAGGCCGCTCGGCCGCTCGCGATCCAGAGCATCACGACGAAGACACCGAAGAAGAGCAGCGAGGCACCCATGTCGCGTTCGAGGAACAGCACCGCGAGCGAGGCGCCCCACGCCAGCAGTAGCGGTCCGAGGTCCTTCGCTCGCGGCATCCCGAACCGGCCCGAGCCGGCGGCGAGCAACTCCTGCTTATCGGTGAGGTAGGCCGCGAGGAAGACGACGATGAAGATCTTCCCGAACTCCGCCGGCTGGAACGAGAACGGTCCCACCTGCGCCCAGAGGCGAGCGCCGTTGATCTCACGCCCGATGCCGGGCACCACCGGCAGCAGCAGGAGCACGACGCCGATCAGCCCGAGCGTGTACGTGTATGCGTTCAGCTGCCGATCGTCGCGGACGAACCACAGCGTGAGGCAGAACGCCGCGAGTCCGACCAGCAGCCACATCGCCTGCTCCCGGGCGACGGTGGATTCACCGCGCGCGACCATGATGCGGTAGAGCATCGCGATGCCGAGACCCGCGAGCACCGTCGCGGTGGGGTAAAGCACCGGGTCGGCCCGCGGCGCCGTCCACCGCACGACGAGCCACCCCCCCACGAAGGCGCCCGTGAAGACGAGGCCGTAGACGACGAAGTCGCGGGGCGTGCGGCCCTTCAGGCCGAGCCCCGCCATCGCGTACGCCGCGAGCGAGATCGCGATCGCGACGATCAGCAGCCAGAGCCCCGTGACCGGTCGGCGTGGCGTGTCGGCGGCGCTCGTGGGGAAGGCGACCTCGCTCACCCGGAGCCGCCTCCATTGCCGCCTCCCTGGGCGGTCGTGCTCTGTTCCTCGACGTCGGTGCGGATCCGCTCGACGATGGCGAACGCGTCCTCTCGGCTCTCGGCGCTGATGCCGTCGGGAAGGTCGCGGTAGATCACGAGCGCGACGACCTCGTCTGCGGGGATCTCGGTCTGCGTGTCGACGTCGCTGAGCGTGATGCCGAGGGGGCGCGCGGGGATACCGCGGAACACCGCGACGCGGCCGTCGGCGTCGCCCACGTACCACTGGCGGTCGATGTACGCGCGCACCGCGAAGAGGGCGCCGACGACCACGACGACCGTCACGAGCGTGCCGGCGATCAACCGCGTCGTGCTCGGTCGCCTCGAGATCTTCGGAAGCTCGCCCGGCGCCGGGTCGCCGTCTTCGGCATGCGGGTCGAGCACCAACACCGTGATGTTGTCGATGCCACCGGCCCGGTTGGCCGCCTTCACGAGGCGGTCGGCGGCACGTTGCGGGTCGGGCTCCGCCTCGAGGATCGCCTGTATCTGGTCCTCCTGCACCATCGAGGTGAGGCCGTCGCTGCACATCAGCAGTCGGTCCTCATCGAGGAGCGGCACGGTGTCCTCGTCGACCACGACGGTCGGCTCCGTGCCGAGCGATCGCGTGATCACGTTCCGATGGGGATGGACAGCCGCTTCCTCGGGGCTGATCTCGCCGGCCTTGACCATGCGCGCGACGAGCGTGTGGTCGCTCGTGACCTGGCGTAGGTCGCCCGCCCGCAGCAGGTAGGCGCGGCTGTCGCCGACGTGGGCGAAGCGCGCGTTGCCGTCCTCGATCATCACGGCGGTCAGCGTCGTGCCCATGCCGCTCACCTTCGTGTCGGCGACCGAGCGCTCGTGCACGGCCCGGTTCGCCTCGCGCACCTGGTCGGCGAGGGAGCCCTCCCGTTCTCGGAACAGCTCCTCGACCGTCCCGAGGGCAAGGCTCGACGCGACGTCGCCTCCTCGGTGTCCTCCCATGCCGTCGGCGACCGCGTACAGCGGGTCCTCGACGAGGTAGGCGTCCTCGTTCACCTCGCGGACGCGGCCGATGTCGGTGGCGGCGCCGACCTCGATCCTCATCGTCGGAGCTCCAGCACGGTGGTGCCGACCCGCACGCGGTCGCCGGGCTGCACCATGGCCGGGGCGGCGAGGCGTTGGTCGTTCACGTACGTGCCGTTCGTCGAGCCGAGGTCCTCGACGTACCACGAGCCGTTCTTCGCGAAAAGGCGGGCGTGCTGCTGCGAGATGAACGTGTCGTCGAGCGCCAACTCGCACTCGGGCGCTCGGCCCATCACCATGTTGCCGCTCACCGGCACCGTGCGAGGCTTGGCGCCCTCGGTGTGGATCACGACGGCCGACGGACCGGGCGGTACGGCAGGCTCAGCGGCGGCACCGCCCTTCTTCGCGGCGCGCCGCGACGAACGCGTCGCCGTCTCGACGCTCAGGCCTCGCACGGCCCAGCGCATCGCACGCCAGATGAACAGCAGCAATAGCGCGAAGAGGCCGTACTTCAGGGCCGACAGCGCGAACGGCGTGACGCTCTGGGCCAGGCTCGCAGACATCACGACTCTCCCCAGCGGAACACGAGCACGGTACTGCCGATCGTGATGCGGTCTCCTTCGTCGAGCGCCGCCGTCTGTACAGGGTGGCCGTTGACCTCCGTGCCGTTCGTGGAGCCGAGGTCGGTGAGCGTGGCAGCGCCGTCCTTCAGGCGGATCTGGGCGTGCCGCCTCGACGCCCCGCGATCGGCGAGGGTCACCTCGCATTGAGGCAGTCGGCCGATCGTGGCGGTGTCGCCGGTGAGGGTGATCGTGCGTTCGACGCCGTCTTCGCGGATCACGAGCGTGGGTGCCGGCGCGGCCGCGGGCTCGAATCTCTCCGGCCCCTCCACGAGGGTCGCCACGCAGCGGATGTCGCCCTTCTTCAGCCGCTCGTCGACCTCGAACGTCACCTCGGGGGGTCCGACCAGTCCCCACCGGCGCTCACTCGCGTTCTCGCGGATCACCGACCCGAGTTCCTTCGCGATCGCGGTCTCGGCATGCTCGAGACGCTCGTGGTCGTCGGCGGAGAGCGAGAACTCGAAGTGGTTCGGCGCCCAGACCTCGTTGACCCCGACGGTGCGCCCGGCGTCCATCTCCTTGATCAGACGCTTCGCGAGCTCGATCGGCTGCACGCCGGATCGGAACGTCTTGGAGAAGAGCCCCTCCACGAGGCCCCCCAGACGTCGTTCGAAGTCGCGGAGATTGGGCACAGGCGTCACACGGGGCCGGCGGGAGCCCCGTTCCCGGCGCCTATGTTACGCCCGGGGGTGTGACGAACCGGTTGCGGCTGTGTCGGTCGGTTCGGCCTCGTCGTCGCGGCCCGGTCCCTGGGCGAACCCGAACTCCGATGTCCGGGGGTGCTCGGCGAGCGGGTTTGAGAAGCCGAACCGCTCGTCGGGCGGCAGCTTGCCCCACCGCCACTCGCGAAGCTCCCAGTAGGTGCGCCGCGCGAACACCAGGATCAAGACCGCCAGCAGGAACCGCAGGGTCGCGGGCGGAGAGACGGCGACGTAGCCGGAGATCACGCCGACCGAGGATGCCGTCACCCAGGTCGCGAGCGCGATGAAACCGGTGACCGTCAGTACCCGCATCAGCTCGTCGAAGTCGATGTGCTGTGATCGTTCGGTCATGGCAGAACCGGGTATCGGCAGCTAC
>JBGGNG010000061.1:0-2807 GCA_041287635.1 Actinomycetota bacterium | reverse complement strand
TGCCGGCCAGCAACGCCACCGACGTACTCGGCCGTGCCGGTGTAGATGTACTCCACGTCGCCCTCGACACCCGGCACGTCAGGACGGTCGAGCAGGTGAGCATCATCCGCGACCCAATACAACGCTTGATCCTCGCCAGCTCCTGCTCCACGCGATGTCGTTGGCCGTAGAGGGGCCGCCTTGGAACTGGATCTCCATCGATCGCTCCTTCCACCGATGCTGGACTCTGCTCGCGAACCAGGGAACTAGACAGATCGCGAAGGGTTGGCGGGGGCGTCCTGCGGCGAGCGGTCCTCTTCGACGGGCGCCTCGAGCTGGTTCGGCGATCCGTCCGCCGCGGCTCGTGACTCCAACTGCGGAGTATCGGCGAGTCGGGCGACCTGCTCGGCGAGCTGCAGGATGAGACCGCCCAGGACCCGATGCCCGTCCGCTCCTGGTGCCAGGCCCTCGTGGGCAACCTTACCGGCCGTCTCGATGACTGCCGCTATCTCGGCCCGCGCGCCCTCGCGCTGATCCTCGCCACGAGTCGCAGTCGACGTACCGATGTCGTCGCTCATGGTCCCTCCTCCATCCGCGCCGCAACCGCCTCCGAGCCGCTCGGGTCCATGCGTGCGGTTATGCCCCAGGGCGGTCCGTTCTATGCCTTCCACCCGGTCTCAGATCTCCGCGGATAGCGCCCGTTTGCACGACGCCCCATGTGGGAACCGCTGGTCTGTCGTTCCATCAGGAATTGCAAGGAGGTGGCCACATGGCACGACGCATGAACATGGTCGAGCGCCCGAGCGAGAAGCTCGTGAGGCGACTATGGACTTGGATGGTTCCACTGGTACTGCTCGTAGCTGCGTGTGAGGACGAAGGCAACGCCGGAGATGACAACCTCCTCACCGGAGGGTCATTGATCGTCGTCCTCATCATCGCCGCCATCGTTGCTGTTGTCCTCTTGCGGCGCCGGCGATAGTCCCGAAGGAAGACAACTGAGCAAGCGACGACCCACGACTAGGAGGAGGGTCCTGGATGCGAGACGACCTGAGCAGCGACATGTCCAGGGAGATGGAGGGTTTGGAAGAGTCGACAGAGGTCTCCGCTCCAGTACGCGAGGTATACAACCAATGGACGCAGTTCGAGGACTTCCCTCGATTCATGGAGGGCGTTGAGTCGGTGACGCAGGTGGGCGATGCGCATGTCCACTGGATCGCGGAGGTCGGCGGACGCCGCAAGGAGTGGGACGCGTCGATCACGCGCCAAGTTCCCGATGAAGAGATCGATTGGGTCGGCCTCGGCGATCCAGACAACCGGGGCCGAGTGGTCTTCGAGGATCTGACCGGCATCGAAGGCCCTAGAACCAGGGTCACCGTCATGCTGGACTATGAGACGGACGGTCCCGTGGAGAAGATCGGTGACGCGATGGGATTGGTGCGTCGCCGTGTGCAGGGGGACCTCGTCCGGTTCAAGGAGTTCATCGAAGCCCGAGGAAGTGACGTTGAGGGGTGGCGTGGCGAGATCCACGCGGGCGAGACTGAGGACTCCGCCGCGATGGACTCCTAGCGGCAGGCGACCCGGCCGCACCTCGTCACGAGTCCGCCGGGGACTCGCTGAGGGAGATGTCCGATGGTACATCAGTCGATCTCGGCATCCTCGAGCCGCGGGTCCTTCCTCACGCCACGGCGCCCGCCCCTAGGTATCGAAGCATCCGCTCGGCATCTCGGACGGCCGCTCCGCCCGGATCGTTGTTGAAGTAGACGAAGACGTGGGACGCGGGCAGTTCCGAGATCCGGTCAGCCCATCTGCGCAGGGTCCCCGATCGGTAGTCGGGCACGAAGAGGGTTCCCTGATGGAACCGCACATAGCTCCAACCGCCGGTGATCTCGAGGGGCGGTCGATGCCGAGGTCGATGTGCGATCACCCAGGCGGCGCCGGCTCCTCGCCGAGCGTCTGGAGCACATCGTCGCGATGCCAGCTCGGGTGCCGGAATTCGAACGCCGCCCGCATGTCGGTCGGGGGGGCCTGCAGGAGGTCGCGCAGTGCCGCGATGTCGCAGGCGAAGTTCGGGGGCTGCTGGAAGAGCACCGGCCCGAGTGAGGGCCCGAGCCGGGTGGCCCCGTTCCAGAACCTCCGCAGCGGTTCGGCAGGATCACGGAACCGTCGCACGTGCGTCAGGAAGCGGCTCATCTTCACGGCGAACAGGAAAGCCGGCAGGAACCTGCTCGGACCACCGCTCATATGTCGCGGGCAAGGGCAGTCGGTAGAACGACGCGTTGATCTCGATCGTGGACAGACGCGACTCAGGTGGTGCAGCCACGATCGCTGCGCCAGCCCCCCGAGGGTACACGCGGTCCCGCCAATCGCGATACACCCCAGCCGCTCGTGCCCACGCGAACATCCCGGTCATCCTCATCGCCGTTTCCCACGAGGGATCGCTGTGACATCTCCCGCTCCATGTCGTTGCGGCTTCCCGGGCCGTCGGTGAAGCAAACCGATAGGCCCGGCGGGCGCGTCGTCGCTTCGGCGTCACTCGGCGGGGTGGCGCGACCGCACGTTCGTGACGCCGCCGACGTCGTGGAGCGCATCGACCAGCTCTTTCGGATCCCGCGTTCCCTCGGCATCGAGCGAGACGGAGACCACGTCACGCAGGGCATCGTGGCGCGTCACCTGCACCTCGGACACCACGTAGCCGAGCGCGTTGGTGGCCGCGAGCACGTCCCGCAGCACCCCACGCCCATCGTGGTAGCTCACCTCCACCGAGGCGAGCGACAGCCTGGAGCGCGGCATGCGACGGACGAGTGGCGTGAAGACGAGCGCGATGACCA
>JBGGNG010000060.1:0-5428 GCA_041287635.1 Actinomycetota bacterium | reverse complement strand
TTCTACGACGGGCTCACGTTCCATCGCATCGTGCAGGACTTCGTGATCCAGGGCGGCGATCCGCTGGGCGACGGCTCGGGCGGCCCCGGCTACTCCTTCGAGATCGAGACGTCGCCGAAGCAGACCTTCGACGCCCCGGGGATGATGGCGTTCGCGAACAGCGGTCCCGGCACGAACGGCAGCCAGTTCTTCGTGACGCTCGCTCCGACCCCGCAGCTCGACCCCGGGGCAGGGTCCGGGGAGTACACGATCTTCGGCGAGGTGACCGACGGGCTCGACGTCGTGGAGGCGATCGGCGGGGTGACCGGGACCGAGAACCCGGGCATCCCGGGTGAGCTGAGCGTGCCGACCGAGGCCGTGTACATCGACTCGATCACGATCGACGAACGGCCGGCGTAGCCGACTCGTCAGAGCCGCACGACGTTGGGCGCGTCGATGCCCACCGTGACGCCGCGGGCGTCGAACACCATCGCCGCCGTGTTCACGAGCGCATGCACGTCGACGTCGGCGTGCGGAGTCAGCAGCACGACGATGTCGTGGCCCCCGACGACGTCCGCGTCGAGCGGCAACGAATCTCGCTCGGCGCCGTCGATCTCGCATCGCGGCACGAACGTGTCGTGGTAGGCGACCACGGCTCCTCGCCGGGCGAGGCGCTCGAGCACCATCAGCGACGGCGAGGATCGCAGGTCGTCGATGCCGGGCTTGAACGCGACGCCCACCCCCAGCACCGTGGAGCCCTTGATCGGCTTCCCGGCGTCGTTGAGCGCTTCGGCGATGCGCGAGACCACGTAGTCGGGCATGCGGTTGTTGACCTCGTTCGCATGCTCGATGAACTCCACGCGGTAGCCGAGCTGCTGCCCGGCGCGCCACGACAGGTAGGTGGGGTCGATCGCGATGCAGTGGCCGCCGACGCCGGGGCCCGGCCAGAAGGGCTGGTAGCCGAAGGGCTTCGTGGCAGCGGCGTGCAGCGACTCCCAGATGTCGACGCCGAGGTCGCGGGCGAGCACGGCCAGCTCGTTCACGAGGGCGATGTTCACTTGCCGGTACGTGTTCTCGATCAGCTTGGCCATCTCGGCCTCCCGCGGCGTCGACGTCGTGACCACCGTGTGGATGAACGCCGAGTAGAACGAGACCGCGAGCTCACGGCACCGGTCGGTGAGGCCCGACACGATCTTCGGGGTGGTGTCGAGCCGGTGCTCGCGGTTCCCAGGATCGATCCGCTCGGGGCTGTAACCGAGCGCGAAGTCGCGTCCCGCTTGCAGCCCCGACGCTTCCAGGATCGGCCGGAGCAGCTCCTCGGTGGTGCCCGGGTAGGTCGTCGATTCGAGCACCACGAGCACGCCCGGCGTCAGGAACCGCGCCACGTCCCCGGCCGCGGTCAGCACCATCGTGAGGTCGGGGGCGCCGTCGGTGAGCGGGGTCGGCAGACACAGCACGATCACGTCGGCGTCGGCGAGTGGCGCCGGGGTCTCACTGAACGAGGCGCGGTCCAGCGCCTCGACCTCCGAATCCGAGACGTCGCCGATGTGCGACCGGCGGCCCCGCAGCGTGTCGACCTTGGCGTCGTCGCTGTCGACCCCGATCACGCGGAAGCCGGCCGCGTGCATGCCGACCAGGAGCGGCAACCCCACGTAGCCGAGCCCCACCACGGCGGCGGTCGCCGAGCGGTCGCGGATGCGGATCGCGAGGGCGTCGAGCGGGTCGACCTCGGGTCTGGTCATCGTCGACATGGCTCCCGAGCCTAGAGGACCCACGGTGACCTGCAAGCACTCCCGCCGAGCAGCGTCTACCAGCCCGAACCGAAGGTCTGCCCGTCGGCGACCCCGCAGCCCGATGACGACGCGAACTCGGCGCCTTGCCCATCGATCTCGCGCAGGTAGAAGCAGGTCCCCGAGGTGCTCCGGCCCGAGACGAACAGCTCGTTCCCGACCGGATGCACGTGGACGTAGACCGGTCCGATCGCGAGCGGCGTGTCGCCGGCGATGTACTCCAGCGCCGATTCGATGCTCCCCAGGACGAGGGCGTTCTCGGTGTAGGTGGCTCCGTCGGTGTAGTAGGTGCGTTCTGCCAGGAATGCGTTACGCACATCGGTCTGCACCGCGCGGTCCTGCGCCCGTGCGCGGGCCCCGAGGAAGGTGGGCAGGGCGATCGCGATCAGCAGGCCGATGATCAACACCACGATCATCATCTCGATCAGCGTGAAGCCGTCCTCGGCCCGGAGTCTCCGTCGCATATCCCAGGTATCGGTAGCGGGGAGGTGATGCTGGTTACCCGGAAGCCGGTAACGCTTCCTGCCTAGGGCGTGTGAGCCACACGCCGACGTCGCGCTCGATGCCCGCCTTCGTGGCCCCGTCGGCGAACGAGGCGCGGACCGCCGCCCGGGCGAGGTCGGCGAGATCCTCGTCGGATAAGGCCCAGGCGTGTCGGGCGGCCTCGAAGACGTCGGTGAGCCATGCCCCGAACATCGAAGGGTCGTCGGAGTTCAGGGTGACCACGACCCCCGCGTCGCGCAGACGCAGGAACGGGTGTGCCTCGAGCGACGGGTACGCGCCCGTCGCGACGTTCGAGATCGGGGAGACCTCGAGCGGGATCTGATCGGTCGCGAGCCGTTCGACGAGCCGAGGGTCGTCGATCGCGCGCACGCCGTGTCCGATGCGGTCCGGCAGGAAGTGCTCGAGCGTCTGCCAGACGTTCTCGGGCCCGGCCCACTCGCCGGCGTGAGGGACCGACCGCAAGCCGGCGTCCTTCGCCGCCCGGAACACGTGGGCGAACGGCTCGATCCCGCTCGTCTCGCTGCCCGCGCAGTTCAGACCAACGACCCCGGCGTCGATGAACCTCAGCGCGGCCTCGAGCGTGCGCTCGGCAGAGTCGAGTCCGAGGTCTCGCACCACGTCCGGCGTCACGCGCACCACCGTGCCGTGGTCGCGGGCGCCGGCGGCCAGGCCGTCGAGCATCGCCTCCAGCGGCGACGTCCAGTCGTCGCCGAAGGCGGCAGCATGTGCCGAGGGCGTGAAGACCGCCTCCGCGTACCGGACTCCGTTCGCGGCGAGGTCCTCGGTGACCTCGAGCCCCAGCCGACGGAAGTCGTCCAGCTCCGTGAACAGGTCGCAGAGCGCGATGTACTGGTCGATGAAGTGAGCGGGACCGTCGAAGCGCCATCCGTCTGACCCGAGGCCGGACGGGGTCGGGACGCCGTTGCGATCGACGAGCTCGCGGACCGTCTCGATGCGCATCGCGCCCTCGAGGTGGATGTGGAGCTCGACCTTCGGCAGGTCACGGAGGTCGCGCATGCCCACGATGGTACGAGGGAGCGGCCTGCGACTAGCATCGCCGTCGAAGCCCGGGTGCCGGAACCGGTAGACGGAGGCGCCTTAAAAGCGCCGGCCCGAGAGGGCGTGTGGGTTCGACTCCCACCCCGGGCACTGATTGGATATCCGTCGCGGCCGATCGATGACGTCGCGGGATCCGATCGCTGCTGGGCTCACCCGGCAGTCGCGGCCTCGGTGTACACGTCGGCGTCGGCGCGCTCGCGGCGGGAGAGCGCGATGAACGGGATCGCGAGCGAAGAGATCGCCGAGGCGATGAGGTACGACGGCGCGTATCCCCACACGTCGGCGGCGCGACCCAACACCGGCTGCGCCCACACGCCGCCTGCCGAGTCCATCAGGGAGTCGAACGACAGGATGGTGGCTCGTTCGCTCGACGGGATCAGGGCGTTCATGTAGCTCTGGCGGATCGGGAACGACGCCGCGAACGTCAATGCCCACACGACGATCAGCGCGACGACGCCCCAGAACGATCGGACGACGCCGATCAGCGCCAACGAGGCCGAGCCCGCGGCGACCGACAGGAGCAACGCCGACGTCCGCCTGCGGAACAACCTGCCGAATCGAGGAGCGACGGCCCCGCCGAGGATCTGTGCCCCCGCGACGATCGCGGCGGCGAGCCCGGCGACCTGGTACGCCTCGGGATCACCGTAGAGCTCGAGCAGGTAGGGCTGCAGCGCGTAGAAGGCGTAGAACGCGACGCCACCGGTGAAGAGGTTCTCGAGCATCAGCCACCGTATCGCCGGCACCCGCAGCCCGTGGTCGACCGACGCCGCGACGATCCTGCGCATCTCCGGGAGCAGACGCCCTCGCGTGTGCGGCGTGAACCCCACGTCGTGCATCATCCGGAACGCCACCGCGAACATCGCGAACAGGATCAACCCGCGCAGGACGAACGGCACCCCGAGCCCGATCTGCTGGGCGATGAAGCCTCCGGCGACGGAACCCACGAGCATCGCGACGCCGCTCACGATCTGACCGCGTCCGAAGACCGACTCCATCGTGCCCGTGTAGCCGGTCGCCGTCATCGCGTCGACGACCCATGCCTCGACCGCGCCCGAGAAGAACGTGAACCCCAGGCCGATCAGCAGCGAGACCACGGCCCACTGCCAGAACGGCGCCTCGATCTGCCAGAGCAGCACGTAGAGCAGCGTCGACGCGGCGAGCGTCAGCGATCCGAGCAGGTACGAGGCACGGCGGCCCACCGTGTCGGCGATCACACCGGTCGGCACCTCGAACAGGACCATCCCGGCGGTGAAGAACGCGTTCGCCGTGAAGGCCTGCGTGTTCGACAGCCCAGCGTCGAGCAGGAAGATCGTGTTGATCCCCCAGATCAGCGAGGCCGCCAGCGTGTTGCCGAGCAGGAGCACGAGGTACGTGCGCTGCACCGACGTCGGGGTCGCCGGTGCGGTCGGGCGGTTCGAGGTGAACACCGTGGGCCCTCCGGATGCCGTCGTCGGTGCGGACGGGTTCAGAGGGCGAAACTCATCGCCGGGCGCCGGCATTCCCCGCCGATGCTCACGGCCCCCCTTCGGCCGGGACGTCCACTCGGATGGCGGCGTTCGTGTGGCCCGACCACGACTCGAGAGCGATGGTGAATACCTCGCCGTCACGGCTTGCGCGGAGCTCGCGCGTATCGATCGGCTCCCCATCCGGGGATCCCGTCGGCACGGCGCCGGTGGCGACCATCCAACCGCCTTCCTCCAACTCGCTCCGGTAGTGCGCCAAGACCTCGTCAGTCGTTGCCGTCACGTCGAGCGAGCCGCTGCATGCCCCGCTCGAGGACTCGTAGTCGAACGTCATCTCCGCACCGGCATAGGTGGGGATTTCCGCGATGATCGCCTGCTCGCGATCCGAACATGACCTCATCGAACCGGAGAGGATGAGCGCGGCGACCGCGACGTCGAGGACCGGGGCGACGAGCGCGGAGAGCGCCTTGGCCGCTCGGATGCGCCTGCCGATGACCGCGCTCAAGAGCCACAGCAGCGTCGAGAGCCCACCGACCGCGACCACGACGAAGAGCCCGAACTCCAAGGCACTCCCGCCTCCCAGGCCGAAGCCGAGCAAGCCCATCAGGGTGAACACGAGTTGACCGGCGAGCA
>JBGGNG010000059.1:0-32681 GCA_041287635.1 Actinomycetota bacterium | reverse complement strand
GCTCACGTTCGAGAACGAAGGGGTGCGCATCTTGAGACGGTAGGGCTGCACGTTCCCGTCGCCGACGAGGTAGTAGCCCATCATGCCGAGCGGGTTCTCGGTGCGCACGTACGACTCGCCCTCGAGCTTCAGCGTCTTCGGCAGCTTCGGGGCCCGGAACTCGCCCGGCGGGAGCTTGTCCATGCACTGCTCGATGATGTTGCAGCTCTGCTTCATGCGTTCGACCAGCACCCACAGTCGGTCGTAGCTGTCGCCGGTCTGGCCGATCGGCACCTCGAACTCGACCTCGTCGTACTTCTCGTACGGCTCGTCCTTGCGGGCGTCCATCGGGACACCGCTCGCCTGCAGCACGGGCCCGCTCGTGCCGAAGGCCACCGCCGTCTCCGAGGGCAGCACGCCGATGTTGCGACAGCGCGCGAAGATGATCTCGTTGCCCATGATCAGCGTCTCGAAGTCGCGGATCGTCTTGCGAACCGCTGCGAGCACGCCGATCGATCGCTGCAGGAACCCGGCCGGAAGGTCGTCCTTCAGGCCGCCGACACGGCAGTACGAGTGGTGCATGCGCGCGCCGGTGGCGCTCTCCATCAGATCCTGGATCATCTCCCGCTCGCGGAACGCGTAGAAGATCGGCGTCATCGCCCCCAGTTCCAGCGGGTAGGAGCCAGAGAACATCAGGTGGTTCAGGATGCGGTTCCACTCGGCGAACATCGTTCGGATCCACTGCGCCCGCTCGGGCACCTCGATGCCGGCGAGCCGCTCGACCGCGATCACGAAGCCGAGCTCGTTGTTGAACGCGCTGATCCAATCGTGGCGGTTCATCAGCACCATCGTCTGACGCGCGTCGCGGAACTCCGCGAGCTTCTCCGCGGCCCGGTGCATGTAGCCGATCACCGGCTCGGCGCGCACGATCACTTCGCCGTCGAGCTCGAGCACCACTCGCAGCACGCCGTGGGTCGACGGATGTTGCGGCCCGATGTTGAGGATCATGTCCTCGGTGGCCATCGAGTCGTCGGAGATCTCGATATCGAGGCCGCCGCCCCGGATCATGCTCGTGACCTGGGACGACTGGAAGGCGGGACGCTCGCGGGTGTCGGCCATCGCGCCCTATCCTGCCACGGAAGGCTCGCGACCGCCCATGCGGTCCCCGCCGCGCCCGGGATAGGCTCCGAACCATGACGGACGTCAGGCGGTCGCTTCCCTCGGTCGACTCGCTGCTCCGTTCCGGGCCGGGCGGGCGGGCGGCAGCCACCTTCGGTCGGCCGCTGTTGAAGCACGCGGTGAACGAGGTCCTCGGTGAGGTCCGCAGCAGCGCCGGCGCGAAGGGCGAGCCGCGGCCGAGCGACGACGAGATCCTGGCGCGGGCGATCGCCACGGCCTCGCGCATCTCGGTCGGCCTCACCCCCGTGATCAACGCGACCGGGGTGATCCTGCACACCAACCTCGGGCGGGCGCCGCTCCCCGAGCGCGCGGTCAAGGCGGCCTCCAGGGCGGCGCGCGGCTACAGCGACCTCGAGGTGGATCGCGAAACCGGCGCGCGCGGGAAGCGCTCGAGCCGCGCCGAGTCGATGCTCGTGGCGGTCACTGCTGCCGAGGACGCGCTCGTCGTGAACAACTGCGCAGGGGCCTTGCTGCTGAGCCTCGCCGGGCTCGCGAAGGGGAAGCAGGTGCTCGTGTCTCGTGGCGAGCTGATCGAGATCGGTGGGGAGTTCCGCATCCCGGACATCATGGCTGCGTCGGGGGCGAAGCTCCTCGAGGTCGGCACCACGAACCGCACGCGCATCGGCGATTACCGGGCGGCGTTCACCGACCGTGTCGGGGCCGTGCTGAAGGTGCATCCCTCGAACTACCGGATGGTCGGGTTCACGGCTTCTGCCGCGACGACAGAGCTTGCCCGGCTCGCGCGGCGGCACGAGGTGCCCTTCCTCTTCGACGTTGGCTCGGGGTTGCTGCGACACGGCCAGGGCATGCCACGCGACGAACCCGCCGTCGCCGACGCGCTCACCGACGGTGCCGACCTCGTGACGTTCTCGGGTGACAAGCTGCTCGGAGGGCCGCAGGCGGGCATCATCGTCGGGCGGGCCGCGCTCGTCGCGAAGCTGCGCCGTCATCCGATCGCTCGCGCGGTTCGGGTCGACAAGATGCAGGTGGCGGCGCTCGAGCAGGTGCTCGCGATGATCGTCGCCGGCGACCTCGAGCACGTGCCGGTGGTCCGCATGCTGCAGGAGCCGGCCGAGACGGTGCATCGCCGGGCCCAGCGCCTCAACGAGACGATCGGAGGCGACCTCGAGCACGCTCACGTGCATCGATGCGAGTCGGCGGTCGGCGGGGGATCGATGCCCGGCGCGGGGCTCCCGTCGTGGGGGGTGCGTATCACGGTTCCCGAACCGAGCGGGTTCGCCGCACGTCTGCGCGCCGGTCGCCCGAGCGTCTTCGGTCGCGTCGAGAAGGACCACGTGCTCCTCGACCTGCGGACCGTCACGGACGAGCAGGTCCCCGACCTCGCGCGTGCGACCTGGTACGCCCTCGAAGGCGACGACCTCGACGACGAGGACTGAGGTGGCGGGGGCGGCTCGAGAGGAGATGGCCGAGCCTGCGCACCGTGTGGTGGCGACGGCCGGTCACGTCGATCACGGCAAGTCGTCGCTGATCGTGCGGCTCACCGGGATCGACCCCGACCGGTGGGTCGAGGAGAAGCGCCGGGGCCTGACGATCGACCTCGGCTACGCGTGGTGCACCCTCCCGAGCGGACGTGAAGTCGGCTTCGTCGACGTGCCGGGACACGAGCGGTTCATTCGCAACATGCTCGCGGGCGTTGGCCCGGCGCCGCTCGTGCTCTTCGTCGTCGCGGCCGACGAGGGATGGAAGCCGCAGTCCGAGGAGCATCTCGAGATCCTCGACGTGCTCGGCGTCTCTCACGGGGTGGTCGCCCTGACGAAGCTCGACCTCGTCGACGACGAGACCCTGGCCATCGCCGAGCAGGAGGTCCGCGAGCAGCTCCAGGGCACCACGCTCGCCACGGCGCCCGTCCTGCCGGTCTCATCGGTCACCGACGAAGGGCTCGACCCGCTGCGCACCGCTCTGGACGCCCTGCTCGAGCGGGCGCCGGCGCCACGGTCGGCGCCTGCGCGGCTCTTCGTCGACCGCGTCTTCACGATCAAGGGCGCCGGCACCGTGGCGACCGGCACGCTGACGGGAGGCTGCCTCAGGGTCGGCGACGAGATCGCGGTCGAACCTGGCGACCGGCGGGCCCGCGTGCGATCACTGCAGACCCACCGTCAGAGCGAAGACCGTGCGTGCCCGGTCGCCCGGGTCGCGGTCAATCTGGTCGGCATCGAACGAGACGATCTCGAGCGAGGAGACGTGATCACCCGCCCCGCGGCGTGGTTGCCGACCTCGACGTTCGACGTCGAGCTCCGTGCGGTCCGGGGGCTCACGAAGGCGCTCTCCGCTCGCGGGGCATTCAAGGTGTACGTCGGCGCAGCCGAGGCCGACGCGCGTGTGCGCTTCCTCGCCGGGAGCCGCCTCGAGCCCGGTGGCTCGGTCTTCGCCCGGCTGCGGACCTCGCATCCACTCGTGCTCGCCGTCGGCGATCACCTGGTTCTGCGTGAGGCGGGCCGGCGCGAGACCGTGGCCGGCGGTCTCGTGCTCGACCTCGCCCCCGGCAAGGCGGCGAAGGCCCCTACCCGTCTCGCCGCGCGCACGGCGTCCTCACCCGACGAGCTCCCCACCCTGCTCGTGACCGAGCGGGGCGCCGTCCCTCTCGACGACGTGCCACGGCTGGTCGGCCACGCCGCCGATCCAGCAACAGCGATCGGGGCCTGGGCGGTCGATCCGACGCGACGCGAGGCGTGGGAACGGGCGATCACCGGGATGCTCGCCGCCCTCCACGAACGGGAGCCGCTCGCGGCCGGAGCGTCGGTCGGCGACGTGCGCGCCGTCGTTCTCGACGCGCTCCGCTCGGTCGGAGCGCCCCCCGACGCGGGACTCGCCGAGGCGGCGATCGACGCCATGGTGGCGTCGGGCGTCGTGGAGCGCTCGGCGACCACGGTGCGCTTGGCAGGGCATCGGGTCACGCTCGATGCCGACGATGCCGAGGTGCGACGCATGCTCGCCGCGATCGGCGGCGACGCCGAGGCCACACCTCCGACCATCGCCGAGCTGGAGCGGACCGGCGTGCGACGCGACGTGATCGAGGCGGCCGTGGGGGCCGGGCTCGCCGTCAGCGTCTCGAAGCAACTGATCTTCACCCCCGAGCTCGTCGCTCGAGCCGAGGGCATCGTGCGGCGCTCGACCGAGGGCATCACGGTGAGCGCGTTCCGCGAGGCGCTCCATACGAGCAGGAAGTTCGCCCTGCCTTTGCTGGAGTACTTCGACCGGACGGGGATCAGCCGACGCGACGGCGACCTTCGGTTCCCTCGCTGAGCGCCGACCTGTGCGCGGGCCGGGACGCTGTCAGCCGAGTTGGGCGGTGACAGCCACTTCGACCGACGTGCCGAGCGGCAACGACGCCACGCCGACCGCGACGCGCGCGTGACGCCCCGCCTCACCCAGCACGTCGACGAGCAGGTCGCTCGCCCCGTCGGCGACCGAGGGATGCTCTGTGAAGTCCGGGGTGCTCGCGATGTAGACGGTCACCTGTGCGATGCCGACGAGCGGTTCGAACGAACCGAGCGCCTCCCGCAACGCCGAGAGCGCCTGCAGCGCACACTGGCGGGCGCTTGACGCCGCATCGTCGGTGTTCACGTCGCCGCCGAGCCGACCTGGGTGCATCACCGCGCCGTCGACCATCGCGACCTGGCCCGCCACGAAGACTAGAGAGCCCGCGACCCGCACGGGCAGATACGAGGCCACGGCGTTCGGTGGCGGCGGGAGCTCGAAGCCCAGCTCGGTGATGCGGTCGAGGATCCGTCGGTCGTCCATCGCCGGGGATACTCGCACGTTCGGGCGGCGGTGGGAAACGGCGAGCGTTCAGCTCGCGGCGCGCGCCCGCTCGCGGAGCAGGCGGCGGCGTTCCATCTCATTGAGGCCGCCCCAGATGCCGTGGGCCTCCCTGGTGGTGAGGGCGTACTCCAGGCACGATTCCCGCACCGGGCACCGCACGCAGAACGACTTCGCGACGGCCTCACGGGCGTTCTTCTCTTCCCGGCGCTCGAAGTAGTTGGGCGCGAAGAAGTAGATCGCATCCTGGCCCCGACAGGCGGCCCCGTGCTGCCAGTCCTCGACGGCGTTCCACATCTCAATCCATTGTTCGGAGGACGCCTCGGCAGCGGATTGCGGATCCCGCCGACGAGCAGAGCAGCAACACCGGATCGCCACACCCCGAGCCGCGGCATGGCCTGGTCCTGCGTGATCAGGCCGGGTCGGCCACCCCGCTGGCGGCGCTCGCGGGCTCGGCTCCCGGCTCTTCCTCGACCCGCAGCACGAGACCGTCGACGCCTCGCACACGCACCTTCGTACCGGGGGGGATCGGCTCGCCCTGCGCGCGCCCGCGCCACATCGCGCCCTTCACGTAGACGGGGCCCTCGGGGGCCAGCTTGCCGCGAGCCTCGCCGATCAGCCCGATCAAGCCTCGCTGAGTGTTCACGATGCGGTCGCGCGATTGGAGAGCGACGGTGAGCGCGAATCCGTAGTACAGGAACGATGCCACGACCGCCCCGGCGATCAGCCACGGGGAGATGCGGATCGCGTCGGCTACACCCGACCAGGCGAGCACCGACCCGGCGGCGAACGCGAGCAGTCCGGCCGCTGTCAGCAGACCGAGGTTGCGAAGACGGACGTCGAGGGTCATCAGGCCGATGCCGCCGAGCAGGAGCGCCATGCCCAGGATCGAGGGCGGCACCACGAACAGCCCGTACACGGCGAGGGCCAGCAGGCCGACGCCCGCGAAACCGGCGAAACCGAACCCGGGCTGGGTGAGCTCGAAAGCCAGGGCGGCCAGCCCGAACACGAGCAGGAAGTAGACCATCGACGGGGTCGAGATCGCATGGGCGACCCGCTGGATCGGCCCGAGGTTGTCGAACCGCAAGGCGATCGTTCCCTCCTCGGCCTCGGCCTCGCTCGTCGCGATGCGCGTGTCGAGCGTGACCGGTCCGCTCGGCGTCTGCACGGTCTGCCCGTCGACCTCGGCGAGGAAGCCTGTCACCGACGTCGCGGCCGCCGAGGCGACGCCGAGTTCGATCGCGTCGGCCGCCGGCAAGGGTTCGTCGGTGCGTTCGAGCTGCGTGTCCTTGCCCCGCTCGTCGATCCACCCCTCGATCGTTGCGTCGAGGTCGGCCGGCACGTCATCGGGGTGCAGCAGGTCGACGGGCTCGAGGGGTCCGGTCTGCGAACCCGGTGCGACCCCCGCGAGCGACGAGGCGAACATCAACAGCATGCCCGCGCCCGCCGCGGTCGCGGGGGTGGGGCCGACCCACGCCAGCACGGGCACGTCGAGATCGACGACTCGCTGTGCGAGGGCGACGCCGTCCTGGCCCAGGGTGCCCGAGGTGTCGAGCTGGAGCACGACGATCGCTCCGTCGCGCTCGGCCTGCGCGAGGCGATCGTCGAGGTAGCCGAGCAACGGCCGATCGATCGCACCCTCGACGCGGAGCACCACCACCGGTGTCGCCTCGGCTGCGCCGGCCGCGGGCACCATGAAGGCCACGGCGAGCACGCCGAGCACGGCGGAACCCAGGGCCACGCGTCGCATGTTCTCCATCGTACCCGCAGGCAGCGAGGGGTATCCTGGGCGGCAACCCCATGCCTCAGCCCTCCGTTCCCCGCCGGCCCGATCCACGGCCGATCTCCGACCGCCCGGCCTTCAAGCCGTTGGCCGCGATCCTGCTCGTGCCCGTGATCCTGCTCGCGAGCGGCATGCTCGCGTTCGTGATCGCGCCCCCGTTCGTCGGCGTCGCCTTCGGTGTGATGCGCGTCGACGCCAAGCTCTCGACGCTGGGAGCCGACTTCACCCGCATCCCGCGGTTCCCCGAGCGATCGACGATCTACGCGAACGACGGCGAGACCGAGCTCGCCACCGTCTACCTCGACAACCGAGAGCTGATCCGGCTGAAGGACGTGAGCAAGGTCGCGCAGAACGCGGTGCTCGCGATCGAGGACGCGGAGTTCTACGAGCACGGCGCCCTCAACTGGAGCTCGCTCGTGCGGGCGCTGATCGAGAACGCTCAGGCGGGCCAGGTCGTGCAGGGCGGTTCCACGATCACCCAGCAGCTCGTCGGCGCGACCCTCGGCCTCGGGCAGTTCGATCAGAGCTTCGAGGGCAAGTTCCAGGAACTGGCGCTCGCGATCAGGGTCGAAGAGAAGTACTCGAAGCCGGAGATCCTCGAGCTCTACCTGAACCAGATCTACTTCGGGAACGGCGTCTACGGCATCGGCACCGCGGCCGAGTTCTACTTCCACAAGCCTGCTCGGAAGCTGACACTCACGGAGGGGGCGATGCTCGCCGGCATCATCAGGTCGCCCGAGGACTACAACCCGATCGACCACCCGAAGCGCGCGCTCGTGCGACGCAACGAGGTGCTCGTCCGGATGGGCGCTCTCGGACCCGAGTCGCCCGTCGGCATCACCGAGGAGCGGGAGGAGCGGGCCAAGGCACAGCCGGTAAAGCTGCCGGAGGGCGTCGGCAAGCTGCTCCAGAAGAAGCAACCGTTCTTCGTCCGCTACATGATCCGCCAGGTGCTCGAGAACGCGAACGGGCAGTTCGATTCGCTCGGACGCAGCGTCAAGGCCCGCAAGCGCACGTTGTTTGAGGGTGGCTTGAAGATCACCACGACGTTCGACCCGACCTGGCAGGAGTTCGCGCAGCAGGCGGCGAACCAGCCGTACCGCGTGTTCATCCCGTCGAACGGCAAGGCGCACCCCGACACGTCGATCGTCACCGTCGACACGAAGACGGGCGCGATCCGCACGATGCTCTCGGGCAAGAACTTCATGGAGGACGAGCTCGCGCTCGCGACCGACCCTCACCCGACGGGGTCGGCGTTCAAGCCGTTCGTGCTGGCCGCAGCCTTCGAGCAGGGCGTGCCGCCGACCCAGACGTACTCGAGCGCCTCCCCCTTCTGCAGCCCTCTCTGGCAGGACGAGGACGGCTGCGTCTCGAACGCCGAAGGGAGCGGCAAGGGCAAGGTCGATCTGTGGACGGCTACCGAGAACTCGATCAACGTCGTGTTCGCACAGCTGATCCTCGACATCGGCCCCGAGACGGTGCCGCCGGTGGCATCGAAGATGGGCGTCTCCAACGACCTGCCGCCGGTCGCGTCGCTCGCCACCGGCTCGGCGGAGGTCTCGCCGCTCGACATGGCGGTCGGCTTCGCCACGATGGCGAACGGCGGCGTGCACTGCTCCCCCTACACGGTGGAGACGATCGTGCGCGACGGCGATCCGGTCTTCGAGCATGAGCCCGACTGCGAGCGCGTGCTGCGCCCCGACATCGCGCACCTGATCTCCGCGATGCTGCAGCGAGTGCCGGCGAGCGGTACGGCCGCGAGCGCCTTCTACGGATGGGGAACCAGGCCCGTCGCCGGCAAGACCGGCACGTCGGACCTGAACAAGGCCGTGTGGTTCTGCGGGTACACGAGGCAGCTCGCGACGGCGGTCTGGGTGGGTTCCAACGGCAATCCGTACTCGATGGGCAGCGTCTTCGGCGGCACGGTGGCCGCCCCGATCTGGCGCACGTACATGGCCCGGGTCGTGAGCGGCATGCCGATCGAGGGCTTCCCCGAGCCGCCGCCGCCGCCGACCGCGACGGTGCCGAACGTTGTGGGTCTCGAGAAGGAACAGGCGATCGCGCGTCTCGAGGGAGCGGGCTTCAACGTGTCGATCGTCGAGGTCGACTCGCTCGAGCCCGAGGGCATCGTTGCCGCCCAGAGCCCGGCCGGCGGCGCGACCGTCGATCTCGGCATCGCGGTGAGGATCGAGGTCAGCAGCGGGAAGCCGCCGAAGACGGAGGTGCCGGGCACGATCGGCATGGGCGCCGGCGTCGCCCGAGCCACGCTCGAAGATGCGGGATTCGTGGTGAAGATCGAGTACGACCAGGTCGAGGACGACTCGAAGGTCGGGAAGGTGATCCGTCAGGAGCCCCCCGGCGGCACGCCCGCCGCCGAGGGCACGACCGTGACGATCGTGGTCGGGAAGTAGGGCGGCTCAGCCGCCGCCGAGCCTGCCCTTCACCTTCGCCTGCACGGCCGCGCCGTCGACCTGGCCCTTGGCCTTCGCCATGATCGCCCCCATCACCTGACCCATCTGCTGCATCGTGGTCGCGCCCGTCGAAGCGATCGCCTCGTCGACGAGGGCATCGACCGCCTCGTCGGAGAGCTGCTCGGGGGCGAAGGCCGCGAGCACCTCCCGCTCGGCGGCTTCCTTGGCCACGAGTTCCGAGCGGCCGGCCTGCTCGAACGCCTCGATCGACTCGGTGCGCTTCTTCACCTGGCTGCCGGCGACGGCCCGCACCTCGTCGTCGCTGAGCTCGTGGCCCAGCTCGTCTTCCTTGTACCGGATCGCCGAGATCAGCATGCGAAGGGTGCTCAGGCGAAGCTCGTCGCGGGCCTTCATCGCGGCGGTCATCTGCTGGTGGATCTCGGTATTCAACGCTGACTCGGTCACTACACTCCTCCAGATGCTTCCCCGTTGGCTGCCGCAGATCCTCGGCCTCTTGGCGCTCCTCGGCGTCGGCTGCGTCGCCTACGGGGTGGCGATCGAACGCCGGTGGTACCGGCTGGTCCGCCACCGCTTGGCCATCCTACCGGCGGACGGGCAGGGTCCCGAATCGCTCACCGTGCTGCACCTGAGCGACCTCCACTTCGTGCGAGGCGACGAGGCGAAGGCGCGCTTCCTCGCATCGTTGCCCGAGGCCGACGTCACCGTCGTGACGGGGGACTTCCTGGCGGAACCCGAGGCGGTCGAGCGCGTGGTCGAGGCGGTGCGCCCCGTGCGCGGGCGGCTGGCCTCGTGGTTCGTGCTCGGCTCGAACGACTACTACACGCCTCGTCCCCTGAACTACCTCGCGTACTTCCGCAGGCATCGGAAGCCGCGCCGGGCCGAAGCGGGCCGGGCGTCCGACCTCGTCGCCCAGCTCACCGCCGACGGATGGCAGGATCTGACGAACGTGCGCCGTGAGATCGAGCTCGGCGGACTGCCGATCGAGCTACTCGGCCTCGACGACGCACACATTCGATGGCACGACCTGACCGTCGGGCCGCGTCGAGCGACGGACCGCTTCGGCGTCGCGGTGATGCACTCCCCCGACTCGGCCCCCGAGGCGGCGGCGCTCGGCTACGAGCTCATGGTCGCCGGGCACACGCACGGTGGACAGGTCTGCGTGCCCCTTCCCCGGCCGGTGGGGGGCGCGCTCGTCACGAACTGCTCGATGCCGAGACGGCTCGTATCGGGCCTGATCCGGATGGGCGGATCGGTGCTGCACACGTCGAAGGGGCTCGGCACGAGCAAGTACGCGCCGTTCCGCTTCGCCTGCCGCCCCGAGGCGACGCTGTTGGAGCTGCGACGAATCGCTACACTCGAAGCTCCTCGGGACGTGGCGCAGCTTGGTAGCGCGCAGCGTTCGGGACGCTGAGGTCGCGGGTTCAAATCCCGCCGTCCCGACCAGGACACCGACGGGCGGGTCGCGCGCGACGCGACCCGCCCTCGGTCGTTCCAGGGCCACGGGTAAGGCGGCGCGGCGCGCCCTGGCCGAGGAAAACGGTTCTGCAAGACGCAACAGAGGTTTGACGACCTCCGTTTCGCTCGGTAGCCTCGTTCGCGTTGGCTCCGGAGAACCGGAGCCTTTTGTATTCCTGTAGGCCGATCACCGGAGGACGATGACCCGCACCCCGAAGCGGATCGCACGGCTCGCGCTCGCCGTCGTCTTCGTCGTCCCCACAGTCGTCGTCGCCGCAGGGTCGGCGTCGGTCGCCGCCCCCACGAAGGCTGAGGTCGAGGCCGCCCAGGCCGAGGCGAACCGGATCGGCCACGAGCTCGAGATCGCGATCGAGCAGTACAACGACGCTCGGGTGCGTCTCCAGGGCGTGCAGGACCGGCTCGCCGACGCCCTCGACGACAAGGAAGCCGCCGAGGCGATCGCGGCCGAGGCGATGGGCCAGCTCGAGGACCGCGCCGTCGAGGCCTACACCGGCGCCGGCTCACAGATGGACGTGCTGCTCGGCGCCTCCGACCTCTCGGAGTTCTCCGACCGCCTCGAGTTCATGGGGGCGCTCGCGCAGAACGACGCCGACCTCGCGACAGCCGCCGAGAACGCCCAGCAGCAGGCCCAGTGGGCGGCCGACCGCTACGCCGAGACGATCGAGGAGAAGACGGCCGAGCTCGACCAGATGCAGGCCAAGCGGGCCGAGATCCAGTCGATGCTCGAGGAGCAGAAGGCCCTCGCCGCCCAGCTCGACCATGAGTACCGCGACTACATCGAGCGCCAGGAGGCCGCGGCGGCAGCGGCCGCGGCGGCCGAAGCCGACGCGGCGAGCGACACGGGCACGAGCGGTGGTGGCGACACCACGGGCGGCGGCGGCGGGTACGTTCCGCCCCCCGATGCGAGCGCCGCCCAGATCGCGATCGGCGCTGCGGACTCGGCCCTCGGTTCCCCGTACGTGTGGGGCACTGCCGGGCCCGACACCTTCGACTGCTCGGGGCTCACGAGTTGGGCGTACGCGCAGGCCGGCGTGTATCTGCCGCACTCCTCGGCCGCGCAGGCGAGCTCGGGAGCCGTGGTGCCATCGCTGTCACAGGCGCAGCCGGGCGACCTGCTGTTCTTCTACTCGCCGATCAGCCACGTCGCCCTCTACGTAGGTGGTGGCACGATGATCCACGCCCGTCACCCGGGTCCGGGCGGCGAGGTCCAGTACGGGTCTGTCGCCGGCTACGGCACCCCGGTCGTGCGGATCGTCCGTCCCACCTGACACCTCGTCGTCCTTCTTCGACTCCCCGCTAGTCTTCGCGTCGTGGACGCCACCGTCACCGCGTCCGGCGACGACGTCGAGCTGATCCGGCTCCTCCGCCAGGGCGACGAGGCCGCCTTCATGTCGCTCGTCGAGCGGCTGCAGCCGATGATGCTCCGCGTGGCTCGCATGTACGTCTCGTCGCATGCCGTCGCCGAAGAGGTCGTGCAGGAAGCGTGGCTCGGCGTGCTGCAGGGCATCGACCGGTTCGAGGGCCGGTCGTCGCTGCGCACGTGGATCCTGCGCATCGTGACGAACATCGCCAAGACGCGTGGGCAACGGGAAGGCCGCAGCGCGCCGTTCGCCTCGCTGGCGGGCGACGACCTCGACGCTCCCTCGTTCGATGCCGACCGCTTCCTGGGAAGCGGTGCGTGGGCCGGTCATTGGTCGACGCTGCCGGCGGACTGGGCAGGCGCTCCGGAGACGCGACTGACGTCGTCGGAGACCCTTGACGCCGTGCGCCGGGCGATCGACGCGCTGCCGCCGATGCAGGCGCAGGTGATCCGCCTGCGAGACGTGCTGGGATGGGCCTCGGAGGAGGTCCGTAACGCCCTGGGCCTGACCGAGACCAACCAGCGGGTGCTGCTGCACCGGGCGCGCGCCAAGGTGCGCGCGGCGTTGGAACGCGAGATGGAGATCGAGGCTTCGTCATGACCCGAACGAGCGATGACGACCTGACGTGCCGAGAGCTGGTCGAGGTCATCACCGACTTCGTCGAGGGCGCGATGAGCGACGCAGACCGGGCTCGGTTCGAACGCCATCTCGGTGAGTGCGCGGGGTGCACGGCCGTGATGTCGCAGTTCCGCTCCACGATCGAGGTCACCGGGCGCCTCACCGAGGGCCAGGTCTCCGAGGCCCAGCGCGATGCGATGCGCGAGGTCTTCCGTCGCTGGCGCGACGACACCCCTGCCGCGCGGGACTAGTCAGGACTCGACTGACCGCCACCGACGATCGCGTCGAGGTCGGCGAGACGCACCTTCGCTTGTTGCACCAAGGCGTCGTTCCCGATCGCCTCAGCCTCGCGCAGGGCTTCCGCCAGCAACTCGCCAGCCTGCTTCGCGCGCACGTCGCCCTTGCCGGCCGTGGCGTACTTCAGCTTCTCGTCGGCCTTCACGATCAGTTCGAAGATCTCGCTCGGCTCCATCGGGTCGCTCCTCTGCCGATTCCGTTGCGAACGATCGCACCGTAGCCGAAGTCCCTCTTCCTCGGGAATGTCACGCGAGGGGGTCGCCGCGGCATGGAGCGGTGAACGGCCGACGAACGGTGCGGGAACGTTCCCCGCGGATCGTTCCCCTCGCCCGCTCCGTCGTCGGACACTGACGCGACATCGTCGACATCGGCGATGCATGCACGGAGGTGACCTCCGATGGACGCCGAACTCGAGAGAACGCACGACGAGGAGGAAGCCGACGCTCGTCGCGCGATCGTCCGCACACTGAACCGCGATCCCTTCGGCGTGTGGACGAGGGACGGTCTCGCGCGCTCCCTCGGCGTCCCGGCCAGCCTCGCCGAGCGGGTCCTGTCGCAACTGACGAGCTCCGGCATGGTGCGCCGATTCGACGAGAGCGGCGAGGTCGAGTACACGGTCGGAGGCGATGCCTACTAGTCTGGATCAGACGAGCGAGGGATCACGAGACGGGCCAGCGTCCGCGCCTCGTCCTCGATCCTCGGATGGTCCTGAAGCCGCGCGAGCCAGGTGATCGGTAGTGCCTCGGCACCGTGCATCGCGCCGAGCAGCGCCCCGGCGACCGCGGCGTTCGTGTCGGTGTCGCCCCCGAGCGCCACGACGTCGCGCAGACCCTGCTCGAACCGCATGCCCTCGCCGGCGACCCTCAACGCGACCCCTGCGGTGAAGAACACGAACCCCTGATCCGGCCCGTCGATCGGGCGTTCGGTGCCGGCGGCGCCCACCAGGTACTCGAGCTCCTCGGCTCCCTCGCGTCCCTCGACGGAGACCAGCGACTCCCGCACGGCCCGTTCCGCGGGGATTCCCCTCACGAGCGCCGCGGCGGCGAGCGTCACCGCCAGGCACGCCGTGCGACACCGCTCGTCGGCATGGGTCAGCGCGCTCAACGCCGGGGCCGCATCGAGTAGACCAAGGGATCGGTACGCGTAGGCGAGCCCGAGGGGCGCGCAGTACATCACGCTCCCGTTCCCTGCGCTCACCTCCGGGCCTCGCCTGGCGACGTAGTCGCGCGCCGGGTCGGGTTCCCCGTCGCGCCACCCGCTCAGCACCCGGCGCGTGAGGTTCCCCACGTCGGGAGGGGCCGTCGCGAGCCACGAGAGGTGCCGCCGCAGCACGTCGCTGGTGTCGAGCTCACCGCCCGTCGCGATCAGGCTCGTCCAGAGGTTGCGGGCCATCGCCGTGTCGTCGGTCGTGGATCCGGGCGGCAGCCCCATCCACGGGAGCTCGAACGCCGGCACCTGGTCGGGCACATCATCTGCTCGCCTGAACTCGAACGGCGCACCGAGCGCGTCGCCGAGCGCGAGGCCCAGGATGCTGCCGACGACACGGTCCTGCGCGGCGTCCACGCGGGGCATCTTCGCAGGTCGGCTGGTATCGTCGGTGCACACCGGAAGGGCACGAGTTCTCGCAGCGCGCCTGTCGCTCTCGGCGACGTTTCCACGGTCAGGGGCAGCCCAGCCCACGCGCCCTGGCCCGCGAGAACACCCAACAGGCTGGAGGATCACGGGAGACTCATGGACAAGATCGGACCGAAGCATCGCACCTGTCGTCGCGTGGGCGAGCCGCTCTGCGGGCGACCCAACTGTCCGTCGAACAAGCGTCCCTACCCGCCCGGCCAGCACGGCCGCGGCCGCAAGCGCATCTCCGAGTACCAGACGCGTCTCGTCGAGAAGCAGAAGCTCCGCGCGATCTACGGCGTGAGCGAGAGCCAGATGCGCCGCTACTACGACGAGGCGACGGCGAGCAAGGGCGTGACGGGCGAGGAACTGATCCGCCGCCTCGAGACCCGTCTCGACACGGTGGTGCTCCGCCTGGGCTTCGCGCTCACCTCCAGGCAGGCGCGTCAGCTGGTCTCGCACGGCCACGTGCTGCTCGACGGCAAGCGCTTGAACGTGCCGAGCGCACGCGTGAAGCCCGAGCAGACGATCGAGATCTCTGGCAAGGCCAAGAACTTCGTCGCGGTCCGCGAGGCCGCGGAGATCACGCCCGATCCCCCGCCGTACCTCTACCGCAACAAGGAGCAGCTGCAGGGAACCCTCTCGCGGCAGCCCGAGCGCGACGAGGTGCCGCTGCCAGTCGCGGTCGAAGAGCGCCTCATCGTCGAGTACTACTCCTAGCCGTCACGCGCCACCCCGCTGCGCCACCTCGCCTCGGTCTGCGAGGATGACCGGGTGGGCGCCAGCCCGCGATGAGCGAAGGGGTGCAACCGATGCAGCTTGGCATGGTGGGACTCGGTCGTATGGGCGCCAACCTGTCGCGGCGCTTGATGCGAGCCGGCCACGAGGTCGTCGTCTACGACGTGAGTGGCGACGCGATCGCGCAGCTCGAGAGCGAGGGGGTGACCGGTTCCGCATCGCTCGAGGACTTCGTCGCGAAGCTCACGCCGCCGCGAGCGGCCTGGATCATGGTGCCGGCAGCGTTCGCAGGCTCGACCGCGTCGCAGCTCGCTGATCTGATGGAAGCCGGCGACATCGTGATCGACGGTGGGAACACCTACTACCGAGACGACATCGAGCGGGCCAAGGCGTTCGAGCCGCGGGGCGTGCACTACGTGGACGTCGGCACGAGCGGCGGCGTCTTCGGGCTCGACCGGGGCTTCTGCATGATGATCGGCGGCGAGGCCGACATCGTGGCCCACCTCGACCCCGTCTTCGCGGCGCTCGCCCCCGGAGTCGGTGCGGCGCCACGCACGCTTGGGCGTGATGCGTCGGCTCGACCCAGCACGGCCGAGTCCGGCTACCTGCATTGCGGCCCGGCAGGGGCCGGCCACTTCGTGAAGATGGTGCACAACGGCATCGAGTACGGCCTCATGGCCGCCTATGCCGAGGGGTTGAACGTGCTGCGACACGCGAACGTGGGGAACGAGCAGCGTGACGCCGATGCCGAGACCACACCGCTGCGCGAACCCGAGTTCTATCGGTTCGACATCGACACGACCGAGGTCGCCGAGGTGTGGCGCCGGGGAAGCGTGATCGGATCGTGGCTGCTCGACCTGACGGCCGCGGCCCTGCTCGCCGATCCCGACCTCGACGGTTTCCAGGGGCGGGTCAGCGACTCCGGCGAGGGTCGGTGGACGTTGCTGGCCGCCGTCGACCAAGGCGTGCCGGCGCACGTGCTCTCGGCAGCTCTCTTCGACCGGTTCGAGTCCCGGGGCGAGGCGGAGTTCGCCAACCGTGTGCTCTCGGCGATGCGCAGGGAATTCGGCGGCCATGACGAGAAGGCGTCGGGGTGAAGATCGCCGATTCACCCGAGTGGGCGGCTGTTGCCGCGCACGCTGACGTGATGCGGTCGGCGCACCTGCGTGGGCTGTTCGCCGACGATCCCCACCGCGCGGAGCGGCTCTCGGCCGAAGCCGGCGACCTCTTCCTCGACTACTCGAAGCACGTGGTGACCGACGAGACGATCGAGTTGCTCCTGGCGCTCGCCCGCCGAGCGGGCCTGCGTGAGCGCATCGAGGCGATGTTCGCCGGCGAGCGGATCAACGTCACGGAGGATCGCGCCGTCGTGCACGTGGCCCTGCGCGCCCCGCGCGGGACGCGCATCGAGGTCGACGGACGCGACGTCGTGCCCGAGGTGCACGAGGTCCTCGATCGCATGGGCGCGTTCGCCGAGCGCGTGCGATCGGGTGACTGGACGGGCCACACCGGCGAGCGGATGCGCGCCGTGGTGAACATCGGCATCGGCGGCAGCGACCTCGGGCCGAAGATGGCGGTGGAGGCGTTGCGTGACCACATCGACCGCTCGATGACCTACCGCTTCGTCTCGAACGTCGACGGTGCCGACATCGCCGAGGCCACGCGCGACCTCGACCCGGCGACGACGCTGTTCATCATCTCGTCGAAGACGTTCGGCACGATCGAGACGCTCACGAACGCGGGCAGCGCGCGGGATTGGCTGGTCGCCCGGCTCGGCGACGATCGCGCGGTCTCGCGCCACTTCGTGGCGGTCTCGACCGCCGAGGAGAAGGTCGGAGCCTTCGGCATCGACCCCGCGAACATGTTCGGGTTCTGGGACTGGGTCGGTGGCCGCTACTCGATGGACTCCGCGATCGGGCTCTCGCTGATGATCGCGATCGGCCCCGACGCCTTCCGAGCGATGCTCGCCGGGTTCCACGACATCGACGAGCACTTCAGGACCGAGCCACTCGAGCGGAACGTCCCGGTGTTGATGGGCCTGCTCGGGGTCTGGTACGCGACGTTCCTGGGAGCGCAGACGAAGGCCATCCTGCCGTACAGCCACCACCTGTCGGCGTTCGCCGACTACCTGCAGCAGCTCGAGATGGAATCGAACGGCAAGTCGGTCGACCTCGACGGCGATCCGGTCACCTACGACACCGGCGAGATCGTGTGGGGCACTCCGGGCACGAACGGCCAGCACGCCTACTACCAACTCCTGCATCAAGGCACGCGGCTCGCACCGGCCGACTTCATCGGCTTCGCGCAGCCCACCGATGCCGTGCCCGGCCATCACGACCTGCTGATGGCGAACTTCTTCGCGCAGACGGAGGCCCTCGCGTTCGGCAAGTCGCGCGAGCAGGTCGAGGCGGAAGGGGTGCCCGCGCACCAGGTCGCCGCGCGCACGTTCGCCGGGAACCATCCGACGTCGACGATCCTCGCGCGGGCGCTCACGCCACGAACGCTCGGGCAGCTGATCGCGACGTACGAGCACGAGGTGTTCACGAAGGGCACGATCTGGCACATCGACTCGTTCGACCAGTGGGGCGTGGAACTCGGGAAGTCGCTCGCGCTGAGGGTGCTACCCGAGCTGCAGGCCGACACCGATCCGGTCGCCGGCTCACACGACCCGTCGACACTCGGGCTGATCGGCCGCTACCGTCGGCTGCGCGATCTCGAGGAGGGCTGATCGATGGCGTTGCGACCACCGAACCCCCAGGCGATCGTCCTCTTCGGCGCGAGCGGCGACCTCGCGAAGAAGAAGGTGATCCCCGCCCTCTACAACCTTGCGGTCGCGGGCCTGCTCCCCGAGCGGCACTGCGTGATCGGCTTCGCGATGGATACGTGGGACGACGAGGCGTTCCGACAGCATGCCCGGGAGTCGGTCGAGACCTACTCGCGCACGCCGCTCGACGAGGATGTCTGGACCCGGTTCGCCGGTTCCCTCTCGTTCATCTCCGGCACGTTCGACGATGATGCCGCGATCGGAAGTCTGAAGCAAGCGCTGGAGCATGCCGATCGCGACCTCGGCGCGCAGGACGGCCGCCTGTTCTACCTCGCCGTGCCGCCGTCGACGTTCCCGACGATCGTGAAGAGCCTCGCCTCGATCGGAGCGAACACCGCGAACTCGCGCATCGTGGTGGAGAAGCCGTTCGGGCACTCCCTCGACTCGGCCAAGGCGCTCTCGGCCGAGATCCACACGGCCTTCGACGAGCACCAGTTGTTCCGCATCGATCACTACCTCGGCAAGGAGACCGTGCAGAACCTCGTGGTCTTCCGTTTCGCGAATTCGATCTGGGAGCGTGTGTGGAACCGCGACGCCGTCGACCACGTGCAGGTCACGGTGGCCGAGTCGATCGGCGTCGAAGGGCGCGCCGGCTACTACGAGCACGCGGGCGCGATCCGGGATCTGCTGCAGAACCACATGCTGCAGGTGATGGCGTTCCTCGCGATGGAGCCGCCGCGCTCGCTCGAGGCCGAGGCGTTCCGTGACGAGAAGGTGAAGCTCCTGAAGGCCGTGCGGCCGATCGACCCGGGCGACGTCGTGCGTGGTCAGTACGACGGGTACCGCAAGGAGGACGGCGTCGACCCGAAGAGCCAGACCGAGACGTTCGTGGCGGCCAAGCTCTGGATCGACAACTGGCGCTGGGACGGCGTGCCGTTCTACCTGCGCCACGGCAAGGAGCTGCCGGAGCGGAACACCGAGATCGCGGTTTACTTCCGGCAGGCGCCCGACGTGTTGTTCCGCGAGCTCGAGATCCACCACATCCCGTCGAACCACCTCACGATCAGAGTGCAGCCCGACGAGGGCATCTCGCTCGCGTTCCAGGCGAAGATCCCCGGACCGGGGTACGAGCTGCAGACCGTGCGGATGGACTTCGACTACGACCGGTCGTTCACGAACGCGCTCGCCGAGGCGTACGAGCGGCTGCTCCACGATGCCATGACCGGCGACCACACGCTGTTCACCCGCGAGGACGGCGTCGAGCGGGCCTGGGAGATCGTGACACCGATCCTCGAGCATCCCGCGCCGCTCTTCTTCTACAAGCGAGGATCGTGGGGCCCGGCGCAGTCCGACGAGCTGATCGAGCCACACGCCTGGCACCTGCGCACACGGCCGGCGGGGGTGCAGCACACGTGAGCGAGTCGCGCGGTGGCGCGCCCACGGGATGGATCGATGTCTCCCTGCCGATCTCGCCCGCGCTGCTGACGTGGCCGGGGAACCCTTCCGTGGCGCTGCTCCCGAACCAGCGCATCGCCTCGGGAGACGGCGCGAACGTGAGCGAGCTGCACCTCGGCACCCACTCCGGCACGCATGTCGATCCACCGGTGCACTTCGTCGAGGGAGCGGCCGGCATCGACGGCGTGCCGCTCGACGTGTTGATCGGTCCATGCTGGGTGGCCGACGCGACCGGCCGCGGTGGCGCGCTCGGTGCCGACGACCTCGACGCGCTCGACGTGCCGGCCGGCACCGAGCGCCTGCTGCTGCGCACCGACAACTCCGAGCTGTGGCGCTCGATGCCGTCGGAGTTCCCCGAGGCGTACGTGAGCGTGAGCGGCGACGGCGCGCGCTGGCTCGTCGAACACGGACTCCGGCTGGTCGGCATCGATTTCCTCGGCATCGAAGGCCGTGGCTCCGAGGGACACCCCACGCACGTGACCCTGCTCTCGAACGACGTCGTGATCCTCGAAGGCCTCGACCTCGGCCACGTCGAGCAGGGCAAGCACGACCTGGTCGTGATGCCATTGCGCCTCGTCGACGGCGACGGTGGGCCGGCGCGCGCGGCACTGCGGAGGCGTTGAGCGATGGCCCAGCGACGGGTCGTGCTCTTCGATGTCGACGGCACGCTGATTGATACCGGCGGGGCCGGTGGCCGCAGCTGGTCGTACGCGTTCCGCGAGGCGTTCGGGGTCGACGGCGATATCCGCAGGTTCAGTGAGGTCGGCATGACCGACCCGGTCGTCGCGCGGGAGACGTTCGAGGGCACGATGGGGCGCGAGCCCACGACCGACGAGGTGATCCGGCTGATGATGCGGTACGTGCTCCGGCTGCCGGTCGAGGTCCAGGAGTCGCCCGGATACCGTGTGATGCCCGGCGTGCACGACCTGCTCGAGCGGCTCGTCGACGCCGGCACGCTCCTCGGGCTCGTGACGGGGAACATCGAGGGCGCGGCGCACATCAAGATCTCCCGCGCCCGGCTGGGGCGGTTCTTCCTGTTCGGTGGGTACGGCAGCGATTCGTCGGTGCGCAGCGACCTCACCACGGCGGCGATCGCGCGAGCGGAGGCCCTCTCGGGTCACGCGATCGACCCGGCCGAGGTGATCGTCGTGGGCGACACACCACGCGACATCGAGGCGGCGCACGGCGCGGGCACGATCGCGGTCGGCGTCGCGACCGGGGAGTACTCGGTCGACCATCTCCGGGAGGCGGGCGCCGAGCACGTGCTGCGTTCCTTCGCCGACGACGCGTTCCCGTCGGTCGACTGAACCCCGGTCGAGCCTACGGATCGACGATGAGGTCGGCGAAGTTCGCCGACGTCTTGCCGAACTCCCACCACCCGTGCACGAACGGCTTGAGCACCGCGAGGCTCCGGCCGTACACGAGCGGGATCACCGCAACACGGTCGACGACAGCCATGCGATCGGCGTCGTGGAAGAGCGCCAGGCGCCCGCGGTCGCTGCGTTCCTGACGGGCCTGTTCGATCAGCTCGTCGAACGGTGGGTGGTCGAAACCACCCTCGTTCGTGCGGCTCTGGGAGTGGAACAACAGCCGCAGGAAGTACTCAGGGTCGGCGTACCCCGGCAGCCATCCGGTGAAGTAGATCGGCGACTGCTCGCTGGGGGCATCCATCGTCGCGATGTCGTCGAGCGACCACTCGACCCGGTCGACCTGAAGACCGAGGATGGAACGCCAGCCGTTCACGACCGGGTCGAGGATCGGCTCGTCGTCGTCGAGCCCCGCGATCGAGAGCGGGCCGGCGTGTCCCGAGCGAGCGAGGCAGGCCCTGGCCTCGTCGGCGTCGTACCGCAGCGAGATCTCGGGGGTGTGGCCCTGCAGGGCCGGCGGCACGATCCCGCCCGTCGCCACCACCATGTTGGCGGGCATCGCGGCGGCGAGCGCATCGCGATCGATCGCGTGCGCGAGCGCACGCCGCAGCTCGAGGTTCGATCCGATCGTGGTCGTGTGATCGAACGCGAGGTAGCCGGACCACCCGGCTTGGCCCACCTTCGCGTCGGGCAGATGGCGTTGCACGAGGTCGGCGAGCCGCGGCGTGTAGCGAGCGGTGATCATGTCCAGCTCGTCGCGGTCGTAGGCACTCAGGGCCTCGGCGATGCGGGATGCCCGGTACTCGACCCGAGCGACGTTGCCGACACGCGGGGCAGCGGCGTCCGGCCGTCGCTCGAGCACGAGGCCGCCTGCATCGCCCCCCGTCACGCGGAACGCGCCGGAGACGACCTGCTTCCCCGGCTCCGTCCAGGCATCGCCCGACGCCTCGATCGCGTGCCGGGGTTGCGGTCCGCCATCGGGCCGATTCATCACGCTCATGAAGTACGGCGCGGGAGCGGCGAGGCGGAACTCGACGGTGCGGTCGTCGAGCGCCCGCACGCCGATCGCCGACGCGTCGGGCTGCTCACCGAGGTAGTACTCCTGACCGCCCTCCAGCACGAAGTAGATCGCGACCGATGAGCCCGGCGCCTCAGGGTTCAGCACCCGCTTGATGCCGAACTCCACGTCGTGCGCCGTGAGCGGCCGACCGTCGGACCATGTGAGTCCCTCGCGCAGATGGAAGACGTATCGCAGGCCGTCGGCGGCGATCTCCCAGCGCTCGGCGAGCGACGGCACGATCGTGCGCTCCGGCCACTGCTCCACGAGCCGGTCGAACAGCTGCATGCAGAGCTGGATGTTCGGCCACGCGATCGCCGAGCGTGGGTCGGCGTCGTCGGGGAGGAAGCTCGATGCGACCCGCAGCTGCGCCTGGGGAACCCGTTCCGGCACCGGCGGAGGGGTCCAATGGACGAACGCTCGCTGATACGTGTCGTTGGCCTCCGCGAAGCGCAACGACATGTGCAGGGCCAGCGCGAGCTTGAAGAGCACGAGTGCGCTCTCCTGGCGCTCACCACGGCGATCGAGCAAGGGCAACAGTTCCCGGTAGTACGCGATCGCCTCGTCGAGGGCGTAGTCCTGGCGCGCCTGATCGCCCGCGACCGTGAGGTACCGCACGGCCTGGTCCTCGTCTTCGGCCCCGAGCCAGTGGTGGGCGAGCAGGCCGGCGACGTCGGCTTCCCTACCGGCGTGGTGCTGCTCCAGCCATGCGGCCGCCCTTCGATGGAGCCTGGATCGATCGTCCGCGACGAGCGTGCGGTAGGCCGTCTCCTGGATCAGGGCGTGCGTGAAGCGGTACTCGGGGTCCGGCCATCGCCGGCCCTCGCGCACGAGGTCGACCCGCATCAGTTCGCCGAGAGCCGCGCGGACGTCGTCGCCTGACGCGACCGCCTGCAGCAACGGCAGGCTGAAGGACCGCCCGATCACCGAGGCAGACACGACGGCTTCGTAGGACGCCGGTGGCAGCCGGTCGATCCGAGCCAGGATCACCTTCTCGACGGTCGGAGGGACCTGCAGGTCGACCGCATGGTCGAACCGCCATCCGCCGCCCTCGGCGACGAGCGCGCCCGCGTCGACCATCGACCGGACCAGCTCCTCGAGGAAGAACGGGTTCCCCTCGGCCGGCTCCAGGATCTGACGCTCCACCAGGCCGGGGAGCGTGTCTCGTCCGACGAGCGCCGTGAGCAGCTCCCGCCCGGCGTCGCCCGACAGCGCCTCGAGCTCCACCTCGTGGAAGCGGTGCGGCAGCGTGCGGGCGACGTCCTCCTTCAGCCGCCACGCGCCGTGGTCGCGTTCCGGACGGAGCGTGCACACGACGAGCAGGGCGCCGGTCTCGGTGTCCGCGATCAGCTCCTGCAGCAGCTGGATCGAGGTCGCATCCGCCCAATGCAGATCCTCGAGCGCGACGGCGACGGGACCGTCCTCCGCGAGTCGGCGGAGCGTCGCCCTGACGACCTCGAACGTTCTGTACTGCAGCGCCTCCGGTGAGAGCTCGTCGAGCCGCCCGGCCTCCCCGGGCGCCGGGGAGAGCCCGAGCAGGGCGGACAGGTACGGGACGAGCTCGTCCGGATGCAGCCCGGTGAGGCGGTCGACCTGGCGACGGAGCGCGACACGCACGCGCAGCTCGGGTTCGTCGTCGCCGACGCCGAGCCACGACCGAAGCAGGTCGCGGAACGGCCAGTACGGGATCGAGCCCCCGTAGCTCACGCAGCGGCCCTCCAGCCACAGCGCGCGCCCGTGCTCGGGGGTCTCGGCGCCGAACGCCCGACGGAGCTCGTGGACCATCCGGGTCTTGCCGATCCCCGGCTCGCCCGTGACGAACACGACACCACCGGCTCCGGCGGCGACCCCCTCGACCGCCGTTCGCAGACGCGCGAGCTCGAGGTCGCGCCCGATCATGCGCGGCTCCACGCCCGGGTCGGTGCGGACGCGGGTGCCGTCGGCGACACCCTCGACTGTGAACGCGGTCACGGGCTCCAACTTCCCCTTCAGCTCGAACGCACGGTCCGCGCTCCACGCGAACCGGTCGACGACGACCTGCTGCGTCGCCTGCCCGACGAGCACGGAGCCCGGGTGGGCGTGCGACTGCAGGCGGGCGGCCACGTTCACCGCGTCGCCCAGCGCCGCGAACTCGACCCGGTCGCCGGCGCCGATCGCCCCCGTGATGACGGGTCCCGTGTTGATGCCGATCCGCACGTTGAGGGCGTCGACACCCCACCCTTCGGCAACCTCTCGCCCGAACGTGGCGATGTCGTCGACGATGCGCAGACCCGCGCGGACCGCGCGCTCGGCGTCGTCCTCATGCGCGGTCGGCGCGCCGAAGAGCGCGAGGACACCGTCGCCGGCGAGGTCCTTCACGGTGCCCCCGAACGCCTCGACCGCCATGACCATGCGAGCGACGGCATCGCCGACCACGAGCTTGAGTTCCTCGGGGTCGAGCCGCTCACCGAGGGCCGTCGAGCCGACGAGGTCGGCGAACAGGGCGGTCACGTCGCGGCGTTCGTCCCGGATGTCCACGCACGCATCCTGCGACACGGAGGCCCGCCCGACAATCGGAGAGGTCAGTCGGTCGGGCGCAGTGCGGCACGAACGAACAGGAGCACCTCACGCTCACGGCGGCGCAACGACGCCTGGCCCGTATCGGACCCGACCACGGCGTTCAGCACGCTCGCCTCGGTGAGCGAGCCGACGACCGCCGTGTACAACGTGAACAGCAGCATCGCCGGATCCTGCTTGCGGATCTCGCCTGAGTCCATGCCGTCCTGCAGGAACCCGATCGCTCGGCGGCGCAGAGGGTCGAGCACATCGGCGAATCGGTCGAACGCAGTCGGGCCGAGCCGGGCCGCCTCTCGCACGAACATCGGGAACTCGGGCCACTCCGCGGCGAGGCCGAAGACCCCGTGGATCACCGCCTCGGCACGATCCCAGTAGGTCTCCTTGCCCTCGAGCGCGGCGGCGATCGTCGCGCCGAGGCGTTCCCCGGCGGCCACGAGGCACGCCTCGAGCAACGCCTCCTTGTTCGGGAAGTAGTACAGCAGCGTCTGCTTGCGCACGCCGACCGCGGTCGCGATGCTCTCGATGCTCGCGCCCTTGTAGCCATCGCGGCCGAACTGGTGGATCGCCTCGGCGACGATCGTCGTGCGCCGTTGCTCACCGCCGGTGCGGGGCACGAGCTACTCCCAGGTCTTCCGGCTGCCACGGCGCTCGATCGGGCGGGTGCCCTCCCAGCGCTTCAACCACTCGGGGCCGCTCGGGCCGTACGGGGGCGGCGTTTCACCACGCTCCGCGCGCTGCAGCGCCTCCCACCAGGTGGTGCGGTCCTCGTCGAGCAGCTCGGCCACCGCCTGGGTCATGCGCGCGGTGAACGCCTGGTGCGTCTCGCCTTCCTCGGGGAACAGCGGCGCTCCGATGCGCACGCGCACCGGCGGACGTCCAGCGCGTGGCCACCAGCGCCCCTTCGGCATCGCTTGGTACGCCCCGCGGATGCCGATCGGGACGGCGCCGACCCCCGCCTCGATGCACAACCGCGCCGTGCCGTGACGGAATCGCTTCGCGTGCCCGTCGGGCGAGCGCGTGCCCTCGGGGAAGACGACGAGGCTCCACCCATCGTCGAGCAGCTCCCGCGCCTTCGTGACGGCGTTGCGTGCGCCGCGCGAGCGGTCGATCGGGAACGCGCCGTAGGTGAGCGCCGTGAAGGCGGCGCGCCACCACACGTCGAAGAAGTAGTCGCGAGCCGCGCCCACCGCGGTCTTCTCCTGCCACCGCTCGGGCAGGGCGGTCATGATGATCGTGGCGTCGAGGTGGCTCGAGTGGTTCGAGAAGAAGATCACCCCGCCGTCCAAGGCCCGAAGGTGCTCCAAGCCGTACACGCGCAGCGCGACCTGGCTGCGCAGTAGCGGACCGAGGCCCACGTTCAGGATCACGAGCCGGGTGGCCGTGCCGGCCCCCGTGCGGGCCCAATCGGTCGGGAAGATCGGGTCCTCGCGCGGGGGGGTGTGCGGCTCGGCACTGCGCGGCACCATCGGACGACGGCCCCAACGGAACCCCTCCGCCATCGTCTTCAGCTCGCCGCGCAGGCTCATGCACTTCCCCCTCGGTGCTCGAGCACCCCCATCGCTCGGGCCCTCATCGGACGTCCGCGATCATCACGGGCGGCGCATGGAAGTACGTGATCGTCGGCGACGCCCCGACCGTGTCCTTGGCCATCTCGAGCGCGTCGCGCATCGAGTCGGCGCGCCGGTATCCCAGACGCGCGACGCTCGACGGGTTCCCGCCCACGAAGATCACGTCGCCGGCGTGGTCGCGGCCGTGGGCGCCCCAGTACCACATGTAGAACGGGTGCACGCCGTGGTACGCGTTGCTCGTCCGGTAGAGGTGCACGTACCACGGGTCGGTGGCGTACCGCTCCTCGAACTTCGACTCGATCGTCTTCGGATCGGTGGTCTCGGCGAGGACCTCCTCGAAGAAATCGATGTAGCTCGGGTGGTGGATCGAGTGGAACTCCCACGGCACGGGGTGGTGCAGGATGATCACGCCGCCCTGCTTCACGAGCGGCTTGTTGCGATACATGTTGAACAGGTAGCCGAGCCCGAGGCAGTGCACGAGGATCGGGTTCAGGATCGAGTTCACGTTGTAGGGCCCCAGGTAGGGCACGCCCATGATCAGCACGTCGGCCTGGCCCTGCACCTCGACGAGCTGCTGGCGGTGCAGGTTCGCGAGGGTGCGCTCGTGCACCGCCTCGACCTCGCCGGCGTTCACGCCCGTGAGCTTGTACGGCGCCTCGATGCGGCGGAAGAACTCGCGGCGAACGCGCGGCGGCGCCAAGTCGTTGGCCTTCTTCGCGGCCATCATCAGGCCCTGGTCCGATGCGCTCCACTCCCACTCGCGCTTGTTGAGGAAGCCGAGGTTCGACGGGAACGTGTCGGAGTTCACCGTGGTCTCGATCTGGAAGACCTTGACCCCCGCGTCCTTCAGCACCCGGCCCATGCGATTCACCGAGTCGTTGATCGCGCTGTGGCCCTCTCGGGGGTCCATGTACGACTTCGAGTGCAGCATCGTGTGCACGTTGTGGTGATGCTTCAGGCTCTTGTATCCGGCGAGGCCAACGGCGACGGACTTGTGGCCGCCGTCCATCGCCACCAGGTTGATGTTCACGTAGACGATCAGGTCGCTCTCGGCGGCCCGCGCGGAGATCTCGACGTCCTCACCTTCGTCGGTCACGCCGATGTGGGTGAGGCCGTGAGGGTCCTCGGCGTCGAAGTTCTTCAGCCGCTCCGGGTAGAACGAGCGATACACGCGCTCGCCGACGGCGCGGCGGATCTCCGCCCCGGTCATGCGCCGGTGCAACGCGGTGGCGATGATCAGCTCGACGTCCTCGACGCCCTCGCGGGCGGCGAGCTCGATCACGTGCTCGAGGATCGGTTGGCGGATGTCTGGCGTGCGCATCGGCGGCAACGGGATCGAGATGTCGTCGATCGCGATCGTGAGCTTCATGCCCGAGAAGAGCAGCTCGGGAAGCGGTTTCGAGTCTCCGACGGGGTTCAGCAGTGCGTGACGCACGGCGGCCGGCACGTCGCGAACCCCGGGAAGCGGATCAGGAGGATAGACGACCCGCGTCCCCAACGGGAACTTCTGCATGCGGTAGCCCTCGCCCTCGTGGACGAGCAGCGGGGGCGTCCGCTCGTCCACCTGCAGCACGAATCCGGGTCTGGGCATCTCGGTCGTCTCCTAGGTCGTGGGTTCGATCGCGGCCGAAGCCGCATGCGAGCTCTCTTGCGGCGCAAAGGCCACCTTGAACGTGCCGAGCCGGCCGGCCGACATCGCGTGATCGATCGCGTCGCGCCACCGCGCGAGCGGATAGGTCGCACCGACCATTGGCGCGAGCATCGGGCCGATCTGGCTGGCCAGCTCGAGCGCGAGCGCGAACGAGTGGCGACGACCACCGTCGGTGTCCTCCATGCCGGTGGTATAGGCGCCCACGAGCTCGAGCTCGCGGAACCACAACGGCGTGAGATCGGCGCCGCCCGCGGGGATGCCGCTTACGACGACCCGTCCTCCAGCTTTCGTGGTTCGCAGCGCCATGTCGAGCGCGCGTCTCGAACCGGTGCACTCGAATACCACGTCGGCGCCGCCCAGCAGGAACTCCTGGCCGCGTTCGGGCCTCAGCTTCACGGCGTGTCCGACACGGCGAACCGCCTTGAGCGCGTGCTCCGGGCGCACGACCTCGTCGGCACCGGCCATCTTCGCGGCCGCCCGCTGTGCCGTGTGCTTCGCGGCCACGATCACGCGCCCCGGCTGCGCGAACCGGCGGAGCGCGACCTGCGTGAGCAGGCCGACCGTGCCCGAGCCGACGACGAGCACGTCGGCGCCCTCGGGGATACGAGCGCGGAAGACCGAGTGGATCGCGGTCGCGAGCGGTTCGATCAAGACCGCGACGCGATCGTCGATGCCGTCAGGGACGGCCCACAGCTGCGACCGGTGGGCGAGCATCATGCGGCTCCATCCGCCACCGGTGCTCGAGCAGAACCCCGTCTGCAAGCCTGGTTTCAAGGAACCGACCGTGACGCGGTCACACCGTCCGTACTCCCCTGCGGCGCAGTGCTCACAGAGCTCGGCCTGATCGCGTGCCGCGCAACCGAGCACGGACGACAGGGTCACCCGCTGCCCCGCCGCGTGATCGCCACAGTCGTCGAGCAGCTCGCCCACGACCTCGTGCCCCGGCACGAACGGCATCGAGACGAGCGGTGAGAAGTAGAACGACGACTCGCCGGCGATCGTGGACAGGTCGCTGCCGCAGATGCCGGTCAACGTCGGTTTCAGGCGCGCCCACCCATCGCCCCGCGGTTGTGGATCGGGCTGGGTCGCGAGGCGGAGCGGCGCGAGCGGCCCGCCGGCCACCAGGCCCGGCACACGACGCCCGGCGACCTTGGATCCGACGTAGCGCGGCATCGACCGGAAGTACTCGAGCGCGAGCGCCATCTACCGCCTCACCGCCCTCACGTGCGCACCGCCGGCCGGGGGAAACGCACCCGTGGCATGCCCTTGGTCATGCCCCATTCCTCGATCGGCCAGCGGCGGCGGCGCGCGTAGCGGTAGAGCGACGCATCGGGAGACACCGCGACCGGGTTGCCCACCGCCCGCAGCAGGGGCAGGTCGGAGTACGAGTCGGCGTAGGCGTAGGAGTGCCTCAGTTCGATGCCTTCCAGCAGGGCGTACCGACGGAGCCACGCGGCGCGCGCCTCGCCCACCAGCGGCGGGGCAGACATGAATCCGGTGTACCGGCCGTCGCGTTCCTCGAGCTCAGCGCCGATCACCACGTCGAACAGCGGTGACAGCGGTCGCACGAACGCCTCGGCGGCCGCGGTGATCAAGATCGTGCGATGCCCGGCGGCGCGGTGCTCCCGGATGCGCCGGATCGCCGCCGCGCTCGCCTTCTGCAGCATGAACTCGGCGACATGGCCCGACACGAGTCGGTCGATGCCCTCGACGCTCGCGCCCTCGTACCGCCGGAAGAACGAGCGCAGGAAGTCGCCGCGATCGCGCCGGTCGATCTGCAGGTAACCCGGGATGCGGCCGAACACGCTCGCGAGCTCGCGCGGCCACTCCTCGGGGGTGAGGTCTGCCATGCGGGCCCACACGTAGCTCTCGACCACGTTCGACGAGATGATCGTGCCTTCCATGTCGAACAGCGCGAGCACCGGCTCCTCACGCTCGCGGATCGTCACGGTCGGTCGCTCGCGATCGCGTTTCGAGAGCTCCCGCAACGACTGGGTCACGGCCGGCGAGTGCACGTCCTGCAGGTAGTACTTCCAGTCGACCATCGCCGCGTCGAACGGGAACGTCGCCTTGTCCTCGGCGCTCAGCGACTCGAAGAGCGCGAGCGTGCGGTCGTCGGTGTAGACGACCTCGGTCTCGGTGTACATGCCGTAGAGGTCGCTGTAGCGCTTCACGAAATCGACGCGGGCCTTGTCGCGATCGACGCGACGCACGGCGTCGCGCATCGCCTTCGACTTCGGCAGGTGGGTCACGACCTGCTCCGCGATGTCGGTGAGGCGCTCGGCCCGCCGCAGCATGCGTTCCACGGTGAGGTTGCCCGGGAAGTCCCACTCGGGGACCTTGTGCTCGCCTCGGCCGCGTTCGGGCAACGGATGCTCCTCGAAGTAGGCGCGGATCCATTCGTACAGCTCGAAGAACCGCAGCGGGTTCCGCGAGCCCGAGCTCACGTTGTAGTGATGAACCTCGCCGGCCGGCGGCGGGTTCGCCGCGACTGCGAGCAACGCGTTCACGACGAAGTCGACCGGGATGATGTCGATGATGCCTTCGGGGATGCCCGGGAACTCGGGGATCTGCCCCAGCCCGTACGCCCGGATGATCGGGTCGGCCATCTTGAACCCGTCGATCCACCCAGGGGACGGGTGGGCGTAGGCCGACTCGATGATCGACGGGCGCCCGATGCTGAGCGGCAGGTTCGCCTCAGCGGCGAGCTCCTCGACCGCCCGCTCGCCCATCGCCTTCGTGAACGTGTAGACGTCGGGCCACCCGAGCGAGCGGGCGCGGGTACGTCCGTACTCGACGAGTCGCTTCGTCACCCACTTCTGGCGCCGTTCCTCCGCGTCGTCGGCGACGGTCGTGGGCCCGGCGCGGGAGTGCTCGTCACGCGCCAGATCCATGAATGCGTTCAGCATCTCGGGCTTGCGGCTGGCCGCTTCCACGTCCTTGCGAGCGGCCAGCGCCAGCTCGAGCTCGAGCATGTAGTCGACCCGATGCTCGAGCGGTCCCTCCGGGATCACACCCTTCTGCACCCCGGCGACGTACGCGGTCGACACGTGCACCAGCGCCGGGGTCGAGCCGCTCGCGATCACCCCACCGTAGAGGTTCATCGCCCCCTGCAGGTTCGTCATGAACCCCTCGTCGATCGGGGGATCGAAGCTGACCGTCGCCGCGGAGTGCATCGCGACGTCGATGCCGGCCGGGATCTCGGGCTTGCCGCGGCTGAAGTCGCCGTCGATCACCTCGACGCGCTCGTCCAGCATCGCCATCATGCCCGTCTCGCCCACCCGCTCACGCAGCGTGTCGAACGCGGGCTTGCGGAAGAGGTACTCGACGCGCTCGCGGCTCGTGGTCCCGGTCTGGCTCCGCACCAGCAGGACCACGCGGGTCTCGGGGAAGTCGGCCAGGAGGCGTTCGAAGACGACCTGCGCGAGGAAGCCGGTCACCCCGGTGAGCAACATCGTCTTGCCGGAGAGGGCTTCGACGATCGAGGACGACGCGGGTGGGCGGGCCTCGCTCTCTACCATGCGGCAGATTATGCCTTGTCTACCGGTCGGTAGACAAATCGGTGGTCAGATCACGATGAGAGCGCCGTGTCCCCGTCCCGCGACTTCGTGAGCTCCGACCAGCGGCTCACGTAATCGGCCGATTCATCCGTCTCGGCTCTTTCTCCGACCGCGAGAGAGCCTTCCTCACCCATTTCGCTGAGCTGCGGGGCGGCGGTGACGGTGACCCTTCCGTTCCGGCCGGCCGATCGTGCACGGATCGACTCGAGCCGAGAGATGTGGTCGGCGACGACGGCGAGCTCCTCCTCGAGCCGGTCACGCTCGCCGATCGACTTCCTGATCGCCTCGTCGAGCGTCGACTCGAGCTCGGCGGCGGCCCGTGCGGCCTCGTCGGCGAGCCGGCGCCGCCGTTCGTCGGTCTCCTCCAACTCGGCTTCGGCCCGCTCGAAGCGCTCGAGCGCACCATCCAGCAACGGGTCGGATCGGTGGTTCACGATGTCGTCGGCCATGATGCCCTCCCGAGACAGCTCATCTCCAACATCGGTCTCCACCTGCACGAAACTTGACCGCTTCCTTGGTCGCAACGTAGGGACCGCCGGCCCTCGGCGCGACCGTGAGCGCCGAACCGCCTCCTGCGCAGAGGGATACCGAACGGCGTCCCCCGCATGGGCCCCGTGAAATCATCCGCCGGCCCTACACCGTGTGATTCAGGCGAGACCGGTCTCCGTGCCGATACCCGAAGGCAGGTACGGGCTATCGCTCGCACCGCGGATCGGCTGAGGGGGATCGATGGGACGTCGGATCTGGCTCGCGGGGTTGGCGGTCACGCTCGTGATCGCAGGCATCGCGACGACGGGAGGGGCTCGAGAGCCTCGGCACCAGCGCTCGGACAAGGCAAAGGGGCTGGTGTTCGAGGGTCTCGAGCGGAAGGCGAACGGCGCCTGCGCGGGTCAGTACCGGATCGAGTTGGGCGAACGCGGTGCGGCATGCACCCACGGGCCCGATCCGGCGCCGGGCGGCATCGACGTTACGGAGCGACGCACGGTCGCCGACATCACCGAGACCACGCAGCAGGTGACCGATGAGATCGGCACGAGCGGCGTCTGGTGCACGGGCAACGGCGCCGACGGCTCGAGGGTGCAGGCGGTGTACGCCGTGGCGAGCGACCGCCCCGACCGCTTCGCCGACATCGCGCCGCTGATCGCGACGTGGGCCGGCCAGATGGACACGGTCGTGAACCACAGCGCCGCCGAGACGGGCGGCGAGCGACACATCCGGTTCGCAACGTCATCCGATTGTGTGCTCGACGTCGCACACGTCGTGCTCTCATCCACCGGTGACGACACCCTGTCGAACACGATCACCGAACTCCGCGCGTCGGGGCTGAACGGTAGCGACCGCAAGTACGTGATCTGGGCCGACGCGACCGTCTACTGCGGCATCGCTCAGGTGGGCGGTGGCGACACGGCGGGCCTCACGAACGGTTCGAACAGGGGCCCGCACTAC